>NZ_JBFBLH010000010.1:0-187487 GCF_040702585.1 Rhodococcus sp. NPDC079359
CTCCACTCCGGTCTCGTAGCAGGGGTCGAGGCGGGAGTGGAGCCTGCGGAACGACCCGAAGGCACCTCGCGCACATGCGGCGGAGCCGCTCTATCCGAGATTGCGGTAACGACCGAGTCTGTTTCGAGTCCGGGTGGCGGGATCGACGGTGGACAGCGCATGCAGTTCCCGGACGATGGCGTCGGCGATGCGGCCGGAGAAGGATGCGGGTTCGTCGGCCGCATCGGGGAGTTCGGGAACGATGGCGTCGACGATGCCATCGCGCAGAAGATCGACCGACCTGATGCCTTGGGCCTCGGCCATATCCGGAGCGTGAGCGGTGTCGCGGTGCACGATGGCACTGGCACCCTCGGGCGGAAGTGGTGCGAGCCAGGCATTCTGGGCGCACAGTACGCGATCGGCCGGCAGCAGTGCGAGCGCTCCACCGCCGGTTCCTTGACCGAGCAGCACCGAGACGGTCGGGGTGTCGACGGTGACCAGATCGGAGATCGAGCGGGCGATCTCGGGTGCCAGGCCGCCTTCTTCGGCTTCCTTGGACAGTGCCGCGCCGAAGGTATCGATCACCAGCACCAGCGGTAGGCGCAGTTCCTCGGCGAGGCGCATGCCGCGTCGCGCTTCTCGCAATGCCGCCGGGCCCATGGTGGCGGTGGCGGTGCTGCTGCTTCGGTCGTTACCGAACAGGACGCAGGAGACTCCTTGGATTCGGCACAGCGACAACAGAATCGACGTGTCGGCCTCGCCCTGACCGGTGCCGCTGAGCGGAACATGTTCGCTGGCAGCGTGTTCGATGAGCTGCCGAATGCCGGGGCGATCCGCGCGACGCGACGACTGCACCGAATGCCAGGCAGACTGCTCCGGTATCTCGGCCGGCTCATCGCCGGTGAGATCGGGCCACACGGTGGCGTCGAGGATCACTCGAAGTGTGCGAATCAGTAGGTGACGCAGGTGATCCAACGGCACTACGCCATCGATGACGCCGTGCTGGTAGAGATTCTCGGCAGTCTGCACCCCGTCCGGAAAGGGCTTGTCGTACAACGCCTGATAGACCCGCGGACCGAGAAATCCGATGAGCGCACCGGGTTCGGCGACGGTGACGTGCGCCAACGATCCCCAGGACGCGAACACCCCGCCGGTCGTGGGGTTGCGCAGATACACCAGGTACGGCAGGTGCGCCGCCTTGTGTGCGGTGACGGCGGAGGCGATCTTGACCATCTGCACAAAAGCCAACGTTCCCTCCTGCATGCGCGTGCCGCCGGAGGTGGGGGAGGCGATGAGCGGCAGGCCCTCCGCGGTGGCGCGCTCGATGGCCGAGGTGATGCGCTCGGCCGCAGCAACGCCGATCGAACCGGCGAGAAACGCGAACTCGCACGCGATCATCACCACCCGCCGGCCGTCGATGGTGCCCTCGCCCGTCAGCACCGACTCGTCGACCCCGCTCTTCTCCCGCGCCTTCGCCAGGTCGCGCTGATAGGAGTCGTTGGGGTGCACATCGACCGGCTCGGAGTCCCAGGACACGAACGATCCGCCGTCGAGAACGGAATCGAGAATCTCGGCGGCGGATGTCCGTGGGCTCATGTCGGGGAGCCTACGCAGCGAACCCTAGCGAGCAAACGCTTCCTTCCACGAGACGGTCTTGCCGATCCGGAGAATGGATCGCTGGTAGATCTTCGCTGCACCCATCGCCAGGATCGCGGTGGTGACGATCATCAGGACTGCCGATCCGACGATCTGAACCGGCGAGGTCACCCCGGCTGCGATACGCAGTGGCATCATGATCGCGGAGAACGGGGGAATCCAGCTCAATGTGTTGGCCAGGGTGCTCTCCGGATCGCTGACGGAATAGAAGGCCGCGAAGAACATCGCCATGATCAGGATGAGTAGCGGCATGGTCGTCGAATTGACGTCCTCCTGCCGCGAGACCATCGACCCGCCGGCGGCGTAGAGCACCGCGAAGAAGGCGAATCCCAAGATGAACCACGCCAGCGTTGCCGCGAAGACGCTCACCGCGGCACCGGTGACCGTCAGGACGCCTGTGCCCAATCCTGCTCCTACACCGGCTATTCCGTACAGGGCGAGCTGCAGAATGCCGACCGCACCGATACCGAGAATCTTTCCCCACAGCAACTGCAGGGGGCGGACGGTGGAGAGCAACAGTTCGACCACGCGTGAGGACTTTTCCTCGACGACGCCCATCGCGACGTACATGCCGAAGCCGATGATCTGGGCATACAGCAGGAACACTGCGGACAGCGCCAGAGCGGTCCGCTGCCCGGCCTCGGGATCCGGCGGATCGATCGCGTCGACGGTGACCGTCGCGGCACTCGTCGCTGCCCCGAGTTCGTTCTGATCGACACCTTGTTGCGCCAGTGCAGTATTCGTTGCCTGCGTCGCGACACTACCTTCGACGACGGCCCTCAACGTTCCGGTCAGATCGGACTCGGTGACGGCGGTGTACGCACCCGCGGTTCCGTCCGGAACCAGCGCCACGTCGAGATCCCCGGATTCGACGCCGCTGCGTGCGGCTGCCGCGTCGGCGACTTCGCGCACCTCGACCGGAGATCCGACGGCGTCCCCGGTTGCTTCCACCACGGCCGCGATGGATTGGTCTCCGGCAATGCCGACGACGTCGCGCTCTTCGTCGCCGCTGCCGGAGAAGATCGAGAACGCGATGATGCCGCCGACGATGACGGCGAGAATGATCACGTTGCTGATGACGAAGCTCTTCTTCATCACCTGAACGGTGAACTCGCGCTTGGCTATCAAAGACACTGCGCTGAATGAGTTCAGTTGGGAGCTCATGCCACTACCGCCTCTCGGAACAGGTCGCTCAGGGAAGGTTTCTGGATGGAGAAGTCGTGTACCGGACCGGTCACCAGTGCGGCTCGGAGGACTTCTTGATCGTCGGCCCCGGGTGCCAAGCCCAGGACTGTGACGCCGTCGCTGTGGCCGAGGGTGCTCACCCCGGCGATGCCCGACGCCCATCCGGGTGCCGCGTGCGGTGCATGGACGCGCAGTTGCGCATCTCCCGATCCGCGTAGCTCGTCGACGGTACCGACGGCCTTCATCGAGCCGGCGGCGATGATGCCGACGCGATCGCACAGACGTTGCACCAGGTCGAGCTGGTGACTCGAGAACACCACCGGTACTCCGGCAGCGGCCTTTTCGCGCAGCACCTCGCTCATCACGTCGACGGCGATGGGGTCGAGACCGGAGAATGGCTCGTCCAACACGAGAACCGCGGGGTCGTGCACCAGCGCGGCCGCCAACTGCACCCGCTGCTGGTTGCCCAGGCTCAGCGCGTCGACTGTGTCGTTGACGCGCTGATCGATGCCGAGGCGTTCGGTCCAGCGGATCACCGCAGCCTTCGCGTCCTTGGACGACAGGCCGTGCAGTTCGGCCATGTACGCCAACTGCGGGCCGACCTTCATCTTGGGATACAGGCCGCGCTCCTCGGGCATGTAGCCGATGGTGCGACGAACATCGAGGTCGACGGGCTTGCCGCCCAACAGAACCTGGCCGGAATCCGCCGACAAGACTCCGAGCGCGATGCGCATCGTGGTGGTCTTGCCAGCACCGTTGCTGCCGACGAAGCCGAACAGCTCGCCGGGCCGGACGTCGAAGCTGAGGTTGTCCAGGGCGATCTTGTCGCCGTACTTCTTGGAAACGGAGTCGATCGTGAGGGTGCTCATGGTGCCCTTTCGGTCGTTACTTCGGGTCGAAATCTTCGGGGTCTTCGAGTTCGGGGTCGGGGGTGATCCAGGCGAGAATCATTGCGGGGGAGCAGATGCCGGCCAACAATGCCGCGAGAGTCCAGCCGCCACCCGCGTAGGCGAGGCGAGGCATTTCGTCGTTGGCCGTCGACAGGAAGATGGACGCGAACGCTGCCGCCATCACAAGGGTCTGCGTGATGGTGAGGCCGATGGAGCGAGCCTCGTTGCGTTGCTGTACTTCCCACTCGTCCAGTGCTCCGACCGGAGCGTCGCCGTGCCTTCCGGAGACCGTCTGCAGCGCCGTCCAGATCGGAAGGAACAGCAGAACGGCCGGTATCCATGCGATTGCTGCCCACTCGACGAAGAGGCTGGTAATGCTGATGACGAAGAAGGAGAAGAGAACGACGGACAGCGCGACAACGAGGATTCGACGTCGATGCTGTGTCCGCCAGGCGGGCAGCCAGTGCCTTGTCTTGGCGTCGTTCTCGAGAAATCGCCGCGTGCGATAGGCCTGATAGCGGGTGAGGATGTCGGGTCGTTCGCTCATTGTCAGCCGTCCTCGGGGTCGGGGTCGGGAGTGGTCCATGCGAGAAGCATTGCGGGAGTAGCACCTCCAGTGCTCAAAGCGGTCAGCATCAGTGCGCCGCCGGAGATCCCGAGATTCGTTGCCCCGAAAATCGATCCGAGGAACAGGTACGCCGCGGCAGCGGTGCCCAACACCTGAGTAACCGTCAGGCCGATGGATCGGGCCTGGTTGCGGAGCTGGACTTCGAGCTCGTCGAGCGCTTCCACCGGTGCTTCGGCGCGCCGATTGGACACGATGCCGAGGACGATGGTCGCGAACGCGAACACGATGTAGCAGATTCCCCAGAATCCGATCGCCCACTCGAACAGCGGGTCCGACAGTGCGAAGCCCGCGGAAGCTGCGAGCAGCACCAGGAGGATGGTGACGAAGGCTCGGCGGCGTTTCTGGACTCGCAATCCCGGCAGCCAGTTCGCATAGGTCTTTTCGTTCTCCAGAAACACTTTCGTCCGGGCTTCCTGATATCTACTGAAGATGCTGGGACTGTGCGTGTTCATCGATCCTTCTCCCTTCGGAAGAGTTCGGCGGAGAGTGGTCCGAGTTCGGTGCGTGAGAACACTGCTTCGATCGGCAGATCGAAGACGTCGCAGATGCGCATCGCAAGGTCGAGGCTCGGGTAGTGGTCGCCTCGTTCGAGGGCACCCACTGTCTGGGGGTTGACTTCGACGAGTTCGGCCAGTTGCGCGCGGCTCATCTTCCGTTCTGCCCGCAGAACACCCACCCTGTTGAAGATCGGGAGCGCGGTACCGCGCTTGACGGGGCTCATGACAATGAAGTGTTGTATAAACCCAACGATCTGTCAACGGTTAATAACAGATTGCTTCCGTTGACTACGTTGCCTGTTGGTCCCGGGCGTCGGCGACGATGGCGCGCATCGTCGTCAGAAACTCGTCGATCGTTGCCCGCTGATCGGGAGTGAAGCGTGCGAGCTCGTCGACCGCCCGACCGATGACGGGGCCGAAGAACGTCGTGCCGAGTTCGGCTGCGTGTGCGGTGACGTGCAGGAGTACGCGCCGCCGATCAGCTGGGTCGGGTTCACGCGATACCAACTCGTGCTTGGCCATTCGATCGATCAGGGCGGTAACGGACGCGGATTCCAAACCCAGTTGCGCGCCGAGCCAGCCGGGTGTGGCACGCGTTCCGGCTCGGTCTGCATCCAGCAGGCAGATCAGCGCGCGGATGTCGGTCGGGTGAAGTGAGTGCTTCTGGGCGAAGCCTGCGCCGAGGAGATCGAGCTCGACGGTGAGTGCTCGCAGCTGATGCACGGCGGCGACAGGTTCGGTCATGTGCTGATCCCTCGGGAGATGCTGGACGAGCGGTCTCTCTATTGTCTACTATCTCGATCATCGAGAGAGTAGAGGGTTGTAATGTCGCTGGACGAATTCTTCTCCGCCTACGACCGGGTGCTGCTGAAGTGGCCCGCAGATACCCACGCCATCGACGTGAAGACGGTGCACGGCACCACGCGAATCAACGCCTGCGGACCCGCCGACGGCCCGGCGCTGGTCCTGCTACCGGGGGCGGGTGCGACGTCCACCGTGTGGTTCGCCAACGTCGAGTCACTCTCGCAGCACTATCGGGTGTACGGGGTCGACCTCATGGGCGACGTCGGGCGCAGCGTTCCCGGAAAACAGTCCATCGACTCCGTGGACGAGCTGCTGAACTGGGTGACGGCGGTTCTCGATGCACTGGACCTTCGAACTGCGGCACTCTGCGGACATTCATACGGCGCGATGATCGCCCTGGCGTTCTCTCTGCGCAGCGAAAGCCGCGTCGACGCACTCACACTCCTCGATCCCAATTCCTGCTTCGGCTCCATGAGCCCGCGGTACCTGCTGCATGCGCTACCGATACTGCTGCGGCCCAACGAAAACCGGCAGCGCCGCTTCGTCGCGTGGGAGACCGATGGCCTGGAAATGGATTCCGACTGGCTCGACGTCCTCGCGCTCGGGGCCGCACATTTCCCGACGGCAAAGACCATCGTTCCGAAGCGGCCGAAGCCTGCTGAATTCGAGAACTTCGATGTGCGCACCACTGTGGTCCTGGCGGGGAAGGCGAAGGTGCACAACGCGGCTCGTGTCGAATCGGCTGTGCATGCTGTCCTGCCGACGGCGAGGACGGTGCTGCTCGAGAACGCCACCCACCACGGGCTGCCGATGCATCCGGCACTCGAGGTCAACGAAATTCTGCTCAGTTGATGAAAATCGGGTGCAGCTGACCGCGCTCACCGCGGTCAGCTGCACCCGATTTCGACTCCCCGCGTCTACAGTTCCGACAGCTGCCCGTCGTTCATCGTCCAGTGTCTTGTGCTGCGGACCGTGTCGAGCATTCTGCGGTCGTGGGTGACCAGCAGCAGTGTTCCCTCGAAGTTCTCCATCGCACGTTCGAGTTGTTCGATGGCAGGTAGATCGAGGTGGTTGGTCGGCTCGTCGAGTACCAGCAGGTTGACGCCGCGGGCCTGCAGCAGCGCGAGTGCCGCGCGGGTTCGCTCACCGGGCGAGAGAGACGACGCCGGCCGCAGTGCATCGTCGCCGCGTAGCCCGAATTTGGCCAACAGTGTGCGGACCTCGGCGTCGGGCCACTCGGGAACGGCCGCGCTCAAGGCGTCGGACACTGTTCCCTCGCCGACGAAATATGCTCGTGCCTGATCGATTTCACCGACCGCCACACCCGAACCCAACGATGCCGAGCCCTCGTCCGGGTCCAACCGGCCCAGTAGTACCGACAGCAACGTCGTCTTGCCGGAGCCGTTGGGCCCCGTGATCAGAATTCGATCGCCCCACTCGATCTGCGTCGTCACCGGGCCGAAGGTGAGCCCGGATCGCCGGACAATGGCACCGCCCAGAACTGCGACGACAGTGCCACTGCGTGGAGCCGCCGCAATCTCCATCCGCAGCTCCCACTCCTTGCGCGGCTCCTCGACCACCTCGAGTCGCTCGATGCGCCGCTGGGTCTGACGGGCTTTCGCGGCTTGCTTCTCGGTCGACTCGGCGCGGGTCTTGCGGGCGATCTTGTCGTTGTCGGTGGCCTTCCGGCGTGCATTGCGCACCCCCGACTCCATCCAGTTCCGCTGCATCTGCGCCCGAGACTCCAACGCGGACTTGGTGTCTGCGAACTCGTCGTACTTTTCCCTGGCGTGCTGGCGCGCAATCTCCCGTTCCGCCAGATAGGACTGGTAGCTGCCGTCGTACACATCGATGCGCCGCTGCGCCCGATCGAGTTCCACTATTCCCGTCACCGTCCGCGCCAGGAATTCACGATCGTGACTGACGACGACGATCGCCGCCCGCGTCGCGACGACGAACTGCTCCAGTTGCTCGAGTCCCGCCAGATCGAGGTCGTTGGTGGGCTCGTCGAGCAGCAGGATGTCGTAGCGAGCGAGCAGAATCGCGGCGAGCCCCGCGCGGGCAGCCTGCCCACCCGACAGCGCCGTCATCAGCGCAGACCCGTCGACATCCAGACCGAGATCCGCGAGAACCTTCGCCGTGCGCTCCGCCAGATCCGCGCCGCCGAGTGCCAGCCACTTCTCCAACGCGGGGGTGTAGAGGTCCTCGTCACTCGAGCCCAACGCCTCGGCGGCTGCGTTCATGGAGGCTTCGGCCGCCGTGACCCCGGTACGTCGACCGAGGAAGTCCAGCACCGTCTCCCCGGCGATCCGCTCGGGCTCCTGCGCCAGATATCCGACGGTCGCGTCGGGCGGGCTGGTGTAGATCTCGCCCTCGTGATCGGCCGTCCCCACCCCCGCGAGCAGGGTCAACAACGTCGACTTGCCTGCACCGTTCGCTCCGACGAGCCCGATCACATCACCCTCGGCAACCGTCAGATCGAGTCCGGAGAACAGGGTTCGATCGCCGTGAAAAGCGGCGAGATCATCGATACGAAGCGTTGCGGTCACACCGAAACACTAAGGGGCGGGAACAACACCACCCCACCCACCGTTGCCATTCGTATGACGTATTCAGCCGAGACCAGTACTGTCCCGACCATCGTGCTCAACGACGGCACGTCCATTCCCCAGCTGGGGTTCGGTGTGTGGCAGGTGCCCGACGACGGTGCGCAGGCCGCAGTGACCGAGGCGCTGAAGGTCGGCTACCGCAGCATCGACACCGCCAAGGTGTACGAGAACGAGACCGGCACCGGCCGCGCAATCGCAGAGTCCGGCATCGCCCGTGACGAGCTGTTCATCACCACCAAGCTGTGGAACGACGATCAGGGCTACGACTCCACTCTGAAGGCATTCGACGCGAGCATGGATCGCCTCGGACTCGAGTACCTCGACCTGTACCTCATTCACTGGCAGCAGCTCGATCGCGACAAGTACATCGATACCTTCAAGGCTTTCCAGAAGCTCAAGGCGGACGGCCGCATCGGCTCCATCGGCGTCTCCAACTTCACCATCCCCACCCTGGAGAAGCTGATGGATGCCGTCCACGAGGTGCCGTCGATCAACCAGGTCGAGCTGCACCCGCGGTTCGTCCAGGAGGAGTTGCGCGCCTTCCACACCTCGAAGGGCATTGCCACCGAGGCCTGGAGCCCGCTCGGCTCGGGCACCATTCTCGACGAGCCGGTGTTCGCGAAGATCGGTGACGCGCACGGCGTGACCCCGGCCCAGGTCATCCTGCGCTGGCACATTCAGCTCGGCAACGTGGTGATCCCCAAGTCGGTGACCCCGAAGCGCATCGCCAGCAACTTCGACGTGTTCGGCTTCGAGCTCAGCAACGACGAGATTCAGCAGATCAACGCGCTGGACTCCGCAGACGGCCGCACCGGCCCGGACCCGGACAAGTTCAGCAGCTGACACCGGGGGCCTAGTCTGTACCCATGTCCGATTCGCTCGCAGGCAAGACCGTTGCCCTCACTGCCGAGCGACGTGCAGACGAACTGGCCACCATGCTCGAACGCCGCGGCGCGAACATCGTTCACGCCGCGGCGATTCACGTTCTGCCCCTGATCGACGACTCCGATCTGAGGTCCGCCACCGAGGGCATCGTCGAACGCCCACCGCAGATCGTCGTGATCAGTACCGGCATCGGTTTCCGGGGCTGGCTCGACGCGGCCGCCGACTGGGGTATGCGCGAAGAACTCGTGACAGCGCTTGGTCACACGCGAATCCTTGCCCGAGGTCCCAAGGCGCGCGGGGCAATTCGTGGCACGGGGCTCCGCGAGGAGTGGTCGCCGGCCACCGAGGCCTCGCAGGAAGTCTCCGATCATCTCGAGGCCGAGGGTGTTGCCGGGGTGGACATCGCAGTTCAGCTGCACGGGGTGATCACCGAGTGGGAGCCGACCATTCACCTCAGTGATGCGCTGACCGAACTCGGCGCGCATGTCCGACCGATCCCGGTGTACCGCTGGATTCGCCCCGCGGATCAGGCTCCACTGGTCGACCTGTTGGAACAGATCATCGAGAATCGGGTGGACGCGGTGACGTTCACCAGCGCCCCCGCGGTCGCGTCCCTGCTCTCGACCGCCAAGGACAACGGCATGCTCGACGCCTTCCTCGACGCGCTTCGAGGCCCCGTCGCCGCGATCTGCGTGGGGCCGGTGACGTCGGCACCGTTGGACGCGTTGGGTGTTCCGACCTCCATGCCGAGCCGGGCGCGACTGGGCGCGCTGGCGAAATTCGTGACCGAGCGGCTGGGTTAGTCCAGGGTCTCGAGCAGTTCGGTCACCGCGGCTCGCCCGGCTCGGTTCGCCCCGATCGTGCTGGCGGACGGCCCGTAGCCGAGCAGGTGTACGCGATGGTTCGCGGCCACGCGGGTGGTGAGCCTGCCGTCCATGACGATTCCGCCGCCGTGTCCGCGCAGACGCAGCGGAGCGAGGTGGTCGAGGGCGCTCCGAAATCCGGTGGCCCACAGAATCACATCGGCGTGCTGAGTCGACCCGTCCTCCCACACAACGGAATCTTCCGTGATGGACGAGAACATCGGCTTGCGTTCCAGAGCCCCGCGTTTCTGGGCGGCAGCCAACGACGGCGTCAGCAGCAGTCCGGTCACCGAGACGACCGAGCCGGGTGGCAGGCCCGCCCGCACACGTTCCTCGACCATGGCGACGGCCTTGCGGCCGGCATCGTGATCGAATTCGCTGTCCCGGAACACCGGTGGTCGACGCGTCACCCATGTCGTGGACGTGACCTGCGAGATCTCGTCGAGCAGTTGGACGGCCGAGATGCCGCCGCCCACGACGACGACGTGCTTGCCTGCGAACTCGTCGGCCGTCCGATAGTCCTTGGTGTGCAGTTGCCTGCCTGCAAAGGTCTCGGCTCCGTCGTAGTGCGGAACGAACGGCTTCTCCCACGTGCCGGTCGCATTGATCAGCCCCTCGGCCATGACGACGGTCTCGCCGGCTTCGACACGGAATCGGGGTTCCCGATCGCACACGACGGTCACCGTGACGGGGCGTCGAACATGCAGTTCGAAGCGTTCCTCGTACTCGCGGTAATACCGGGGGACGGCGTCGGCGGCGGCGATGGTCTCGGCCGGCTCGTCTCCGAGCGTGTCCGCGAAGGCCATACCGGGCAGGTCGTGGACGCCGTTGACGGTGCTCAGCGTCAACGAGGGCCAGCGGAACTGCCATGCGCCGCCCGGCCCGGGGGAGCGATCCAACATCACGAAGCCCTCGCCTGCGGTGAGTCCGGTGCGGTGCAGGTGATAACCGGCCGAGAGTCCGGCTTGGCCGGCGCCGATGACGGCGACCCGAGTGTCGATCATGGAGACCAGTAGATCAGGCCCCGCACTGTCATTTTCTGTACTGGTGGGTAACCTCTGCTCTCGTGATCGGACTCTCTCGTGACGGCGACGTCGTCACCCTCGAACTGCAGCGGCCGGATCGACGGAACGCGTTGAACTCCGAGTTGTGCCTGGCGGTGCATCGCGGAGTCGAACAAGCCGAGCGTGACGGCGCGCGGGTCGTGGTCGTCACCGGCCAGGGCACCAGCTTCTGTGCGGGTGCAGACCTGACGGGGGACGCGTTTCCCGAGCACTTCGGGCAGATCCTCGAAGAGATGCTGACGGCAATCCAGCGGACCTCGATTCCGGTCGTGGCCGCGGTGAACGGACCGGCCGTCGGTGCCGGCACACAGTTGGCTGTCGCGTGCGATCTGCGAGTCGTTGCGCCGGGCAGCTTCTTCGAAATACCGTCGACCCGGCTCGGCATCGCGGTGAGCAACTGGACCATCCGGCGGTTGGCCTCGCTCGCGGGCGGAGGTGTTGCGCGCACCATCCTGCTCGGCGGTGAGCGGGTGTACACCGAGCAGGCGTTCACCTGCGGGCTGGCGAACAAGCTCGGCGACCTGGACGTCGCGATACAGTGGGCGCAGTCGATCACCGAACTCGCTCCTTTGGCGTTGCGTCACCTCAAGCTCGTCTTCAACGACGATGGAGCACAGGATGTTCCGACGCCGGAGCAGGTCGCTGCGTTCGAGGCCGCGTGGAGCAGCGAGGACATGAAAGAAGCGCGCCGCGCACGATCCGAGAAGCGCAAGCCGAAGTTCGTGGGCAGGTGATCGTCGGCGCGCCCGATGCGGGCGATACGGCGTGGCTGCTGACCAGTACCGCGCTGGTGCTGTTGATGACTCCCGGCCTGGCCTTCTTCTACGGCGGCATGGTGCGCTCGAAGAGTGTGCTGAACATGATGATGATGAGTTTGTCGGCGATCGCAGTGGTGTGGCTGCTGTGGTTGGCGTTCGGATTCTCGATGGTGTTCGGCGACAACGTGATCGGCGGGTGGATCGGAAACCCGTTGCAGTTCGCCGGTTTCGAGGGTCTGCTGGGTGGTGTGTACACCTCGGCCGCAGGGACGGTGTCGATTCCGTTGGTGGGAACCGTTCCAGCACTGGTGTTCGCGGCGTTCCAGGCGGGATTCGCGATGGTGACGGTGGCGCTGATCTCCGGTGCCGTCGCAGACCGAATGCGATTCGTACCCTGGGTACTGTTCGCGGCGCTGTGGTCCACACTCGCCTACTTTCCGGTGGCGCACTGGGTGTTCTCGCTCGACGGGCTCACCAGTGAATTCGGTGGGTGGATCACCAACAAGCTCGGTGCCATCGACTTCGCCGGCGGAACTGCGGTGGAGATCAACGCCGGTGTCGCCGGCCTCGTTCTCGCGCTCGTGGTCGGCAAGCGGCGTGGTTGGCCGCGAGATCCCATGCGCCCGCACAACCTTCCGGCCGTCATGCTCGGAGCCGGGTTGCTGTGGTTCGGTTGGTTCGGGTTCAACGCGGGATCGTCGTTGGCCGCGGACGGCGTCGCCGCGGTGGCTCTGGTGAACACGATGGGTACCGGAGCGATGTCCATGGCGGCGTGGCTCGTGGTCGAGAAGCTGCGGGACGGCCATGCGACGTCGTTCGGTGCGGCCTCGGGCGTCGTGGCCGGGTTGGTGGCCATCACACCCTCGTGCACGGCGGTCACCCCCATCGGCGCCGCGGCGATCGGCATCGCGTCGGGTGCGCTGTGTGCCCTGGCCATCGGCCTCAAATACCGCTTCGGCTACGACGATTCGCTCGATGTCGTCGGTGTGCATCTCGTCGGCGGCATCGTCGGCACGCTGATGATCGGACTCGTGGCCAGTGCGCAGATGCCGGCAGGCGTGGACGGTCTGTTGTACGGCGGCGGGCTGCACCAGCTGTGCGTACAGGCGGTCGCGGTGGCTGCGGTGTTCGCCTACTGCGCCGTCGTCACCACCGGCATCGCGTTCGCGATCAAGGCTGTCATGGGAGTGCGCGCCGACGCGCAACACGAAGCCGACGGTCTCGACGAGCACGAGCACGCCGAGTCCGCCTACGACTTCGGGGTGAGCCACGGAGGCAGCAACAAGCCGGGTCTTTTCGGTAAGTAGAGACAACCCGCGCGTGTCGTTTACGAACGGTTTGGACTTCGAAAGCCGTTCTGTCCCTTATGAGTCGATGCGCGCAATCGTTGTTCGGTTCGACCCCGATCGTTCATCTTCGGTTCTCCTGACCCGCGTGTTCCACCCATAGTTTTTCGCTGCTCGCATCGAGTGATGGACACGACGAAAGACTGAGGAACATGAAGCTGACTCGATTCGCGGCAACGTCCGCATTGGTCATTGCAGCGATGACGACCGCCATGGGCACCGCCTACGCGGATCCGGCACCGGCTCCCGCCGCTGCCGTCGGGTGGAACGTCACCCAGGCCGGCAACCAGGTCCTCGTCGACACGACGGCCGGCACCCTGAGCAACGAGGACAACCACCTCGTCGTCCGCGACGCCAACGGTGTGCTGGTCGACTCGGTGCCGTTGGCCATTGCCGCAGACGGCTTCTCGCACCCCGTCGCAGCCGTCATCGACGGAAACCACGCCACCCTGACCGCCGACGCCTCACCTGCCGCGGCAACCCCGGTCTCCGCCTCTCTCCCGGGTCTGCAGCAGGTCGACCTGCCCGCCGCAGTCTCCGGCGTCAAGGACAACATCAGCCTGTCCGCTTCGGTCGGTGGATTCCTCGGAGCCGCAACCGGTCTGGTCACCGGTTGCTTCCTCGGAGCCATCGCCGCCGGCACCGTCTCCGCGCCTGCCCTGCTGCTCTTCGGTGCAGCACCGGTAGCCGGATGCGTCGGCGGCGCACTGCTTCTCGGCTCGGGTGCTTCGCTCGCCGGAACCGCCATCGGTGGTCTCGGTGCCATCGCCGGCAACGCAGGGCAGTTCATCCAGCTCCTCAACGCTCCTCCCGCCGTCAAGAAGTAACTCTCGTACAGCAGTGCTGTGGCCCGCATCGGATCCTCCGTTGCGGGCCACAGTCGTCGGCAGGTTCTTGTCGCTAGCGAGCCAGCGCGAGATCTCGCACGTGTGCACGGCGAGCCGCCGTCACGAGTTCGACGACGGCATCGGCCACTTCGCGGGCCCGTTCCAGGATCACCATGTGCCCGGCCTCCGCGACGCACACCAGGCGAGCGTCGGGCAGATGTTCGGCAATGGTTTCCGAGTGACGCATCGGTGTCATCAGGTCGTCCGAGCCGCACAACACCAGGGTGGGGATCGAGGCGAGAGCAGCCAGGCCGGCCACCTCGTCCAGACCTCGGAATGCCCCGAGGAAGCCGGCCAGCGTCACGATGGACGTCTCGCCCAGCATTGCCGTCGCCAGCGTCACCACCCTCGGACCGACTCTTCGGGATCCGCATCCCGCAGTCCTGACGATGGGTGCCCATACGCCGCGACTGAGTCTCTTGGCACCCGACATCAGTCGAGGGGCGCGTCGAACAGCGGCCTGGAACACCGACACCGCGGGATGCGCGAGGGCACTGCCGAGTCCGTCGTCGGTGATTCCACCCGCCGACGTCGCGATCAAACCGACTCCGACCAGGCGCGTGCCGATGGCCTCCGGGTTCTGACGGGCGTAGGAGAGCGCCGTCATTCCCCCCATCGAATGGCCGACGACGACGAACGGTCCCGACGGGACCACAGCACGGATGACGTCGGCCAGATCCTCGCCGAGTCGGTCGATGGTGCAACTCTCCGGCGCGGCCGCACTCGATTCCCCGTGCCCGCGGTGGTCGTACATCACGATCCGCACGTCGTCTCCCCAGGCGTGCTCCACCTGCTCACGCAGGTCGGTCCACGACTGCATCCGCAGGCAGTGTCCGTGCACGAACACCGCGGTCAGCGGTGCATTCGGATGCCCGAACTCGCGAACCGCCAGAGCGGTGCCGTCGCCGGCAGCGACGGTGCTGCGGCGACCGACCTGATGGCTCTGCTCGCTGGTGATCATGGGCGCTCCGCGGGTGTGAGTGTCACGTGCTGCGACGACGGTGTTGTCCGGTACTTCGCTTCGTCGACACACCGTGTTACCTGAATCACAATTTTTGTTCGGTGTGGTACCCGTTCGGACCAAGCCGGGTGGGAATCGGCACCGAAGTACTGGTGAGCGTTCAGGAGAGGACGCGCGTTGCCAGTGAGGAGATCGGCCATGAGTTTCGGCATGGACAGGCTCGAGGACGTTGTGCCCCGCGCCGTTGCGGGAGATCGACTCGCTCTCGAACAGGTGCTGGTGTTGATCCAGCCACCGGTTCGCCGATACTGCGCAGCTCGCATCGGGAATCTCGACGTCGCCGCGGACGATGTGGTGCAGGAGGTCTGCCTCGCACTGGTCACCGCCATTCCCAAGTACCGCGACATGGGGAAGCCCTTCATGGCGTTCGTGTACGGGATCGCCGCGCACAAGCTGGCCGACGCAGGTCGTAAATCGGTTCTGCGACAGTCGTTCTCGATCGACGAGATGCCGGAGGAGCAGTCCACCGATGCCGGGCCGGAGCAGCTGGCGCTCGGCGACGAACTGCGTAGCCACACCCAGGCATTGATGGACACCCTGCCGACGAAGTACCGCAAGATCATCCTGATGCGAGTCGTGTGGGGAATGACGGCACCGCAGACCGGCGAAGCACTCGGAATGACGGCCGGAGCCGTGCGAGTGGCCCAGCATCGCGCGATGAACATGCTGCGCGCCGAGCTGTCGAACTTCTCGCTGCTGGCGGCGCGCGCAGTCGCCTGACAAACCTCGCCGGCGGGACTCCGGGGTCGAATGTCCGAATCGCCGGACTGAGTAACCGTAGCTACATCTTTCCAAGACATAGCGGCAACGTGGCGGTTCTACGTTGTTGAACCATGACCGCCGTACAGCCTGCGCCGACAGACACCGCGCTGAAAGAGACGCTCGAGGACTACACGCTGCGCTTCGCGCCGCGTAGCTACCGCAAGTGGGGTACCGGTGTCGTCGCGACGTCAGCGCTCGGCGGCATCGCGTATCTCGCGGACTTCGCCATCGGTGCCAACATCGGAATCTCCTACGGAACCGGCAACGCGCTCTGGGGCATCCTGGTGTTCGCCGTCGTGATCTTCCTGACGGGACTTCCGCTCGCCTACTATGCCGCCCGCTACAACATCGACCTCGATCTGATCACGCGGGGAAGCGGTTTCGGATACTACGGATCGGTCGTCACCAACGTCATCTTCGCGACGTTCACGTTCATCTTCTTCGCGCTCGAAGGCTCGATCATGGCGCAGGGACTCGAACTCGGCCTGGGCATCCCGTTACCCATCGGCTACGCGGTGTCCACGATCATGGTCATCCCGCTGGTCATCTACGGCATGAAAGCCCTTGCCAAGCTTCAGGTCTGGACCACTCCGCTGTGGCTGGTGCTGATGGTGCTGCCGTTCGTCTACCTCGTGTTCAGCAATCCCGATTCGGTCGGCCAATTCCTCGCCTACGGCGGTCAGGACGGTGCCGACGGCAAGGGGGTCAACATCGGATCGGTGATGCTCGCGGCCGGCGTGTGTCTGTCGCTCATCGCGCAGATCGCCGAGCAGATCGACTACCTGCGTTTCATGCCGCCCAAGACTCCCGAGAATTCCCGACGCTGGTGGACCGCAGTACTTCTCGCCGGACCGGGCTGGGTCATCTTCGGTGCGCTCAAGCAGGTCGTCGGACTGTTCCTCGCCGTGTACCTGATCGCCAACGTGGTCGACGGATCCACCATAGCCAACGAGCCGGTGCACCAGTTCCTGGAGATCTACGAGAACTTCATGCCGGGCTGGCTCGCCATGACCCTCGCGGTGATCCTGGTCGTCATCAGTCAGATCAAGATCAACGTCACCAACGCGTATTCCGGGTCGCTGGCGTGGACCAACTCCTACACCCGCATCACCAAGACCTACCCGGGGCGCATGGTCTTCGTGCTCTTCAATCTCGCGATCGCGCTGATCCTGATGGAAGCCAACATGTTCAGCTTCCTCAACGACATCCTCGGCTTCTACGCCAACTGCGGTATCGCGTGGATCGCCGTGGTGGCGTCGGACATCGTCTTCAACAAGTACATCCTGAAGCTCTCACCCAAGGTCCCCGAGTTTCGACGTGGCATGCTCTACAACATCAATCCGGTCGGCTTCGGATCGATGGCGGCGTCGGCCATCCTGTCGATTCTGGTGTTCTTCGGGGCATTCGGACCGGCGATCAAACCGTACTCGCCGATCGTGGCCCTCGTTCTGGCACTGATACTTCCGCCCATCCTGGCGGTGGCAACCAAGGGCAAGTACTACCTGCGTCGTACCGACGACGGCATCGATCTGCCGATGTTCGACGAGCACGGCAACCCGTCCGACGCACTCGTGATGTGCCACGTCAGCGGTATGGAATTCGAGCGACCCGACATGATCGCGTCCAACGTGCCCGGGCCCAACGGGGAGAAGCAGTACATCAGTTCACTGTCGCTGAGCACCGACAAGACGGGGGAGCACATCCTGCCCCCGCAGTAGCGACTTCGTCGCAGGTGAGCGGAAACTCGTAGTGGGGCCCGAGTTTCCACTCACCTGGCGAGTCAGCGTCCTCGGAACTCGGGATCGCGACGCTCGAGCATCGCGTCGACAGCCTCGGAATGATCCTCGGTGTGGTGTGCGATGGCCTGATAGGCGGCGGAGAGTTCGAGCAAGGATTCCAGACTCTGCTGCTGGCCCTCGCGCAACAATTTCTTCGTCATACGCAGTACCTGCGGTGGGTTGGCCGCCACACGCCGAGCCAGTGTGTGGGCAGCGTCGAGCAGATCCTCGGGCTCGACGACCCGAGAGACCAGGCCCCATTCCAATGCCGTAGCGGCGTCGATGGCCTCGCCGGTGAACGCCATTTCGCTCGCCCGTGCCATGCCGATGGCCCGGGGGAGCAGCCACGCCCCACCGTCTCCGGGAATGATGCCCACCTTGGCGAAACTCTCGGCGAATGTCGCAGTGGTCGAGGCGATTCGGAGATCGCACATCAAGGCCAGATCGCAGCCTGCTCCGATGGCAGGGCCGTTGACCGCGGCGATCGTGGGAATCTCGCAGTGATACAACGCCTTCGGGATTCGTTGGATGCCGTGGCGGTAGCCCTGCCGCAACTCGGCCGGGCTACCACCGAACATTCCCTGCTTGTCCCGCATGTGCTTGACGTTCCCGCCCGACGAGAATGCCGAACCGGCACCGGTCAGGACGGCAACCCTGATCGATGGATCCCCGTTCGCGTCGGCGATCGCGGCCTCGAGGGCGTCGATGGTCTCCGCCTCGGAGATGGGATTACGGGCCTGGGGGTTGTTCAACGTCCAGACGACCACGTCGCCTTGTCGTTCGGTAAGAACAGGTTCTCTCACGGTCGGGCCTTTCGTTGCTTGGCCGCAGTGGCGCGGTTAAGTGCCGCCTGGGGCACATAACCACACCACTGCCGCAGGCACTCAGATGGTCCGCGTCAGCCTCTCGGCCAGCAGACGGGAGAACTTCGCCGGGTCCTTGAGCTCGGTGCCTTCGGCCAACAAGGCCGTCGCATAGAGCAATTCGGCGGTCTCGGCGAGGTGCGGATCGTCACTGCGATCCTCGCGGGCCTTCTTCAGTCCCGTCACCAGGTCGTGGGTCGGGTTGAGTTCGAGGATCCGCTTGGAGGTCGGCACGAATTGTCCCGACGCCTTGTACATCTTCTCGAGCTGCGGGGAGAAGCTGAACTCGTCGCCGACGACGCAGGCCGGGGACGTGGTGAGCCTGGTGGACAGGCGCACCTCCTTGACGTCCTCGCCGAGGGTCTCGGTCAGCCAGGTGAGCAGGTCGGCGAACTCCTTGTCCTGCTCCTCGCGCTTGGCCTCTGACTCCTTCTTCTCCTCTTCGGTGTCGAGGTCCACCTCGCCCTTGGCGATGGACTGGAACGACTTTCCGTCGAAGTCGGTGACGTTGCCGACCCACACCTCGTCGACCGAATCGGTGAGCAGCAGCACCTCGAGCCCGCGAGCCTTGAAGGCCTCCATGTGCGGAGAGCTCTCGATCTGCTGACGGGATTCGCCCGTCATGTAGTAGATCTGCTGCTGGCCGTCCTTCATCCGGTCCACGTACTCGGCGAGGGTGGTGAGCCCCTCCTCGGAGTTGGTGGACGCGAACGAGGAGATGCCCAAGAGGGTTTCGCGGTTGTCCGAATCCGAGATCAGGCCCTCCTTGAGGACCGTGCCGAACTGCGACCACAGCGTCTTGTACTTGTCGGGCTGCTCGCTCTGCAGTTCCTTGACCGTCGAGAGGACCTTCTTGGTCAGGCGTCGACGGATCGCGCGGATCTGCCGGTCCTGCTGCAGGATTTCGCGAGAGACGTTGAGCGAGAGGTCCGCCGCGTCCACAACACCCTTGACGAAGCGCAGGTACTCGGGCAGCAGTTCCTGCGAGTCGTCCATGATGAACACGCGCTTGACGTACAGGTGCACGCCGGCCTGGCTCTCGCGCATGAACAGGTCGAACGGTGCCTGCGACGGAATGAACAGCAGCGCTTGGTATTCGAACGTGCCCTCGGCCTTGAACGGGATGACCTCGAGCGGCTCGTCCCAGGCGTGGCTGACGTGCTTGTAGAACTCCTTGTACTCTTCCTCGGACACCTCGTCCTTGGAGCGGGTCCACAGAGCCTTCTGAGAGTTGATCGTCTCCGTCTCGATCGTGACGGTGTCCTCGCCGCCCTCTTCTTCACTCTTGACGCGCTTCTCGACGTCGATGCGAATGGGCCAGGCGATGAAGTCGGAGTACTTCTTGACCAGTTCCTTGATCTTGCGCTCGGACGAGTAGTCGTGGAGGTGGTCCTCCTCGTCGGCGGGCTTGAGGGCCAGCGTCACCGACGAACCCTGCGGGGCGTCGTCGACGTCGGTGATCTCGTAGGTGCCCTCGCCGGTGGACTCCCACTGGGTGGCCGTGCTCTCGCCCGCCTTGCGGGTGAGCAGCGTGACCTTCTCGGCCACCATGAACGTGGAGTAGAAGCCGATGCCGAACTGGCCGATCAGTTCTTCGGAGGCGGCCGCGTCCTTGGCTTCCTTGAGCTTCTTGCGAACCTCGGCGGTGCCGGACTTGGCCAGCGTGCCGATGAGGTCGATGACCTCGGCGCGCGACATGCCGATGCCGTTGTCGCGGATGGTCAGCGTGCGGGCCGCAGCGTCGATGTCGATCTCGATGTGCAGATCCGAGACGTCGACGTCCAGGTCCTTGTTGCGGTACGACTCCAGGCGCAGCTTGTCCAGCGCGTCCGAGGAGTTCGAGATCAGTTCACGGAGAAAGCTGTCCTTGTTGGAGTAGATGGAGTGCACCATCAGATCCAGGAGCTGACGCGTCTCCGCCTGGAATTCGAGCTGTTCGGTACTCAATGTCTCCCCTTCTAGCAGCAAAACCGACGCGAATATTCTACGGCAAGACTACGGGTGAGCTGCGAAGACGTCGGCGCCGCCTACTGTGGTGGCCGTGACGAAGACGAAGTTCGTTCTGGGAGCAACGGCAGCACTGAGCGGGGCCTGGTTGGCGCGTGCGCTGTGGGGTCTGCCGTCGGCCATCGGTGCCCGACGCGTGCACATCACTCCGTATGCCGCCGGGTCTCCGCGATACCGCGATCGCCGGTTCCACAACTCCGACCCGAGCTCGAGCTACGTACCGGGGCGCGGCGAGAAGGGACAGCAGAACATGTTCGTCTCGCTGATCACCGAACGCGGCAAGGGCAGGCCGCAACGCCCGATTCCGTTGGCACCGCCGATCGCGCCGGTGGACGCGGGCGAGCTGGCCGTCACCTGGTACGGCCACTCGAGTGTGCTCGTCGAGGTCGACGGCTATCGCGTCCTCGCCGATCCCGTGTGGAGCAACCGGGTGTCCCCGTCCTCGGTGGTGGGCCCGGCACGGCTGCATCCGACGCCGGTCGAGTTGGTCGACCTACCGACGGTCGACGCCATCGTGATCTCCCACGATCATTACGACCATCTCGACAAGGCGACGGTGCAGAAGCTGGCGAGTACACAGTCGGCTCCGTTCGTCGTGCCGCTCGGCATCGGCGCTCACCTGCGTAAGTGGCGGGTGCCCGACGAGCGCATCATCGAGCTGGACTGGGACGAGCAGACGAACATCGGCGGCCTCACCGTCACGTGCACCGAGGCTCGGCATTTTTCCGGCCGCGGTCTGACCCGGGACTCGACGCAGTGGGCGTCCTGGGCCTTCGCCGGTCCGATTCGACGCGTCTTCTTCGGCGGCGACACCGGCTACACACCGAAGTTCGCCGAGATCGGCAGCAACTACGGCCCCTTCGACCTGACGCTGCTGCCCGTCGGGGCCTACGACGCCCGGTGGCCGGACATCCACATGAATCCCGAGGAAGCAGTCACGGCGCACATCGACCTGACGGCGTCGGGCATCTTCGTTCCGATTCACTGGGCCACGTTCAACCTCGCCTTCCATCCGTGGTCCGAGCCGATCGTGCGGCTGCATGCCGCTGCGCAGGACGTCGGTGTGCAGGTGGCAGTGCCGATGCCGGGCCAGCGCATCGACGGCACCCGAACCCTGCACGACGATCGCTGGTGGTCTCGGCTCGGCTGAGCGGGTTTAAGCTGCACGCATGTCTATCGAGGCCGATGCTCAGCGGGACACCGGGCTGACCGAGGCGGAGGTCGCCAGGCTCAGGGCCGAGGGAAAATCCAACGACGTTCCGGCCCGTGCTTCTCGGTCGGTTCGCGACATCGTCCGCGGCAACGTGTTCACCCGAATCAACGCGATCCTCGGTGTGCTGTTGATCATCGTGCTCTCGACGGGCTCGGTGATCGACGGCATGTTCGGGCTGTTGATCGTCGCGAACAGCGGCATCGGCATCGTGCAGGAGATTCGCGCGAAGCGCACGCTGGATCGGCTGGCCATCGTCGGACAGAACAAGCCTCAGGTTCGACGCGACGGCGTCTCGAAGCAGATTCCCCCCGACGAGGTCGTGCTCGGCGACATCGTCGAACTCGGTCCCGGTGATCAGATCGTCGTCGACGGTGAGGTGATCGAGAGCGCCAGCCTCGAGGTCGACGAGTCGTTGCTCACCGGCGAGGCCGACACGGTGCACAAACTCGAAGCAACGCAGGTGCTGTCGGGAAGCTTCGTGGTCGCAGGCAGTGGGGCGTACCGTGCGACGAAGGTGGGCCGAGATGCGTACGCGGCCAAGCTCGCCGAGGAGGCCAGCAAGTTCACGCTGGTCAAGTCCGAGCTGCGCAGCGGTATCGACAAGATCCTGAAGTTCATCACGTACCTGATGATTCCGGCGGGCGCGCTGATCATCTACAACCAATTGTTCTCCAGCGGTCAGGCTTTGAAGCCGGCCCTCAACGGTATGGTCGCCGCGCTCGTTCCGATGGTGCCCGAGGGCCTGGTGTTGATGACGTCCATCGCGTTCGCGGTGGGCGTGATCCGACTCGGTCAGCGGCAGTGCCTGGTCCAGGAGCTGCCTGCGATCGAAGGCCTCGCCCGCGTCGACGTGGTGTGTGCGGACAAGACCGGAACCCTCACCGAGAACGGTATGCGGCTGTCCGAGTTGATGCTGATGGACGAGCACGATTCCGACTCCGTCACAGCGGCTCTCGCATCTCTGGCGCACGACGATCCGCGGCCGAATGCGAGCGTGCAGGCCGTCGGCGAAGCGTATCCGGACGCGCCCGGGTGGACGCAGAGTGCCGTGGCCCCGTTCTCCTCGGCCAAGAAGTGGAGCGGACTGTCCTACGGCGACCACGGGAACTGGCTGCTCGGTGCACCGGACGTGTTGCTCGACGCCTCCTCCGACATCGCTCGTCGCGCCGAGGAAACAGGCTCGCGTGGCCTACGGGTGTTGTTGCTCGCCAGCTCGGACCGCTCGGTCGACGACGACGAGGCACCCGGTGTGGTGACACCGCGTGCGCTGGTGATTCTCGAGCAGAAGGTGCGCGAGGATGCCCGAGACACGTTGGAGTACTTCGCAAGCCAGCACGTCGAGGTCAAGGTCATCTCCGGCGACAATGCCGTCTCGGTCGGTGCGGTCGCGGGTTCGCTCGGGCTGCCTGGCGGCGACGCCCCGATCGATGCGCGTGATCTGCCCGAGGACTCCGAGAAGCTGGCCGACGCCGTGGCGTCCTCCACCACGTTCGGTCGGGTCCGGCCCGATCAGAAACGGGCGATGGTGGGCGCGTTGCAATCTCGCGGCCACACGGTGGCGATGACCGGCGACGGCGTCAACGACGTGCTCGCACTCAAGGACGCCGATATCGGCGTCTCGATGGGTTCGGGGAGTGCGGCCACCCGAGCCGTCGCGCAGATCGTGTTGTTGGACAACAAGTTCGCCACGTTGCCCTACGTCGTAGGGGAGGGGCGACGCGTCATCGGCAACATCGAGCGTGTGTCCAATCTGTTCCTCACCAAGACCGTGTACTCGGTGTTGCTGGCGTTTCTGATCGGGCTCTCGGGTGTGCTCTCCCAGATCTTCCACTTCGAGCCGATTCCGTATCCGTTCCTGCCCCGGCACGTGACGATCGCGGCATGGTTCACCATCGGAATCCCGGCGTTCGTTCTCTCGCTCGCGCCCAACAACGAGCGGGCGCGCAGCGGATTCGTTTCGCGGGTGATGCGGCTGGCCGTCCCGTCCGGTCTGATCGTCGGCTCGTGCACGTTCGTCTCCTACCTGCTGGTCTACGCAGGCCCCAACGCCAGCGAGACCCAGGTGACGCAGGCCAGTACCACCGCGCTGATCACGTTGATCATGATCGCGCTGTGGGTGCTGGCCGTCGTCGCGCGGCCCTACAACTGGTGGAAGATCCTGCTGCTCGGTGGGTCGGTCGGTGGCTATCTGCTGCTGTTCGCAATCCCGTTCTGCCGCACCTTCTTCAAGCTCGATCCGTCGAACGTCGGAGCCACCACCAGTGCCTTGATCATCGGCGGCATCGGTATCGCGCTCGTCGAGGTGGCTCATCGATTCGGATCGGTACTACGCAATCGGCAGAACGAAACGTAGGCTTCCGGGTGTTCCGTTGCACCCGACCGGCAGGAGAGTTTCATGGGCTTCGCAGACAATTTGAAGGGCATGGTCGACAAGGGCAAGGACCTTGCGGCCGAGAACTCGGACAAGATCGACGACGTCGTGGAGAAGGCGGGGGACTTCATCGACAACAAGACCGGCGGCAAGTACTCCGACAAGGTCGACAAGGTTCAGGACGCAGTCAAGAAGGCGATTCCGGACAAGTAGGACCTTTCGGTCTCCCGCATCGGTGATCGTGGCCGTCGGTCGTACCCCGGGGTGCGGCTGACGGCACAATCGTCGGGGTGGACGGACCGATTCTTCTTCTCGTAGTCATCTTCGCGATCGCAGTCGCCGGTTTCGCCAGGCGCATCGATCTGCAGGTCCCGCTCGTCCTGGTCACCGTCGGCTCCATCGCCTCGTTCGTTCCCGGGGTGCCGCACGTCAGCCTGTCGCCTCAGCTGATCCTCGGCGTGGTGCTTCCGCCGCTGCTGTACTCCGCCGCGCTGGATTTCTCGTTCGTCACGTTCAGGCGAAACCTCGGTCAGATCCTTCGGCTCGGACTGGTCATGGTGATCGTGACGACGGTGGCCGTCGGCTGGTTCGCCAATCTGCTGATCCCGGAGCTGACCTTGGGTGCGGCTCTGGTCCTCGGTGCCGTCGTCGCCCCGCCCGACGCAGTGTCCGCTGTCGCCGTCGGCCGCAAGCTCGGTCTGCCCGCGCGGATGATGGCGATCCTCACCGGCGAGTCCCTGGTGAACGACGCGGCCGCGTTGACTCTGTTCACCCTGGCCGTCGCGTCGGTGACGGGCAGTCGAATCGAACTGGGCTCACCGGTGCTGTTCTTCCTGTACGAGATCGTCGGCGGTGTGCTGGTCGGATTCGTCCTCTCGCGCCTCGTTCGTTTCGTCCGCAATCGCATCGCGGACTCGGCGCTCGAGACTGTGCTCGGACTCGTCCTACCGTTCGCGGCCTATCTGGCGGCCGAGGAAATTCATGCCTCCGGTGTGCTCGCCGTCGTCACGGCAGGCTTCGTTCTGGGCCGCGTCACTGCCGACGTCTCGGTGTCCACGAGGGTTCAGGAACGGCAGGTGTGGCCAACTCTGGATCTTCTGCTCGAAGCATTCGTGTTCGCCTACATGGGTTTACAGCTGAAGTTCGTCATCGAAGAGGTTCAGCGTGAGGGGTTGCCGGTCCACCACGTGTTCGCCTTTGCGGTGCTGGTGCTCGTCGCGGTCATAGCGGTGCGTCCAGCGTGGATCTTCGCAAACTCCGGTCGAGACATATTGCTTCGTAAGCTGTTTCGACGATCTGCGACCGGTGAAGCCGGATTGACGTGGCAGCAGAACCTCGTGCTCTCGTGGGCGGGCATGCGTGGGGTGGTCACGCTCGCTGCGGCGGCCGGTGTGCCGCTGACCACCGTGCTAGGCGACGAATTCCCCGGTCGCGCAGTGATTCAGGCCGTGGCCTTCGTCGTCGCGGTCGGGACGTTGCTGCTGCAGGGGCTGACGCTTCCGCTGCTGATCCGTCGACTCGACGTCGCAGATCCACTCGAGCAACAGCGCAACGACAATCAGCGGCTGCTTTCGCAGGCCATCGCCCGTACCGCGGCGGAGGACTATCTCCAGCGCGCGGCGAAGGACGGAATTCCAGGAGTGGACAGCGAACGTGTCGCGGAGGTGATCGAGCGCGTCCGACGCTCGGTGCGCGCTCGATTGGATGCAGACGAGACCGAGGATCGCGAGAAGCGGATCGCGGCGGCAGGGGCGTTGTTCGATTCGCTGCGGCACAACGTCCTGGTCGCGCAGCGGGCGGCGCTCATCGCGGCCCGCGACTCGGGGGAGTTGGAGGACGAAGCTCTGCGGGCAGTGTTGAATGGCTTGGACGTGGAAGAAATTGCGGCGGAAGCCCGCATCGCACGACGCACGACGTAGACGAACGCAATGTAGGAGCGCAGAGACAGTGAGGTCGACCGGACCGGTGGTCGCCGCGGCACTGGTGTTCGCCCTTGCCGCGTGCAGCACTCCCGCCGCCGAATCGGTCGACCCGGCCCCCGTGCAGTCCGCGGGCTCCGCTCCGGCACCCGAGGGCTCGGAACGCGGTGAGATCGTGTCGTCGATGCTGCTCGGTCAGGTCGACATCGGGGTCGCCTACCTCGGCGCGACCGCCACGAAAATCGTCTACCGCACCACCGACGGGGTCACCGGAGGCGGAACGGAAACCTCGGGAACGGTGTTCGTGCCCAAAGGGTCTGCGCCGCCTGGAGGCTGGCCGATCGTCTCCGTCGGGCACGGAACCACCGGCGTCACCGACGAGTGTGCGCCCTCGCTGTACCCGAATCTGTTGGGCACCATCGGCCTGGTGACGCCGTTCCTCGAACGCGGCACAGTGGTGGTGGTGACGGACTACCAGGGCCTCGGAACGGCGGGTGATCCCGCCTACCTCGACCGGGACGCCGCAGCGTACGACGTCATCGACGCGGTCCGCGCGGCCCGCAACGTGGTCCCCGACGTCGGCACCAGGTGGGGTGCAGTGGGCACCTCCCAAGGCGGACAAGCAGTCTGGGCGGCAGCCGAGCGCAACGAGAACTACGGCGGCGGTCTGCAACTGGTCGGAGCCGCGGCGCTCTCGCCCACGGCTGATCTGACGCGATTCTTCGCGCCCGAGACCGAGCAGAGCGTGCCGCGTCAGCTGCTGGTGCCGTATCTCTACGAGGGTCTGCGCACCGCGGATCCGAGTGCCGAACGCTCCGACTACATCCGCGGCACGTTCGCCGACAACGTGACCGCACTGACCGCCTGCAGTGACCTGCTCGGCTTCTCCAAGGCCGACGCCGGAGCCGTCCTCGATCCGGCCGATGCTCTCCCGGACTCCGAGGAGGCGTCGGATCGGATGACGCGGTGGCTCGAATCGGTGGCGCTACCGACCACTCGCACCGGGGTACCGCTGATGGTCCTGGTCGGCGAACGCGACGACCTCATCGATCCCCGGTGGACCCGCGACGCGGTAGCGCGGGCCTGCGCACTCGGCGACGATGTCGAGCTTCGCTCCGAACCGGAGCAGGGCCATGCCGAACTGGCCGCCAACGGCATCGGAGTCGACTGGCTCGTCGAACGCTTCCTGAACGTGCCCACCTCGACCACGTGCGCGCGATGACCGCGGCACTGGCGGCACTGGCGGTGATCGTGGCCGTGATCGTCTCGGTGATCGCCGTGATCAGCCTGCGCGGTCGACGTGACCTCACCACACCTGCCGAGCGGGCCGTCCACGCCACCCTGCACACCGCCTCGCTGGCGGCCAAGCCGTTGCGCGACGGTCTCGACGCTCGTTCGGCCGCCGCCGCCGCGCCGCATCTGCGGGTGCTGACGGGTGCGGACGCACTGGGCATCTGCGATCCCGACGGTTCGCTGCTGGCCTGGGACGGGCCGTGGGACGAGCTGACACCGGCATTCGTCGAGGCGGCGAAGCGGGCGGTGGACGGGCAGCGGCGCGTCCTGGTACGTCTGCCGCTCGGGTCGATCCACGAGGTCAGAGCGCTGGTGGTGCAGCCGTTGGTCGTCGACGAGTCTCCGGTGGTCGGGGTGTTGGGGGCCGCTGTCGTGGCCGAGCCCGGGCCCGGCATGCTCGGTGCCATCGCCGAGGTCGCGCGCTATGCGTGCGGGCAGATCGAGCTCGCCGAACTCGATGCGTCGAGGGCGCGGTTGGACCGAGCCGAGGTGCGGGCCCTGCGCGCACAAATCAGTCCGCACTTCATCTACAACGCATTGGGCACGATCGCGTCGTTCGTGCGGACCGACCCGGATCGGGCGCGGGAGCTGGTGCTCGAGTTCGCCGACTTCACCCGATACTCGTTCCGCAACGCAGGAGAGTTCACAGTGCTCGCGGACGAGCTGCGCAACATCGATCGGTACCTGACGCTCGAACGTGCCCGCTTCGGCGACTCCCTGCAGGTCACGTTGCAGGTCGCGCCCGAGGTGTTGGGCGTCGCCCTGCCGTTTCTCGCGCTGCAGCCGCTCGTCGAGAACGCCGTCCGGCACGGCCTGTCCGGTAAGGCCGACGGCGGCCGCGTGACGATCATCGCCGCCGACGAGGGCACCGACGCGGTGATCAGTATCGAGGACGACGGTGTGGGGATGGACCCCGAGGTGTTGCGCTCGGGAAGCCTGCACACCGAGGACGCGGCCCATGTCGGATTGGCCAACGTGGACGATCGGCTGCGGGCAGCCTTCGGAAACGACTACGGTCTCGTAGTGGACACCGCACCGGGCGCAGGCACCAAAGTGAGCATGCGGGTGCCCAAATTCAGGCCGGGAGTGCGGGCATGACTCAGGCTGCCAAAGACAACCCCGGCCGCGGATTGGTCGTCCTCGCCGTCGACGACGAGCGCCCGGCGCTGGACGAACTCGCGTTTCTGCTGCGCCAGCAGGAGACCGTCGCCGAGGTATTCACAGCGCAGGACGCCACCACTGCCCTACGGCAGATCCAGAACACCGCCGCCCCGGGGCAACCAGTGGTGGACGCGGTCTTCCTCGACATCAACATGCCCGGGCTCGACGGTCTCGAACTGGCCGGCATCCTGTCGGCATTCGCGCGGCCCCCCGCGGTCGTGTTCGTCACCGCCCACGACGACCGAGCACTGGCTGCCTTCGACCTCGGTGCCGTCGACTATCTGCTCAAGCCGTTGCGGGAGGATCGGCTCACCGAGGCGCTGCGCCGGGTGCTGCTCGCGCGGCGTCGACCCGCTGAGTCCGCGGACACCTCGGCCGACGAGGTCATTCCCGTCGAACTCGGCGGAACCACCACCCTGGTGCACCGGTCGTCGGTCGCGTGGGTCGAAGCCGACGGCGACTACGCGAGACTGCACACCTCCAACGGCTCACACCTGGTGCGCATACCCATCTCGGCTCTCGAAAGTCGTTGGGCCGATGCCGGATTCCTGCGTGTGCACCGCTCCTACCTGGTCTCGCTGCGGTTGGTCACGGGGATCCGCAGCGTCGGTTCTGGTCTGGTGGTGTGCCTGCGGGCCAGCGGGAACCTTGCTGCCTGCGAACTGCCGGTGAGCCGACGGCACGCCAGAGAACTCAAGGACAGACTGGTCCGCGGTCCGTTGCAATCGTGGTCGTCTCGGTGACGAGGGATCGGCAGTGAGCCAGCCGCACCGACAACGGGTGGTGCTCTCGCAACGTCGCGGCGCACGGATGGTGCGCACCCGCGTCGAAGTGCAGGAGCAGACCGAGGTCGGCGACGCCCTGGTTCGCAGCCTGGTTCGCGCGCAGCTGTTGCTGTCGGTGCGCCTGGCGGTGATGACGCTGTCGATTCTGTTCGCAATTCCGTTGCTGGGCATGCTCCTCGCCCGCTTCACCGACGTCGCGCCGTTCGGTATCGGTCTGCCGTGGTTGGTGCTGGGGGTGGCGATCTATCCATTGCTGTTCGGTGTCGGCTGGGTGTACACGCGTCGAGCCGAACGCAACGAGCAGGACTTCACCGCCTTGACCGATGATTGACGTCGCCGAGGGATCAGAGGGCGTTCAGTGTCATGTACGTGCCGAGGCCCAACAGGATCACGGCCAGAACGAGGCCACTGTGCGCAATGAATCCGTCGACGATCGCGTTCAGTGGCCGGCGGGCACGGTCGCGGAAGACGAGCAACGCGAGTGCGGGTGCCGCGACACCGACGCTGGACACCACCACGAACACCACGAGAGCCGCCGCTTGGACGGCCACGGCCGAGGATGCGTCCACGATCACCGCCACGGCCGACAGTGCGATGACCACACTCTTCGGATTGACCGATCCGAGGAGGAACGCGGTCGCGAATGCCCTGCCACCGTCGAGGCGACGTGCTCTGTCCACCCATCCCGGTTCCTCGCGGGCCGGGCCGTGTCGTACGCGCTCGATCAGCTTGCGGGCACCCAGGATCAGCAGAGCGACGCCGAGCGCGATTCTCAACCACCGCACCCAGGCGGACGAGTCCGAGGCCACCACCGCGGTGTCCACGACCACCAAGCCCGCCGTCGCGACGACCGTGACGCCGACCAGCCATCCGGCGGTGAACCGAGCGAGCACGGAACCGGTGTTGAGTGTGGCCAGGGCGGCAGCCATTGCCGTGGTGGGCAGGTGTGCGATCAGCGCCCCGGCCGCCAACGGAAGACACGCAGAGACGGCTGCCGTCACGGACATCAGGTGGCGCTCGTCCACTGCATCGGTAGATCGTCCCACTGCACCACCCGAGATGTCGTCGATTTCGCTACCGTCCGCGAAGTGCGCCGTTCCCGTGCAGGGCATGGCGAGCAGGGGCGGATTCGGTGAACGGGTCCATTCCGATCGCGACGGTGATCGCATTGCTCGCGGCCGCGCTGGCCACCGTGGGCATCGGTATCTACGGAGTTCGGTTGGCACGCACCACCTCCGACTTCCTGGTGGCCTCGCGAAGCGTCGGTCCACGCTGGAACGCCGCCGCCATCAGTGGTGAATACCTTTCCGCTGCATCGTTCCTCGGGGTTGCCGGGCTCATCGCGAAATACGGAGCCGATGCGCTGTGGTACCCGGTAGGGTTCACCGCCGGCTACCTGGGTCTGCTGCTGTTCGTTGCGGCTCCGCTGCGTCGAAGCGGCGCGTACACGGTGCCCGATTTCGTCGAATTCCGGCTCGGCGCACCATGGTTGCGCACCGTGGCGATGCTGGTGGTCGTGGTCATCTGCGCGCTGTACCTGGTGCCGCAGTTCCAAGGCGCAGGCCTGACGCTGAACATTCTGTTGGGGGTGCCGGGGTGGGTCGGGGCCCTGGCGGTGGGGCTCATCGTCATCGCGAACGTCGTCGGCGGTGGCATGCGCTCGATCACCTTCGTCCAGGCCTTCCAGTACTGGCTCAAACTGACCGCGATCGCCATCCCGGCACTGGTGCTGGCCGTGCACTTCTTCGCCGACGACCGTAGCGTCGGCAGCCCCGCCCCACCGACCGTGTCCGAGCAGACCGTCGTCGACATCACCACCGACGTTCTCGTGCAGGTCGATTCGCCGATCGTCGTGTCGGTGGCGGGAACCCTCGACGACGAGAGCGTCGACGGGCGAGTCCTACTGGACGCAGGCGAACATCGGTTGGGCTCGGGCACGTTGCTGACGCTCGACGCCGGATCGCCCGTTCCCGTCGTCGCAGGCGCGCCGACCACCGACCGAGCGTGGGCGATGCCCGGCGGGGGACTGGGCGGAGCGCATCCGCTCTATCAGGTTTACTCGCTGATTCTGGCCACGTTCCTCGGAACCCTCGGCCTGCCGCACGTGCTGGTGCGGTTCTACACCAACCCGGACGGCCGAGCGGCGCGGTTGACCTCGCTCACCGTCCTGGCGTTGCTCGGCATGTTCTACCTGTTCCCGACGGTGCTCGGCGTCTTCGCCCGGCTGTACGTGCCGCAATTGCTGATCACCGGAGCATCCGACGCCGCAGTGCTGCTGCTGCCCGGCTCGGTGCTGTCCGGAATACCGGGCCAACTGCTGGCCGCGCTCGTGGCCGCCGGTGCCATCGCGGCCTTCCTGTCGACCTCATCCGGTCTGCTGGTCAGCATCGCCGGGGTGCTCAGTACCGACGTTCTCTCGGGCAAGGTCCGAGACTTCCGCGTCGCCGCGATTCTCGCCGGTGCCGTGCCGTTGGCGCTGTCGATCGGCGTTGTCTCCCTGGACCTCTCGCGCACCGTCGGGCTCGTCTTCGCCGTCGCCGCGTCCACCCTGTGCCCCCTGCTGGTACTGGGCATCTGGTGGCGCGGACTCACCGCGGCTGGAGCGGCAGCCGGACTGTTCCTCGGCGGCGGCATTTCCCTCGTCGCCGCGTCGATCTCCGTCGTCACCCCCATCTCCGACGGCGTCCTCGGCGGCTGGGCGGCAGCGATTCTCGGCTACCCCGCCGCCGTCAGCGTGCCCGTCGCCTTCGCCGCGATGATCGCCGTCAGCCTCGCCACCCGAAAAACCGTACCGTCCGACATCTCCCGCATCTTCGCGCGACTGCACCTGCCCGAAGGCCTCGACATGGGCAAAGATCGCGAGCGCGAACTCTGAGACCGCTGGGTCATTCCGCAGGCTCCACTCCCTCACTGGGTCATTCCGCAGGCTCCACTCCCTCACTGGGTCATTCCGCAGGCTCCACTCCCTCACTGGGTCATTCCGCAGGCTCCACTCCCGCCGCCGCTCAACTGCCATTCTCGACCGCTCGTCGCACACTCCCGCTTCCCATCGTGTGATCGACACCACCTCCTGATTTTGTGACCTGACTCTCATTACTGTTCCGATTCAGCTACAGCTCACATCTACTTCAGGAGTCCAAGGTGACCGCACCGGAAACCAATTCGCCACCGGACGCGCAAGCGTTCGTCGACATGCAGGCCAGTCCAGAGTTCCAGGAACTTCGGCGTCGTCTGCGTAGCTTCGTGTTCCCGATGGCCGGGTTCTTCCTGGTCTGGTACGTCATCTACGTGCTGCTGAGCACCTACGCGGTCGACTTCATGTCGACCAAGGTGTGGGGCAACATCAACGTCGGGCTGCTGCTCGGCCTCGGCCAGTTCGTCACGACGTTCGCCATCACGGGCATCTACGTGAAGTTCGCCAACCGTGAACTCGATCCTCGCGCCGCAGCCCTGCGCGCCGAGATGGAAGCCTCCCAGGGAGCCAAGTCGTGACCACATCGCTGATTCATTCCGCAGGCTCCACTCATCTACTAGCCCAGGCCGCCGATACAACAGTCGGTGAACCGCTCGTCAACATCGCGATCTTCGGTGCGTTCGTCATCATCACGATGGCCGTCGTCATTCGAGCATCGAAGAAGAACGCGACCTCCGCGGAGTTCTTCACCGCAGGCGGCGGATTCTCCGGACCGCAGAACGGCGTCGCGATCGCCGGTGACTACCTCTCGGCAGCAAGCTTTCTCGGTATCGCCGGTGCCATCGCCGTCTACGGCTACGACGGCTTTCTGTACTCCATCGGCTTCCTCGTCGCCTGGCTCGTCGCGCTGCTCCTCGTCGCCGAATTGCTCAGGAACACCGGCAAATTCACGATGGCGGACGTACTGAGCTTCCGGCTCAAGCAGGGCCCGGTTCGCACCGCGGCCGCGCTGTCGACCCTGACCGTCTCGCTGTTCTACCTGCTCGCTCAGATGGCCGGTGCCGGCGGACTCGTCGCACTGCTGCTCGACATCTCCGACCGCACCGGACAGTCCATCGTCATCGCGATCGTCGGTGTGCTGATGATCGCCTACGTGCTCATCGGCGGCATGAAGGGCACCACCTGGGTCCAGATCATCAAGGCCGTTCTGCTCATCGCGGGTGCGGCGTTCATGACGGTGCTCGTTCTCGCCAAGTTCGGCCTTAACTTCTCCGAACTGCTCGGCAGCGCCCAGACCATGGTGGCCGGATCGGCCAACGAGGCTGTCGCAGCCCGTGACGTCATCGAGCCAGGTGCCCAGTACGGCGGCAGTGCCACCTCGAAGATCAACTTCCTCTCGCTCGGTATCGCACTCGTGCTCGGCACCGCGGGTCTGCCGCACGTGCTGATGCGCTTCTACACGGTGCCCACCGCCAAGGAAGCTCGTCGCAGCGTCGTGTGGGCCATCGCGCTCATCGGTGCGTTCTACCTGTTCACCCTGGTGCTCGGCTACGGTGCCGCAGCGATCGTCGGACCCGACCGCATCCTGGCCTCGGCCGGCGGTCAGAACTCCGCGGCTCCGCTGTTGGCCTTCGAGCTCGGCGGCGTGATCCTGCTCGGCGTCATCTCGGCGGTTGCCTTCGCGACCATCCTCGCCGTGGTCGCCGGCTTGACGATCACCGCCTCGGCGTCGTTCGCTCACGACATCTATGCGAGCGTCATCAAGAAGGGCAAGGTCGACGACAAGAAGCAGGTCAAGGTCTCGCGGATCACCGCCGTCGTCATCGGCGTCCTGGCCATCGGCCTCGGCATCCTCGCCAACGGGCAGAACATCGCCTTCCTGGTGGCACTCGCGTTCGCCGTTGCTGCGGCCGCGAACCTGCCGACCATCCTGTACTCGCTGTTCTGGCGTCGCTTCACCACCACCGGCGCACTGTTCAGCATGTACGGCGGCCTGATCTCGACGATCGTGCTGATCATCTTCTCCCCGGCCGTCTCCGGATCGCCGACGTCGATGGTCCCCGGCTCGGACTTCGCCTGGTTCCCGCTCTCCAACCCCGGCATCGTCTCGATCCCGTTGGCATTCATCCTCGGCATCGTCGGAACACTGATCTCGAAGGACACCGAGAACACCGACAAGCAGGCCGAGATGGAGGTTCGCTCCCTCACCGGTATCGGTGCGGAGAAGGCCAGCGCTCACTAGTCGATAGCAGGTTCCACCGAAAATGTCCGTGTGAGCAAGGCCTCACACGGACATTTTTCGTGTAGCGGTTACCATCCCTGCTGTGGCCAAGCTGAAGGTTTCCCTCGACGTCCCACTCACCCCCGAGCAGACGTGGGCGCACGCGTCCGATCTGTCCGGATACGAGCAGTGGCTCTCCATCCACGAAGCGTGGCGCGGTGAGCTGCCCGAGCAGCTGGCCGTGGGCACCACCTTGGACTCCGTCGCCAGCGTGAAGGGCATGCGCAACCGGGTGTCCTGGAAGATCGAGTCCTACGACCCGCCGAAGAAGCTCGAGCTCGAGGGCAAAGGTAAGGGCGGGGTCAAGATCGGCCTGAACCTGTCCGTGAAATCCAAGGGTGACGGCTCCGAGATCACCATCGACGTCAACCTCGGCGGCGCGCCGCTGTTCGGTCCGATCGGGTCCGGCGTCGCACGCGCTCTCAAGGGCGACATCGAGAACTCGCTGAAGACGTTCGTCAAGATCTACGCCTGACGCGGCAGGGGTGGAGCCTGTGGAACGACCAGTGAAGTAGGAGCCCGCGATGCCCGGTAGACACAGTGCCCCGTCGTCCGCGACGAGCAACAGAGGGTTCGCCAAGTACGGCGTCGTGGCCGTGGCCCTGTTTCTCGTGGTGGGCGGCGGCGTGGTCGTCGCGCAGAAGGCTTTCGGTTCCGAGTGCGGCGATCCCGCGTCCTACTCTCTGGCCGCGGACCCTGCCATCGCGCCGGTGCTGCAGAAGATCGTCGACGAGACGTCCACGGAAAGTCTCGGTTGCGCTCGGATCGAGGTCACCGCAACCGAATCCGGTCAGGTTTCGGCTGCGGTCGCCAAGGGCGACGATGTTCCCTCTCTCTGGATTCCGGATTCCTCGCTCTGGATCGGCAAGACCGTGCGGTCCACCGCGTCGCTGATCGACCTGGCGAGTCAGTCGGTGGCCGGCACCCCGGCTGTGCTCGCGGCCCGCAAGGACGAGGTGCCGTTCTTCGACACCTGGCTCACCGCGTTGAAGCTCGAAGGTCTGCGCATCGGTAACCCGCTGACCAACACCACGTCCGATGCGGCCATCCTGGGGGCGGTGGCCGAGGCCGGATCGGACGAGAGCGCCCTGGACTCGGTCGGAGCGGCGCTCGTCCCCATCGCTCAGGCCCAGGCCGCCACTCGCGGTGAGGCCGATCCGACGGTACGGCTGGACGATCTGGTTGCCGATGGCGGTGTCGCAGTGGTCTCCGAGCAGGCCTTCCTGGCCTACCAGCAGGACAACAGCGTCGAACTGGGCGCGACGGTGCCACCGACGGGCAGCATCTTCCTCAACTTTCCGCTGGCCGTGACCGAGCCCACAGGGGATCGACACGAGACCGCGAAATCCGTCGGGACGGCACTGGCCACGGCCATCGAATCCGAACAGGGGCAGCGGGCTCTGTCCGAAGCCGGGTTCCGCTCCGCGGACAACGCACCCCTCGATTCCGATCGCGGGATCGGTGACGTGACGCTTCTGACGATCGCCGACCAGCAGGCCGCCGAGTCGACGTTGCGTCAGTACCAGGTGTTGGCGCTGCCGTCGCGGACGCTGGTGATGGAGGACGTCTCCGGATCGATGAACTACAGCGCCGGGGCCGATTCACGTATCGCACTGACGGTGCAGGCCAGCGAAACCGGAAATCGACTGTTCCCCGACAACGCGTCGATGGGGTTGTGGGCATTCTCGATCGGACTCGGCGGCGAATCGCAGGACTACCGTGAGCTCGCACCGATCCGGCGAATGGACGAAAAAGTCGGCAACACCACGCAGCGTGAGGTGCTGCTGCAGCAGACTCGAACGCTTCCGGCCCTGGTCGGAGGTGGTACTGGTCTCTACGACACCACGTTGGCAGCGTTCCGCACGGTGCAGCAGGGCTACGATCCCGACGCGGTCAACAGCGTCATCATCCTCACCGACGGCACCAACGAGGACCCCGACAGCATCGCGCTCGACGAGCTGCTGTCCACTCTGCGTGCGGAGCAGGACCCGTCCAGGCCGGTCGTCATCGTCACGATCGGCATCACCGATGACGCCGATGCCGGTGTGCTGCAACAGATCTCGGCGGCAACGGGCGGTACGAGCTTCGTTGCACGAAATCCCGCGGAGATCCCGAACGTTTTCGTCAATGCGCTGAGAAGTCGCTCCGGTCGCTGAGAGGGCTACTATGCTGTGCGTCGCGTCACTTCTGAGGGCGCGTGCGCTTGCACTCGTCCTGTGAGTGCAGCGGGGGGCCGAGCAGGGGGTTGCATCGATGTCGGGACGTCACAGCGGTAGTGCTCGGCGGTTCGGTTCGGCCGCGATCTGGTCGGTGCTTGCGCTGGTGGCAGTCGTCGTCGTGGTCGGTGGCTGGTTCGGCGTTCAGGCCGTCCGCGCGTCCGGTGCCGATTCCTGCGATTCCGTCGACACCGTCTCGCTCGCCGTGGACACCTCCATCGCCGAGCCCGTCGAGCAGATTCTCGCGCAGGCCACCGAGTTCGATCGTGGTTGCGTGAACTTCGAGGTTCGCCCCGAACGACCCGCCGACACCGCCACCGAGATCGCCGGAACCGAAAATCGCCCGGACCTGTGGATACCGGATTCGACACTGTGGCTGCTCAAGACTCTTCGCTCGACCGGTGCGCTTCCCGAGCTGGCCAAGGCCTCCGTCGCGAACACGCTGCCGGTCCTGGTCTCGAAGTCCGATGCCGCGCCGGTGACCGATACCTGGCTCAGCGTGCTCCAGCTTCCCGGGCAACGCATCGGTGATCCCCTGACCAGCAGCGCCTCGAATGCCGCGATCCTCGGTGCGCTGGCCGAATCCGAGGTGGCGATCTCCGACGCCAAGGCCGTGTCGGCGGCACTGGTCCCGATGGCTCAGGACTTCGGACGAATCGCGGACACTCCACACGACACCCCGGATCTGGTGGCCCAGGTGGCCGCCGAGGGTGGCACCAGCGTGGCGACCGAGCAGGCACTGCTTGCGTACGAGGCCGACAATCCGGGATCGGGACTGACCGAGTCGGTTCCGCCGACCGGCAGCTATTTCCTCAACTACCCGCTGGCCGTGACCGCGCCTGCCGGCCCCGAATACGACCGCGTCAAGCAGGCCGGAGCCGCTCTGGGCTCGGTTCTCGCCACCGCGTCTGCCGCTGAGACCCTGGTCGCAGCCGGCTTCCGAACATCGAGTGGCACACCGCTTCCCGACGGTCGAGGCGTCGGGTCCGTCGCGTCGCTCGAGATCAAGAACCCGCTGTCCATCGAGACGACGCTGCGGGACTGGGCCGTGCTGGCACTGCCGTTGCGCACCCTTGTCGTCGAGGACGTGTCGGGTTCGATGGCCGCGAAATCGGGCGACTCCACCCGCATCGCGCTGACCGTGGACGCGTCGGTAGGTGCCAACTCGCTCTTCAGCGATCAGACGCAGATGGGGTTGTGGGCGTTCTCGATCGGTCTCGGTGGTGGCAAGCAGGACCACCGTGAACTGGTGCCCATGGGTAAGGCCGACGGAACGTTCAACGGAAAATCGCAGCGCGACGCCATTCTCGATTCGATCCGGGGGCTTCCGGCTCTCGTCGGCGGCGGAACGGGGCTCTACGACACCACGTTGGCTGCATTCCGGCGGGTCAAGGAGGGATACGACCCCGACTACGTCAACAGCGTCATCATCCTGACCGACGGTGCCAACGAAGACGAGGGCAGTATCTCCCTCGACGAGCTGCTGGCGTCGCTGCAGAAGGAACAGGATCCGGTGCGCCCCATCGTGATCATCACCGTCGGCGTCACCAGTGACGCAGATCCGGTTGCGCTGCAGCAGATCTCGGCTGCGACCGGCGGAACGAGCTATGTCGCCGAGGATCCACGCGACATCCCGGAGGTGTTCGTCAAGGCCTTGAACTCGCGCACCGAACGTCTCGCGGGGGAGTAGGTCAGCCCAACAGGAAGCTGATCGCGATCGCCGCGGCGCACGCCAGAGTCACCACGATCAGTGTCACCGCGTCCGAGGCCTTGAACCGCGCGTCGGTGGCGGTGATCATTCCGGTACCTCCGCGAGCGGTGATGGCCCCACCCATTTCGTCGGCCCGCCTGATCGCCACCGACATCACCGTCGTGACGATGTCGACCAGAGAATTGTCCGACGCGCTGTTGACGACCGGCTTGGGGCGCAGGCGTCGGGCAGCATTGAGGGTGCGCATCTCTTCGATCAGCAGCGGAAGCGACCGCAGGCTCAGGGCCACGGCGATGGCCCACTCGTCGACCGGCAACTTCAGCTTCTTCAGCGGTGCGCCCAGTTTGGAGACCGCAGGCGCGATGTCGCTCATCGACGTGGTCCAGCCGATCATCATCGATGCGCCGAGCAGGACGAAGATGAACAGCGTCGCGCGCAGATACACCAGCACTGCCGCGCCGCCGATCGGCAGATTGATGAGAGCTCCGACGCCGAACAGTGCCCAGATCCACCACGGTGGACGCGGAATTGCGGTGATCGGGACATGCGCGATGATCGCGGCGATGACCAACAGCGCGAACACGATTCCGAGGGCAGGCCACGTCGGTGCCACCACGAGAGTGATGCTCAGCAGCAGCACGGCGACGAGTTTGGTGCCGGCCCACAGGCGGTGGATCGGTGAGAATCGCGGGACCTGACGCAGTACGACGGTGGTCACGAGTGCACGCTCCCCAGGATCGAATCGGAGACGATGTGGCCGTCGGCCATCGTGATGGTGCGGCTGCAGACGGTGTCCATACCGTCCACGTCGTGCGAGATGACGACGATGGCGACGCCGCGATCGCGCAGTCCGGCGAGAACGCCGATGATGTCGTCGCGGCCGGGAGGGTCGAGCCCGGCCAGCGGTTCGTCGAGAACCAGCAGTCGAGGCCGACGCGCGATCAGCCCGGCCAGCACCACGCGTCGCATCTGACCACCACTGAGCGAATCGATGTCGCGAGCGGCCAGCGACCTGTCCAGGCCGACGGCATCCATCGCGGCCGACACTGTGGCAGAACCTGTTTCGGGACCGGCAGCGGCAGCGATGTCCTCGGAGACGGTGCGCCGCTGCAGCTGCAGGCGAGAGTGCTGAAATGCGAGTCCGACGTCGCCAACACGTGCGGTCATCGCCTTGCCGCCGAGCTGGGCGGTGCCTCTGGTCGGGCCGGTGAGGCCGGCCATGATCCAAGCGAGAGTGGACTTGCCCGAACCGTTCCCACCGAGAACGAGCACACCCTCACCGCGTTTGACAGTGATGTCGATGCCGTTCAGTGCTACCTGCGCCCACGGTGTGCGCCGGTTGTACGTGTGCGCCACGCTGCTCAGTTCCAGAAGACGTTCGCTCGAATTGTCGTGCAGCGCAGCGGGGTTCTCCGTCCGAGCGTGCATCCACGTCGAGTCGTGCTGCACCTGATAACCCTCGTGCAGATGTACGACGCGATCCGCGGCGACGGTCTCCGAGACATGGTGGGTGACGAGCACGACCGACATCGCGTGCCTGCGGGGCAATTCGGCGAGGAGCGAGACCAGATGTTCGCGCCCGGAGGCGTCGATCATGGCGGTTGCCTCGTCGGCGATGAGCAGTGCGGGACGGCGAGCAAGTGCTGCGGCGACAGCGAGTCGCTGCATTTCGCCGCCGGAGAGGGAGGCCGTGTCGCGCGCTCCCATACCGCCGAGCCCGACCTCGTCGAGCAAGGCCTCCACGTCGGGGCGTGAATCGCCGGGCGGCAGTCCCCACACCACGTCGTCGGCGACGCGGGTGCCGAGGATCTGGCTTTCGGGGCGCTGCAGCACCACCGCGGTGCCGCCGTAACGTCCGAGTCCGGTCGAGCCGGGCCTGTCCACGGTGCCCTCCGACGGTTCGAGGCCGGCGAGGATCCGCGTCAGCGTCGATTTGCCGGAACCGTTGTGGCCGACGATCGCCACGAATTCGCCGGTGTCGATGCGGAGGTCGACGCCGGTCAACGCGGACGTCGTGCTTCCCGGGTACCGGAACCCGACCGCGGTGAGCGTGACCGGCAGCGGCCCGATCTCGTCGTCGGTGCTCGAGGCCAGAGGCTCGGGGGTGGGGATGGTGGAGAGACGGTCCAGAATCGCGGTGAGGATGAGCCACGCGAACAACGTTCCGGTGACGATGCCGAAGGCGATCGATCCGCCGACCCACCACCACCAGTTGTCGAGCACGGCCGTGCTGCTGCTGCGGAGCACGTCCGCGGCACCCTGCAGCGCCGACGTTCGCTCGAGCAACCGAGAAATGCCCTCCATCGTGTTGCGAAGCGTTTCGAGGAACAGCTCGCGCAACGGAACGAGGATGAGCAGCATCAGCACGGTCAACGCCCCGAGCACCGGCCCGACGACCATCGAGGTGACGAGAACGCCGAACAGTCCTTGCTTCCTGCGTTTCGCCCGCCCGACCAGGCCGCCCAGTAGGGCGGCGCTGGCGACGGTGATGGCCGTCTGGGTTCCGGCCGCAACGAAACCGACGAGGGTGCCGGCCACTGCGGAGGTGACCAGTGCGCGGGTCCGATACCGGAGTGCGACCACCGACATGGGAATCGCCGCGACGACCTGAAGGATCGCCGCCATCGGTACCAGCACACCGATCACCGTCAACGCGACGGTGAAGCTGCTCATGACGGCAGCGGTCGCCATTTCCTGCGGACCGAGGGGCCCTGACTTCGGCGTGTGGGAAGAGCTGACGGTCACCGCTCCAGTGTGCCAGCCTGAGATCAGCGGCTGCGCTGGCTCGTGGCGGGGCCTGCTGCACGACGGCTGTGGCCGCCGCCACCGCTACGCGGCTGACCACCGCTGCGGGGCTGTCCACCGGAGCGCGGCTGCCCACCGGATCGGGCCGGGCCGCCGCGTCGGGCGTTGTTGCTGTTGCGAGGGTTCGCGGCGCGAACTTCCGGCTCGGCCTTCGGCATCGGCTGGACGTAGCGAGCCTGCTCACCGACGAGGTTCGCCACTGCGGGCGAGTCGGCGGTGACGCGGACGGGCGTGACCTTGATATCGGCCTTGCGCAGCAGAACGGCGGTGTCCTTGCGCTGCTCGGGCAGGACGACGGTCACGACGTCTCCGGCGCTTCCCGCGCGAGCGGTGCGGCCGGAACGGTGCAGGTACGCCTTGTGCTCGGCCGGGGGATCGACGTGGACGACCAGCTGGACGTCGTCGACGTGAACGCCGCGGGCTGCGACGTCGGTGGCGACTAGAACACGGGCCTGGCCGGAGGAGAACGCGGCAAGGTTGCGGTCACGGGCGGCCTGCGAGAGGTTGCCGTGCAGGTCGACGGACGGGATTCCGGCGTCGGTGAGCTGCTTGGCGAGCTTGCGGGCCTGGTGCTTGGTGCGCATGAACAGGATGCGGCGTCCGGTTCCGGAGGCGAGCTGGTGGACCAGCTTCTTCTTGGCTTCGACGCCGTCGACCTCGAACACGCTGTGCGTCATGGCCTCGACGTGTGAGGTGGCCTCGTCGACGGAGTGCGTGATCTGGTTGTGCAGGAATCGCTTGACCAGCTTGTCGACGCCGTTGTCCAGGGTCGCGGAGAACAGCATGCGCTGGCCCTTGTCCGGGGTGGCGGCGAGGACGCGGGTGACGACGGGCAGGAACCCGAGATCGGCCATGTGGTCCGCCTCGTCCAGGACGGTGATCTGAACGCCGTCGAGGGTGAGGTGGCGCTGCTTCATCAGGTCTTCGAGGCGACCGGGGCACGCGACGACGATGTCTACTCCACCCTTGAGTGCGGAGACCTGGCGGACCTGCGAGACACCACCGAAGATCGTGGTGACCTTCAGCGAGTACGCGGACGCGAGGGGTTCGATCGCGACGGCGATCTGGGTGGCGAGCTCACGCGTCGGCGCAAGGATCAGGCCACGGGGGCGGCCGGGCTTGCGGTTGCCGGGAAGCTGGCCTGCGAGGCGAGCGACCATCGGGATGGCGAATGCGAGTGTCTTACCGCTGCCGGTCTTTCCGCGTCCGAGCACGTCGCGTCCCTGCAGTGTGTCGGGGAGTGTGTCGGCCTGGATGGGGAATGCCTCGGTCTTGCCCTGGCTCGCGAGTACATCCGCGATGGCCTGGGGTACGCCGAGTGCAGAAAAAGTCTGTGGGGTCGTCATAGTGATGAAAAGTGCCTTTCGGGCAGGGTGTTGCACCTGCGGGCCTTCGGGCCGAGATGCAAGGTGGCGAGACTGCCGGTGGGCAGTTTCGATCGCCGTAAGAGAAGCCTGTGCAGGGTGCACATGGAGGTTCGGGAGCATTCCACGACGTCTGGCGTGCAGCTACGCGCGCCGTTGACGAGTGTAACCGAGTCGGTGCTCGGTATCTTCCCGCCGCAACCCGTCATGCGGCGTCGTCGTCGAAGAGGCCGGTGATCATCACGTTCTCGATCGTCGAGCTGTACAGCTCGACCACCGGCATCGGCGGCGCACTCGAGTCATAGCTGTGCCCGGTGGGTGAGATGAGCCGGTAGCGGTGTCGCGCGTTGCGTTTGTCTCGCCATGCTTCGGCTGTCCAGCCCTCACCTTCTTTCGCGTAATTGCATGCGGCACAAAGGCCTGCGCCGTTCTCGGCACTCGTTCTGCCACCCGCGGAGTGCGGTCTGATGTGATCGTGGTGACGGATCGGTGCGTCGCACCACGGGGTTCGGCAGGTGCGATCGCGGAGATCGATCAGGCGTCCCAGCGCGGTGGGAAATGCGCGCGAAGTGGACTCCACTGCCGTCAGCGCACCGGACTTCGGGTGCGCGTAGAGGCGGCGCAATGCGACGTGCGTCTCACTGTCGAGTGTGTCTCGGATCAGTTGCCGTGCGACATCGGACGGAATGTCGCCGTAGCCGTGCATGTATGCGGACGTGTCACCGCCGGCGAGGAGGGTGGAATCCGAGATCACGATGTCGACGGTCACCGGCGGGCCCTGAGCTGCAGATGCGCCGGTGATGCGCTCGAACACGAGGTCGGCCATGATCTGATCGCGGGTGCGTGTGTCACCGCCGGAGTTGATGATTGTGTCGGCGTCTCGTCTCAGCGTCGCCCACATGCAGACCATCTTTTCCATCGACGTGAGGACCGTGAAGAAGCCCATCGATTCGGGTGCTGGACGGGTGCTGGTGCGGCGGGCGGCGTAGGCCTTGGCGCGTCGTTTCACCTGGGAGGCGGCGTCGAGCTCGTTGGCGAGTGCGCGGGCGCGGCCTTCGATGGTGCGGTCGCCGGCACCGGCCAGGGTGGCGGGGTCTGCGCACAGTCGTGCGTCGATGGTGCGGCGATCGTCGACGGTGAGGCATGCGGTTTCGCGAGCGAGGATCATGGCGCGCCACTCGTTGAGTTCCCCAGCTTTCAGCCGCGCGAGGGTGTGCGGCATTTCGTGCACCAGCGCGCGAGCGAGTCCCAGGTGAGTGCCCCCACGGTTCGGTGATTCGCGCCGAGCCAGTCCGATCTGTGACGCAATACCATTGTGCCACTGGGCTTTCGGCTTGCCGCGCTCTCTGCGTTCGTTGCTGATGGCTGTCGCAACGGCATCGGTCACCACGGCTTGCGTTGCCACGCTGGCGCACTTGACAGTCTCGAGAGCGGAGATCAAATCGATGCCGGCTGCTGCGTCGACATCGAGATCGGACGCCTGAAGACGCGCAACGAAGCGCAGCACTTCATCGGGCGTGAGTGGTGAATCTTGTACAGCTGTGACCACGAGTTCCTCCCCAGTACTCGAATACATGTTCGATAGTACGGGGAGTTTTGTGGCTGCGCAATAGTTGCCAGCAATTGGGGAGGGTGGAGCGCGAAGTCGACTCGTGGTGCCCTCGGCAGGATTCGAACCTGCGACCTACCCTTTAGGAGAGGGTTGCTCTATCCCCTGAGCTACGAAGGCTGGTGACCGTTCTGCTGATCCGAAGTCATTGTCCAGCAACGGCTTTCGATCCATCGAACAATCGGTTGCGGATGGGTTCGCTGCCACGGTGTACAGCTGGCCCACATCGCGCTCGCTAGTCTAGCGGCCCACCGTGCCGATCGTGAAGCAGGTTGCCGCTGCTCCTCGCCGTCCCGGTCGGCGATGCGATCAGGTTAAGGGCAGTGCGGTGCTGGTCAGCGGTGTGATCGGCAGCCGATTCGATGCCGACGAAGCACCGAATGTCGCGGGCGAAGGCATCGGTCATCCTTGGACAAACGCGCGCGCATTCGCCAAACGCGCGCAGAGTCGCCGGCCACTGGCTGTCTATTCCGCTCGCACCTGACAAACGCGAGCGCATTTGCGGATCCCGAGGCCGGAGCCCGTCTGCGGATCCCCATCCCGAGGCCCCGCCCACCATCTAATCCGCCGCGATAGCGTCCACGATGCTCAGTCGAGAGGCATGCACGGCAGGCGGAGCCGAACCCAGCAGCGACAGGCCGAGGGCAACGAGTCCGTACAGCAGCACCGACCAGCTCGCGGTGTAGGCGACCGGAATTCCGATGCTTGCTCCGAGGATCAGGGTGCTCAGGTATTGCAGACCCGCACCGATGATCAGGCCGAGCACACCACCGACGACGCCGACCGAGAGCGCCTCGGCGAGCACCATTCGCGCCAGGGTTCCGCGGCCACCGCCCATGGCCCGCAGTACGCCGAGTTCACGTCGACGCTCGAGTACCGACAGTGTCAACGTGTTGAGCAACGCGACCGCAGCGACGAGCGCGACGATCCACTGCAACGCGATGGCCAGTGCCCCGGACTGTCGGATAGCGGCGCTCGTTCCCTCGAGTGCGGCATCGCCGGTGTAGACGAAAGCCTCGGGTGGCAACGCTGCGCGCAGCGAATCCTGGACTGCCGCAACGTCTCCGTCGACGCTGATCTCGAGGTAGGTAGCCCCGGGCCGGTCGTACCAACGCTGCATCGAATCCAGCGAGATCGCCATCGTGCCGCCGGCGGCGTTGATGTACTCGACCAGGTCGAGCACCCGCACGGTCTGCACCCCGGTCGGCGTCGGCAGATCGATGGAGTCGCCCACCGAGACACCGAGTGTCCTGCCGAACCCCTGAGAGAGCACCACACCCTCGCCGGCGAGCACCGCCGCGCGGACGTCGTCGGAGAGCGATGCGAGCGTCACTGCGTTGCTACCGTCGGCGACCCCCTGGATGGATACCGTCTCGCCGTCGATCGTCGCGTATGCCCACTGTCCCTCGACGATGCGAGAGACCCCCGGCGTCGCCCGGACAGCGTCATCGACAGAGGCGGGAACGATCGGGCCCGACGGTATGGCGTCGGGTGAGGTCATCGACACGTACAGGTCGGTGTTCGCCAAGGACGACAACGATTCGGCTGCCGAGTCGGTCATGTTGGTCAGCGAACCCGACACTCCCACACTGACTCCCACGGCGATCACGATCGTCATCACGGTTGCCCAGATACGCCGCGGGGCGCGTTCGATGGTGGCGGTCGCGAGGCGTCCGGCACCACCCCAGCGGCGGGGGACCGCTGCGGTGACGGACACGATCGGCCCGGTCGCGCCGACGCACAGCGCGACGACGCCGAACATGAACAACGCACCGGCTCCGAGGGTCAACTGCCCGTCGACGTTGACGGCGAAGAGGAAGGATCCGGCGACGGCGAACACGCCGAACACGGTCGCGGCCAGGGTGAATCGCAGACCGGGGCCACCCGAGGTCTCTCCGCCGCCGACTGCGAGCGCTTCGATCGGTGAGATGCGATACACCTGCACGGCGGCGACGGCCGAGGCCCCGACGCAGGCCAGCACGCACGCGACGATCGCCACCGGAATCGCGAAGCCGGGCAGCACGTATTCGATTCGCGCATCGAAGGCTTGGGAGAGGAACGGCGGCAGACTTTCGATCGCGATGCGGCCCATCACGATTCCCAGCGGAACTCCGACGGCACCGCCGACGAGACCGACCAGAACGGACTCGAACAGCAGGTCGCGGACGATGTCGCCGCGGCGGCCACCGACTGCCCGGAGCAGAGAGATGGTGGGTCGACGCTTCGCGATGGCCATGTTCATGACGTTGAAGACGAGGAACGCCGCGACGACGAACGCGATGAGCGAGACCATCAGTGTCGCATTGCGCGTCAGGCTCATCGCCTGGTTCGCGCGGTCGGCCCGGAAGTCCGGACTCATCACCGACACCCGGCCTGCCAACGCGGTATCGAGTTCGGTGCGCAGAGAGTCGCCGCTGCCGAGGACGAAGATCGAATCGAGCTGATCGGGGCGGTCGGTGAGCGCCTGAGCCGTCGGGACGAGCGCGACGGCGAACATGCCCCCGCCGATGCGCTGCGTCCCGGGGCCGTCGACCACGCCGACCACCGCGGTCGGAACATCGTCGATGGTGACGGTGTCGCCCTGCGTCAGACCCGTTGCGGCCCCGACCAATACCCCGTCCGGATCGGTGAGCAATCCTGACGCGTTTCCGACGGCACCTTCCAGATCGGATTGCAGTGCCGTGATGGATGAGTCGACACCGAGAATCGTCAGGTCTCCGACATCGGACCGAACGGTGCTGCGCAACAGTGGAACCGCTGTCTCGACGCCGGGAACAGCACGGACGGCGTCGAGTTCGCTCTGATCGAAACCGGAGTCGGTGACACCGACGATCTCGTAGTTCGCGTTACCGGCGATCGACACGGCGAGCCGCTCGACGGATCCGGTCAGGGAGCCGTAGGTGCCGAGGACGGCGATGAGCAGCCCGGCCGCGACGGCGACGACACCGGCCGAGACCAGCGAACGCACCCAGTGCATGCGGAGATCGCGAAGGCTGATGACTCTGAATCTGCTGAGCGCGGTGCCTATCACCGATCGAGGCCGGCCGTCAGAGTGTCGGTCTCGACGCGACCGTCGATCATGCTGACGATGCGATCGGTGGACCGTGCCGCCTCGAGGTCATGGGTCGCCATCACCACTGCTCGACGACCGTTGCTGGCGTGCGCCACGTCGGCGAGGATCTCGAGGACGTTGTGGGAGGTCTTCGAATCGAGATTGCCGGTCGGTTCGTCGGCGATGAGCAGCGCCGGATCCATCATCAACGCCCGGGCGATCGCAATGCGCTGGATCTGACCACCGGACAACTGTGCCGGTCGGTGCTCGGATCGGTTCGAGAGTCCGACCATCTCGAGCAGACGCATCGCGTCGGTCTTGGCCTTTTTGATGGGTGTGCCGTCGAGCAGCTTGGGCACGGCGACGTTCTCCCACGCGGACATCGTCGGCAGCAGGTTGAAGAACTGGAAGACGAACCCCACCTGGTGGCGTCGGAAATCGGATTGGGCGTTGTCGTCGAGGGTGGTGACCTCGACGTCGTCGAACCGGATGGAACCCGACGTCGGCGTGTCGAGAGCGCCGAGCATGTGCAGCAGCGTCGACTTTCCGGCACCGGACGGCGCGACGAGCGAGACGAACTGGCCACCCTCGATCGTGAGATCGATACCGTCCAACGCGCGTACCGGTTGCTCGCCGGTGGGGTACTCCTTGACCACACCGGACAGCTCGAGCTTCAAATTGGTCATGCAACGATCCCCTGCTCCTCGAATACTTCCGACGCTACCTGCCGTCGGGTCGAGAAACCGGTCGGAGTTCTCAGATCACGCTGCGCCGCGCGAGGATTCGAGCCGCCGAGCCACCAGTGCGGCCTGCAGGTGCCGAATTCCCGAGGGGCGGGTGGGATCGAACCCGGTGAGTTGGGCGATCCGCTTGAGGCGGTAATCGACGGTGTTGGTGTGCAGATGGAGCTGGCGGGCGGACCGCTGACGGTTCAGATCGTGGGAGATGTGGATCTCGAGGGTCTCGAGCAGCTCAGGGGACGAATCGAGGGGCTCGAGGATCTGGGTCAGGTGGCGACGCCCGGGGCCAGGCCGCGTGAGCTGGTACTCCAGCACCAGGTCGTCCATGCGGTACAGGCCGGACGGGCGGTGCAACTGGTGCGCCAACGACAGCAGTTCGTGTACCTGATCGGCTGCGGTGGGGATGTCGGCGGTTGCGGCTTGTTCGGCGGTAACTGTGACGGGAACCTCGGCGGCGGTACCGATGCGATGTACCAGGGCCTCGACCCACTCGTCGTCGTGGGTACCGGGGATGAGCACGGTGCCACCCTCGGTACTGAGCAGAGACAGGGGAGTGCGGCCGCAGATCGTGGCCAGCTCGGCCTGGACGCGGCGCAGCTTTCTACGGGCGGCGACGGTCTTCTGAATGTTGGGATCGTTCTCGTCGGGGTGCGGCGGAACAGAGATGGCGAGCACGAGGTAGCTGTCGGCGAGTTCGATGCCGGACTGACGGGCCATCGAGACCGCGTTGTGGCCGCTGAGCAGCGAGGTCACCAGGGTGTGCGCTGCCGTGTGGTGCTCACTTGCCACCGCTTGGAGCTCCTCGACGTAGCTCTTGCTGGCGGCGATGGACACCTTCTCCGACAGCAGCACGAACATCCGCGCGGCCTCGATCAGTTGAGCGGCGTCGCCCTCACCTGCCCTCTTGGACACCAGATTCCAGCCGATCTGGATGCCCTCGTGGTAGACGCTGAGCACGGATTCGAGGGGCACGCCCTCGCGTGCCCACTGGCTGGCTTTGACGCGAAGTTCGGCCAGGTCGGACTCGGCCGGAGCGCGCCGTTCGTCGAGCATCTGCACGGCGATGCTGATGCACTTGACGGTGAATTCGGTGACGTCGCCGTGGAGCTGTTCGCCCGGCAACGACCCGCAGGGGGTGTTGGCGGCGAAGTGCCCCACGAGGAGCCGCGCCACTGCACGGAAGTCGCGAAGAGGAGCCGACGCAGGCTGACCCGCGACCATGATTCCGAGGCTAGTCGAGTTGTGAACGGTCACAGATCAACCCTTCGTGTTGGGATCTTCAGGTCATCGGAGAGCAAACTTACTTGCGCGTATCGATGCGCTTCCGCGGCTCAATGTATGCAATCCCCGACGAAACCGCGGCGTTTTCGTACTTCAAGTTTGTTTCCTGGCCTCTAACAGGGTCGATCATAGGTTGTTATCAACGCGTGATCCACCATTTCGGCAAAACTCGTTGTGACCTGTCTCGAGCGCGCGCCCCGAGCGCTTGCGACTTGCCCTAAACAATCCGCAAGCGCTCCACGGTGCGAGTTCGGCGGATCTACCTTTGTCTCCGTCGGAGAGGGTAGGCGGGCGACGAAGGGGCGGGAATGCGCAGAGATATCGGGCAGTTCGCGGTACTGCGAGAACTGTTGCCGACCATCGAGGCCAACCTGGCTCGGCATCGCGACGAGGCCGTTCTGTGGGAACCGGCCGACTACGTCCGAGCCGAGATGTACTGGGGTTCGCGTCCCTCGACCCTGACCGAAGCTGCCAAAGCGGCACTGGTGACCACCCTGCTCGTCGAACAGAACATTCCGCTGTATCGGCGGGATACTGCAGCCTCCGAGAACGGGGTCTGGCCGTCGTGGCTGACCGAGTGGAGCGACGAACGAACCCGGCATGCAGTTGCCGTCACCGATTACCTGGTCGCCACCCGCAGCGTCGACCCGGTCGCCCTCGGTCGAGCCCGAGCGCAGTGCATGACGGTGGGTTTCGACGCCCCGATGAACGGAGCGCATCTGCTCCGGTCTCTGGCCCAGGTCGCCCTCGACGAGTCGGTGTCGAGCGTCTGCCATCGCAACACTGCCGTTCAGTGCCACGATCCGGTGGCCGATCGTCTGCTCGGACGCATCGTCGCCGATCAGGACCTGCATGTCCGCTTCTTTTCCGACCTGGTCTCTGCGGCGCTCGAGGTGGCACCGTCGCTCACCGTCACGGCGATCACCGAGGTCGTCATGAACTTTCAGCTGCCGGGTACCAACCTGCCGGGGTTTGCGCGCAGCGCGATGCTCATCTCGCGGGACGGAATCTACGATCTGCGCCGCCATCTCGACGATGTTCTGCGACCCCTGTTGGCGCAGTGGCGCATCTTCGAGCGCACCGATCTCGGTGCCGGAGCCCGCAGCCGCGACCAACTGGCCGACTATCTCGATCATCTCGACGCCCAGTACGCCGCAACCCAGCTCGGCCGCACACGAGTCCGCGAATACTCGAACGCATTGCGCGCCAGCTGACACACATACCCCGGGGGGTCCGTGGGACCGGTGCCTCTTCGGTTCGATTCGAATCGAAGAGGCGCTCGGGCGGACCCCATCGACTAGCCTGAACGCCTATTCGTCATACGCGCGAGGATTGGTTCTCGCGCAAGACCGGAGGCCCGAAACGTGACAGGCTCTCGACCGATCATCGTCGGTATCGACGGATCCGCTGCAGCGGACAAGGCCGTGATCTGGGCGGCTCTCTGCGCTCACCGACGGGACCGACGATTGCACATCGTCACTGCCGTCGACATGCCGGGGGTGGTCGACCTGAGCGAATTTGCAGGAGAAGCAACCGAATTCGTTGCCACTGCCAAGTCGAGGTTGGTGGCGGCAGAAACGCTGGCCGCACTGGTCGTCGACGATCCAGCCTTCGAGGTGACCTCCAGTGCCGTCGAGGGCGGCGTGATGGATGTTCTCATCGGCGTCTCGGCGCAGGCCGAGATGCTGGTGATCGGGGCCAGCGAAACCGGCGCTGTCACACTCTCGTTGGCCGCGCACAGCGTGTCCCCGGTCGCGGTGGTGCGAGGCCGCGACATCGATGGCCGCCCGGTTGCCGAGGGGCCAGTGATCGTCGGTATCGACGGCTCGGACGTCAACCAGGCTGCGGTTGAGTGGGCTTTCGTCGAAGCATCCGCTCGCGACGCCGTGCTGATCGCGGTTCACGTGTGGTCCGATGTCGATCTCACCCAGTCGTTCGGCCGTGCGCCCAAGGACTGGCAGGCCATCGCCGACGGCGAGGAGGTTCTGCTGGCAGAGAGCCTCGCCGGCTGGCAGGAGAGGTTCCCCGACGTCGAGGTGCAGCGCGTCGTCGCTCAGGACCGTCCGGTGCGGGTTCTGAGCGGACTGTCCGAAACCGCGGCGTTGATCGTGGTGGGCAACCGGGGGCGCGGCGGATTCGGTGGGATGCTGTTGGGCTCCACCAGTTTCGCGCTCGTCAATACCGCGGACTGTCCGGTGCTGGTCGTGCGGAAAGCGCTCACATAGCGACGGTCAGCAAGAAGCTCACGTCTTCGAGGGCCTCGACGCTGTGTCGGGCGTCGGGGATGACGAGAAGGTCGCCGGTCGAGCCCTTCCAGGAGCGCTCACCGGAGATCAGTTCGAGCTTGCCGCTGAGCACCAGGACGGTGGACTCGCCCGAGAGGTCGTGTTCGGCCAGCTTGTTGCCGGCGGCCAGTGCCACCACGGTCTGCCGCAGGTGGCGTCGGTGACCGCCGTACACCGTTTGTGAACTGCGGCCACTCGACGCGCCGACTGCAAGTTTGAGCTGTTGGCGGGCAAGGGCGGTGAGTGACTTCTTGTCCATGATCGTCAGTATGACGCACCGCTCGCAGTCGCGACGGGGGAATCCTGAACGCGCTCAAGAAGGTTGGGTAGGCTTTCCGTACTCGACCCAGCGGAATCGGGTTCCGTCGACCCGGCTGCTCTGCCACTCACCTGCCGTCGCGACCCAGCCGTCGGGAATCTCGGGGGCTTTCGTATCGCCCTCGACGTCGAGATCGACCTCGGTCACTTCCAGGTGGGTCGCGATATCCATTGCACTGCGATAGATTTCGCCGCCCCCCATGATCCAGACCGGGCTCTCGCCCACCAGGGCCACGGCGTCGGCGACACTCGGTGCGTTCTCGGCACCGTCGGCGCTCCACGAGGGGTTGCGAGTGACCACGATGTTGCGACGGCCCGGCAGTGGACGGAACTTCGCGGGCAGTGAGTCCCAGGTCTTACGGCCCATGATCACCGGAAGCTCGGCCGTCTTCGATTTGAAGTGCGCCATGTCCTCGGGGACGTGCCAGGGGATCGATCCCGCGTCTCCGATGACGCCGGCGGTGGTCTGAGCCCAGATCAGGCCGACGAAGTGCGGTGCACTCACACCGCTACCGGGGCCTTGATCGCCGGGTGATGCTGGTAGTCCACTATCTCGATGTCCTCGTAGGTGTAATCGAAGATCGAATCCCGTTGCGCCAGTCTCAGAGTGGGGTACGGATACGCCTCGCGTGAGAGCTGCTCGGTGACCTGCTCGCGGTGGTTGTCGTAGATGTGGCAGTCGCCGCCGGTCCAGACGAACTCGCCGACCTCGAGGCCGGTCTGCGCCGCCACCATGTGCGTGAGCAGTGCGTAGCTGGCGATGTTGAACGGCACGCCGAGAAACATGTCTGCGCTGCGCTGGTAGAGCTGGCAGGAGAGTTTTCCGTCGGCCACGTAGAACTGGAAGAACGCGTGGCACGGCGGGAGCGCCATCCGCGGGATCTCGCCGACGTTCCACGCCGAGACGATCATTCGCCGCGAATCCGGATCGGTCTTCAGGGTCTCGATGACCTGGCTGATCTGGTCGATGTGCTCGCCCGACGGGGTGGGCCACGACCGCCACTGCACTCCGTAGACGGGGCCGAGTTCGCCGTCCGGAGCGGCCCACTCGTCCCAGATGCTGACGCCGCGCTCTTGGAGCCACGTGGCGTTCGAGTCTCCGCGCAGGAACCACAACAGCTCGTAGACGATCGACTTCAGGTGGACCTTCTTGGTGGTGATCAACGGGAAGCCCGCTGCCAGATCGAAGCGCATCTGATGCCCGAACACGCTGGTGGTGCCGGTTCCCGTGCGGTCGGATTTCGCCGTCCCGGTATCGAGGATGCGGCGCAGCAGATCTTCGTACGGAGTCGGAACCATCACGACGGTCATCGTAGCTGCATACTGGACGCATGCCGGAATTACCCGAGGTGGAAGCCCTTGCCGGCTTTCTGCGCGAGCATGCCGTCGGAGCCGTGATCGGCCGAATCGACATCGCTGCGCTGAGCGTTCTCAAGACATTCGATCCGCCGATCACCGAGCTGCAGGGCAAGGACGTCACCGATGCCGCCCGCTTCGGAAAGCACCTGGCGCTCCGAGCCGGTGACCTCTGGCTGATCACCCATCTCTCGCGTGGAGGATGGCTGCGGTGGGTGGACAACCCCAGCGCCGCGCCGCCGAAGCCGGGCAAAGGGCCCCTCGCGCTGCGGATCCACTTCTTCACCCCCGAGGGAGCGACGCCCGCGATCGATCTCACCGAAGCGGGGACCAAGAAACGGCTGGCGGTGTGGGTGGTACGCGATCCGCAACAGGTGGCGAGTATCGCCCGGCTCGGACCCGACGCGCTGACGGTCACCGAGCTCGAATTCGCCGAGATCCTCAGCAGCACCACCGCGCGACTGAAGACTTCGTTGGTGGATCAGTCGCTGTTGGCCGGCATCGGCAATGCCTACTCGGACGAGATACTGCACGTGGCGAAGCTCTCGCCGTTCGCATCGTCGAGCAAGCTCGATTCCGAGGCCGTCGGGGCGCTGTACGCGGCGATGCGCTCGGTGCTGTCCGACGCGGTGGCCCGCTCGGCCGGGCAGGATGCGGCGCGTCTGAAGGGAGAGAAGAGATCGGGGATGCGCGTGCACGCCAGAACCGGACTTCCGTGCCCGGTGTGCGGCGACCCGGTACGCGAAGTCGCCTACGTCGATCGCTCTTTTCAGTACTGCGCGACGTGTCAGACGGCCGGCAAGATTCTCGCCGACCGTCGTATGTCGCGACTGCTCAAGTGACGGGCTCTAGCTTCTGGCTGTCGTAGCCCCGGTAGCCTTCCCACGCCTTGCGACGGTCGCTCCGTGGGTCCTTCTGTACCCGGGTGCGGGTGTCGAAGATCAACGTCTTGCGGTCGGTCTCGTTGTACTCCGGCCACGATTCGAGGGGTTTTCCGTTGGTGGCGAACGCAATCCAGTTCGCCTGGACCTGCTCGGTGACTTCGGCGAAGGCCTTCCGTCCGCCTGCGAGCGTCAGCGCCTTGCCGAACAGTGTTTCGCTGATGCCGAACACGGCGAACAACTCGAAGCCGTGGGTGGCGTCGAAGCCGAGCAGCTTCATCGACCGCGGGGCGAAGTCGAACCGGTAGAAGTACGTGGGTGCATGACGCGAATGTCCTTCGGCCACTTCGAGAGAGGGCTTCCAGAACGTGAAGTCTCCGCCGAAGTCGATGGCTGCCCTCTCGTTGGGGTAGCCCCGGTAGCCTGAAGTGACCACGGCCTCGGCGTCGGGATCGGTGAGGGAGAACAGCTTGGTGATGCGCTCGGGGTTGGTGGGCAAAGCGTCGAGGAACTTCGGAAACAGTGTTCCCTCACGGGCATTGGTGCCGATGATCAGCGGGACGCGGTGCGCCGTTCCGTTCGCGTATGCCTCGACCGGGCTGACCGGGAGGAAGTCGCCGTCGATCACCGGGCCGAACGGGAGCAGCCCCGGGGTGCGGTGCAGGGTGGTGAGGCCGAGTTTGGTGCCCGCCCGGCCGAGCCGGAGCACCTCGGCGTTGTCGAGGGTCTCGGTGGCGGTCTCGACCGTGCCGCCGAGGTAGCCGACGTACTCGCGCGCCCACTGATCGGCGCGCTCCTTGGTGGCCGTCATTCCCGGGGCGGAGCTTTCGGAAATAGCTTGCGCGAACAGGCCTTTCGCGGCGGGAACGGTCATGAGAGTGGTGACCGCATTGCCGCCTGCGGACTCGCCGAAGATGGTGACGTTGTTCGGATCGCCACCGAAGTTCGCGATGTTGCGCTGCACCCATTCCAGCGCCGCAACCTGATCCCGCAAGCCCAGGTTGGAGTCGAAGGGCCGCTCGGGAGTGGAGAACTGGGACATGTCGAGGTACCCCAGTGCGCCGAGTCGGTAGTTGACCGACACGTAGATGATGCCGTCGCCGTCCTTCAGCGAGCGGCGTACCAGAGAGCCGCCGCCGTACAGCGGGGTCGCCGATGTGCCGAGCGTGTAGGCACCACCGTGGATGAACACCATGACCGGCCGTGGGCTCGCGCTCGGTGTGCTGGGGGCCAACACGTTGAGCGTCAGGCAGTCCTCGCTCGACGGTTGGTACTTGCCCACTGCGAGCATCGTGCCGCGCTTGTGCTGAACGGAGGCATTGCCCCACTCGGTGGCGTCGCGCACACCCGACCAGGGCTCGGTGGGTTGGGGCGCTCTGAAACGAAGCGGTCCGACGGGCGGGGCGGCGTAGGGAATGCCTCGCCAGGTGGTCAGATCACCCACCGGCTTTCCCTCGATGATGCCGTCCGATGTGGTCACGCGGGTCGTCACAGCCATGTCGCGAGTCTACTGATCTCTCCTTACCCGCGGGTAAGAACAGCGGGGGACGGGCACACGGCAGACTCGAAGGCATGTCCTTCGAGTACCGCGCCGAGATCGTGCAGCTGCTGCGAGCGCCCACACACGCCTATTTCGGCAGATCCAAGGACGGCCCGGCCGACGTACCGACGGACCTGCCCGAGAGTGTCGAGATCGTGGCCCACAAGGGCATCCGGGGCGATCGGTTCTTCGGCGTGCGGGCGCATACCGAGGCGGCGGTGAGCTTTCTGGCCGTCGAGGCCTGGGAGGCAGTGGGGGATGTGCTCGGCGTCGAGGTCCCCGACCCGGCCGTGGCCAGGAGAAACGTCGTAGTGCGTGGGCTCGAGCTCGACCCGTTGCGAGGTCTGGAATTCGAGCTCGACTCCGGTGACGGCTGGATCCGCTTTCGCGGTGGACGACCGGCCCACCCGTGCGCGTGGATGGACCGGATGGTCGTCGACGGTGCCCGTAAAGCATTGATCGGTCGCGGCGGGCTTCGCGTGGAACCGTTGTCCGACGGGATCTTGCGGGTCGGCGAGTTGGCGGTGCGCTCGCCGGTCGAACTCGATGCCTCGCGAGCTGCGCTGTCGGTTCGGCGCGCACAGCCCATCTGACGCCAAGTCGGGGTCACTCTTGCTCACGAAGTAAATCTGTGCCCATAATGTGAGCAATGGTGCGACGCATCACACCGGTCCGTCTTCGATGGCGACGGTCACTCTCTCTGGTGGGAAGAACTGCCGATGTCCGACATGTGGATCGTGATCAACACCGTCGTCGCCGTACTGGCGGTGGTGGTCTTCATCGTTCGTTTTCACTTCAATCCGGTGATCTCGCTGGTTCTCGGGGCCGCGTATCTGGGTCTGGCGACAAAGCTCGGAGTGTCGACCACCGTCGACACCATCACGGGCGGATTCGGCGAGATCATGGCCGAGGTGGGGCTGCTCATCGCCTTCGGAGTCCTGATGGGTTCGGTGCTGCAGGAGATGAGCGCCATCCAGCGACTCGTCGGCACGTTGCTGAAAACGTTCGGCCCCAAACGACTCCCGTACGCGTTGTCGCTGACCATCGCGACCGTGCTGCAGTCCATCTTCCTCGACGTGCTGCTGGTGATCTCCGCTCCGCTCGCCCGCAACCTCGCCCCCAAGATCGGCAAGTACGGTACGGCGAGAATGGCTACAGCACTGGCCATCTCGCTCGAATGCGGGATCGTGTTCATGGTCCCCGGTGTCGCGACGCTCGCGCTGGCCGGACTGCTCGGAGTGCCCCTGGGCAAGATGATGATCTACGGGTTGATCCTGATCGTTCCCGTCGTCGTGCTGTCGGTGGCCATCATGTCGTTCGTCTTCCGACACGGCTGGTGGAACGAGGAGAAGGACGAGCAGCAGATCACCGTAGTCGAGCAGCCTGTGGTTCCCGAGCCTGCCGATTCCGACGACGAGCCCCTCGGAACCGGAGGTGGCGTGGCGCAGAAGGTGCGCACCGAGAAGCAGACGTCGCTGCTGGTGTTGCTCTCGCCGTTGCTGCTCGCGCTCGTTCTCATCGCAGTCGGAGCGGTTCTCGAAGTCGCCGAAATATCGGTTCCGGTGGTCGAATTCATCGCCAGCCCGGTCATCGCGCTGCTCATCGGCTTGGTGGGGACCTGCCTCATCGGCCGCTATCACATCGGTCAGTCCCGGGTGGAGAAGGCTCTCGCCCGTGGTTTCGCCGAGAGCGGTCAGATTCTCATCCTCACCGGTGTCGGTGGTTCGCTCGCGGCCGTCATCAACGAGGCGGGTCTTGGCGACATCCTCGGCCAGTACTTCACCGCCAGCACCGCGGCTCCGTTGTTGATGGTGTGGGTCATCGCTGCCGCGTTGCACATCGCCGTGGGCTCGGTGACGATCTCGGCCATCACGTCCGCGGGCATCCTCGCCCCGGTCGCTCCGTTGATCGGGCTCGATCCGGTGTTCATCGCGCTCGCCGCCGGTGCCGGATCGCTGTTCGCCGTGCACGTCACCAGCAACACCTTCTGGCTGCTGCAGTCCTTGATGGGACAGTCGACCAGGGGCACACTCAAGACGTGCTCGGTGGGCGTCTCGGTGGCATCGGTCATCGCCATCGCCTTGATCGTGCCGATGAGCTGGATCCTGTGAGCCCTGATTTTGTGAGTATCGAAAGGAACACGATGGCATTGCCGCTCAGCGGAGTTCGAGTTCTCGAGCTCGGCAACTACATCGCCGCCCCTACCGCGGCGCGCATGCTTGCCGATTTCGGTGCCGAGGTGATCAAGGTCGAACGGCCGGGAACCGGAGACGAACTGCGTAACTGGCGGCTCTACTCCGGCACCACGTCGATGCTGTATCGCACGATCAATCGAAACAAGAAGTCGATCGTGCTGGACCTGCGCACCGAACAGGGACGCAAGGACGTCGTCGACCTCGCTGCCAAGTGCGACATCGTGCTCGAGAACTTCCGGCCCGGCACTCTGGAGAAATGGGGTATCTCGCCGGAGGTGCTGTCTGCCGCCAATCCCGAATTGATCATCACGCGCATATCGGCTTTCGGGCAGACCGGCCCCATGTCGCAGCGACCCGGATTCGCCGCTGTCGCAGAGGCATACGGCGGTTTTCGCAATCTCGTGGGTGATCCGGACCGGCCACCGGTCCGAGTGGGAGTCTCGATCGGCGACTCGATCGCCGGACTGTACGCCGCGTTCGGTTGCGTCATGGCACTGTTCCAGCGGCAGACACAGCGCGCGGCGCAGGCACCCGACGAGCAGTCGCCGCTGACGTTGGCTCAGCGTTCCATCGATGTGGCGCTGAACGAATCGATCCTGTCGATGATGGAATCGCTGATTCCGGATTACCTCGCCTACGGAGTCGAACGTGAGCGCACGGGCGGCCGCATGGAGGGCATCGCCCCGTCGAACGCGTACCCGTGCAACGACGGTCACTCGATCATCATCGCCGGCAACGGTGACGCGATCTTCCAGCGCTACATGGAGACCATCGATCGCCCCGACCTCGGAGCCGATCCGGACCTGGCTTCCAACGCCGGCCGATGGCGTCGACGCGACGAGCTGGACGCAGCCATCTCGGCCTGGACCGGCTTGCATTCGCGCGAGCAGGCTTTGAAGATTCTCGACGACGCCGGAGTGCCGTCGGGACCGATCTACACCGCCGCGGACATCGTCGCCGACGAGCAGTACGCCGCCCGCAACATGATCCAGCACTTCTCGGTCGACACCGGAGGCGAAGGGCCCACTGACGTCGGATTCGTCGGCGTCGTCCCGGTGATCGGCGACGCGTCCCTGCCGATTCGTTCCGTCGGACCGGATCTGGGCGAACACACCAGGGAAGTACTCTCGACTCTGCTCGGCCGCACCGACGAAGAGATGGGCCTGTAAATGTATCGCTTCGCTCCCGCCGCAGAGTTGCGCGACGTCACGATGCGCGACGGTCTGCAGCTGACCGGCAAGATGCTCCCCACCGATCGCAAGCTCGAGATCATCAGGACCCTCATCGAACTCGGCGTACCGTCGCTCGAGATCGGGTCGATGGCGCGGGGCGACAAGGTGCCCCCGATGGCCAACACTCTCGAGGTGATCGGTGAGCTCACCGCCGCCGAACTCGCCCGATGCTGGGTGTGGGTCGCCACTCCACGGCATGTGGAGAAGGCCGCTGCCGCTGGGGCTCGCAACTTTCAGTACTGCTTCTCCGCGTCGGACTCGCACAATCAGGCCAACATCGGTCGGACCACCGAGGTGTCCCTGGCCGCGATGCCCGACGCCGTGGACATCACTCGATCGGTGGACGGTGAGATCGAGCTGTGTATCGCGACCTCCTTCACCTGCCCGTTCGAGGGACAGGTGTCGCCGGATCGCGTCATCGAGATAGCCAGCGACGATCGTGCAACCGGGGCAACCGATATCGTCATCTGCGACACCCTCGGACAGGCCGTCCCGGTTCAGGTGTCTTCGCTGATCTCTCGGGTGCGTGCCGAAACTCCGGATCGCAGAGTGGTGTTCCACGGTCACGACACCTGGGGCCTGGGCGTCGCGAACACACTCGCCGCGATCTCGGCCGGAGCCACGATGGTCGACGGTTCGCTCGGCGGGCTCGGCGGTTGTCCCTTCGCGCCGGGGGCCAGCGGCAACACCTCGTCGGAGGACATCCTGTTCGCGACGCGACCGGACTGGTTCGAGCCGAAAACCCTGGCGGCCATGGCAACTCTGTCGGAGGAGCTGCTCACCGAATTGAACGAGCCCATGCGCTCGAAAACCGTTCAAGGTGCACGTTCCGAGGCCCGTGCTTTCGAGTGGGTCGCATGAGTCGAATCCTCGTCACCACCGAGATCCCCGCGCCGGGCATGGACATCCTGCGCGCCGCAGGAGAAGTGGACCTGCGGGAAGTCGATCACCAGCAGTTGGTCGAGGCCTGCGCCTCGGGTGAGTACTCCGTGGTCGTCTCTCAATTGCGTGATCGGTTCGACGCGGAGTTGCTGGAGTCGGCGTCTCTCGTCGGAATATCCAACTATGCAGTCGGATTCGACAACATCGACATCGCGGCGGCAACCCAGCGGGGCATCACTGTCGCCAACACCCCCGGGGTGTTGACCGATTCGACCGCGGACATCGCGATGTTGTTGATCCTCTCGACGGCCCGCCGCGCCGTCGAGGCCGATGCGTTCGTCCGTTCCGGCGCGTTCACCGGCTGGGAGCCCGAACTGCTTCTCGGCAGCGATGTCTCGGGCCGGGTGCTGGGACTGGCCGGCTTCGGTCGGATCGCCCGCGCCACTGCGCGTCGGGCATTGGGTTTCGGGATGACGGTCAAGTTCTGCCCCCGCCCGCCCAGCGATCGCGAGGTCTCCGAGAACGAGCTCGGCGAGTTCGCCGGTCGCGTCGAGCATGCGTCGTGGGACGAGATCGTCACGACCAGCGACTTTCTGTCTCTCCATGTTCCGCTGTCGGATTCCACGCACCATCTGGTGGACGCCGCCGTATTCGGAGCGATGAAGCCGTCGGCGATCGTGATCAACACCGCGCGCGGACCGGTGATCGACGAGGCAGCTCTGGTGACCGCACTTCGCGAGGGCACCGTTGCCGCAGTGGGATTGGACGTCTACGAGCGTGAGCCGGCCCTCGAACCGGGCCTCGCGGAGCTGCCCAACACGGTGTTGCTTCCGCATGTGGGGAGCGCGACGGTGTCGGTGCGTTCGGAGATGGCGCGGCTGTGCGCAACCAATGCAGCGGCGATGTTCGGCGGTTCGATGCCGCCGCATCCGGTGAATCCCGACGCCTGGTCTCACGCGGGGTAGCGGCCGCCCAGGGTTCTCGTGATCTGTTCGGCATGGGAGATCAGCAGATCCACCCAGTCCTCGCACTGCGACTGCGGCATCCGCAGCGTCGGTCCGCTGATGGTGACGGCACCGACGATGTCCGCGGCCGAATCGAACACCGGCGCAGACAGTCCCGAGGCACCGGTTTCGCGCTCGCCGGTGGTGATCGCGTACCCGTCGGCTCTGGTCTGCGCCAACAGCGTTCGCATCGTCTCTGCCTCGGTCACCGTCTGCTCGGTCATCGATTCGAGTTCGCGAGACAGGACGCGCTCGGCGAGCTCGTCGTCCCAGGCCAGCAGGACGCGGCTGGCCGATCCTGCGCTGAGCGGGATGACCTTGCCGACGTACATGTCTCGGCGCAGGGCATGCCGCGTCTCGGCGATGGCGACGCACACGCGGTAGTTCTGTTCGGGCCGAAAGAAGCATGCGGTCTCGGTCGTCAGGTCTCGCATGTCCTTGAGCACGGGGTTGACGACCGACAGCACGTCGAGGTCCTTGGTGGCCGTTGCGGCCCAATAGGCCATGCGGACCCCGATGCGAATGCGGTCGCCGCTCCGATCCAGAAATCCCTGCTGCACAAGGTTGGTCACGAGGCGCTGCACCGTCGAGGTCGGCAGGCCGGTGGTCTGTTGGATCTCACCGAGGGTCATGGACGGACGGTCGAACGAGAAGGCGTCGAGAATCTCGGTGATCTTGCCCAGCACCAGAAGCGGTTGCTGCTTCGACGCGCTCTCGGTGTTCACCCGTCCAATCTACTCGGCCACGCGATCCGCGAGGCGATTGTGCCCGAGCGCGTACTCAGCAACGAGATTCGAGCAGCCGCAGCCAGATCTCGCTGACCGTCGGGTACGACGGCACCGCATGCCACAGGTCGTCGAGCGACACCTTGCCGACCACAGCCACCGTGGCCGCGTGGACCAGCTCCGCGACACCCGGCCCGACGAAGGTCGCGCCCACGATCGTGTCGGTGGCGCGGTCGATCACCAGCTGCGCTCGCCCCGAGTAATCGTCTTGCTGCAGAGACGAACCCGCGACCGCGATGTCCTGGGCCACGATCTCGACGTCGATGCCTTCTCCTCGGGCCTTGGCCTCGGTCAGTCCGACGGATGCCACCTCGACCGGCGTGAACACCACCTGGGGGATCTGGCCGTGATCCGCTGATGCGCGGAATCGCTTGCTGTCCAGCGGCTTGCCGTCGGCCCTGGCGGCAATGACGTCACCGGCCACTCGGCCCTGATACTTGCCCATGTGTGTCAGCGGCGCTCGGCCGTTGACATCGCCCACCGCGTAGAGCCAGTCGTGGCCGGGAACAGTCAGATGATCGTCGACGTCGATGTAGCGCCCGTCCTCGAGTCCGAGGCTCGACAGTCCTAGGTCGGAACTCGCCGGAGTACGTCCCGCAGCAACGAGCACTTCATCGGCGACGATCTCGCTGCCGTCGACGACGAGACGGATAGTGCCCCCGTGGATTCGGCCGATGCCGGTGGAGACCGGGTTCTCTCGTGACACCGCCTCGAGGGAGGCGTCGAGCATGATTTTCGCGCCTCGCTTCGTCAGAGCCTCGGCGACGAGTTCACCGGCGAACGGTTCGGAACCGGCCAGCAGCGACGATCCGCGCACGATCATCGTGACCTTCGCTCCGAGCGAGAGCAACCAGGTGGCCGCCTCCGTCGCGACGACGCCACCGCCGATCACCGCGATGTGACCGGGGGTCTCGTGAATGTTTGTGGCATCACGGGAGATCCACGGCAGGGCATCGCGCAGGCCGGGTGTGTTCGGTACGGATGCGGTGGTTCCGGTGGCGAGGACGACAGCGTGCCGGGCAGTGAGTGTGCGGCCGTCGACCTCGACGGTTCTGTCCCCGGTGACGCGACCGTGGCCACGGATCACCGAGATGCCCGCCGACTCGGCCCACGCCACCTGCGAGGAGTCGTCGAGACCGTGGGTGAAGGATTCGCGTCGGGCCAGGACGGCGTCGGCGTCGAGGGGTTGATCGCCCACCAGTTCCTTGACGCCCGGCATGTTTCGTGCGGTGTCGAGAACCTCGCTGGGGCGCAGCAATGCCTTGCTCGGCATGCATGCCCAATAGGAGCATTCACCACCGAGAAGTTCGTGCTCGACGATCACGGCGGTGCGGTCGCTGCCTGCGATGGCGTACTGGGCGGCATTCTCGCCGACCGGTCCACCGCCGATGACGATGACATCGAATTCCGAGCTTTCTGAGGCCATTGCTCCACAGTGACATAGGCTCGCCGCTTATGGCGACCACTCGGAACAAGATTCTGATCACCGGAGCGAGCTCGGGACTCGGTGAGGAAATGGCGCGACGGTTCGCAGGCATGGGCCGGGATCTGGCGCTCTGTGCGCGTCGGGTCGAGCGGCTGGACGACCTTCGCGCCGAGTTGATGCACCACAACCCGAACATCACCGTGGCGGTCCGGGCGCTCGACGTCACCGATCACGATGCGGTCGGTGAGGTGTTCGGAAAATTACGAGACGAATTGGGTGGACTCGATCGAGTGATCGTCAATGCCGGGCTCGGCAAGGGTGCGAAGATCGGTACCGGGCGAGCCGAGGCCAACCTGCAGACCGCCCACACGAACTTCATCGGGGCGCTGTCGCAGGCCGAGGCGGCCCTGTCGATCTTCCGAGCGCAGAAACACGGGCACCTGGTGTTCGTCTCGTCCGTCAGCGCCGACCGGGGACTGCCGGGGGCCAAGGCGACCTACTCGGCGAGCAAAGCTGCAGTGGCCTCACTGGGTGAATCGTTGGCGACGGAACTGTCGCGAACCGACATCGCCGTCACCACCCTGCTGCCCGGCTTCATCGCCACCGACATGTCGGCCAACGCGGGCGACAGTGCCGCTCTCACAGCCACTCTGGACGAGGGAGTGTCGGCAATGGTCGACGCGATCGAGAGCGAAACCCGCCGCGCCGCGCTACCGGGACTCAAGTGGCGGGGCATCGACGCGGCGCTGCGGTTCCTACCGAACGTGCTGACGGATCGAATGGTCTAGGTTCCGGGGTTCACTGCAGGTATCCCTCGACCCGGTCGACGCTGTTGGCGGTTGCCGCGTCTGGGTTCTTGCCTGCATCGATACGCGCCCTCCGCTGGCGGAGCAGGTCCCAGCACTGGTCCAGGGCGTGCTCGAGGGAGGCCAGTTGGGCCTTCTCGGTGTCCGGGTCGACGTCCCCGGATTGGGCTTCGGTGCGGAGCTTGTGCTCGGTGGCGATGAGCTGCTGGATCTTGGTGTGGATATCGTGCTCGTTCATGGCGACAACGCTAGACCTACCAGGGTTTGGCGGCCAGGTTCCGCGTCGCCAGGGCCCTTTGCACGGCCGCGGTGAGCTCGGCCGGCGATCCGGCCAGGGCGTCGTCGGTGCACACCAGCGAGAGCGTGTAGTTGCCGTCCAGTCGGGAGAGATAGGTGGACATTCGGGTCGTCGGCAGTGCGCCCGACGGGTTCGGATGGATCGCCCGGGTCGCGAGTCCGCACGATCGGTGCGAGCCGAGCGCAGTGATGCCGTCGGGAATGTCGCCGATGTTGGAGCACAACACTTCTCCGCGTCCAGGCGTCGACGTCAGCTTCGCGGCGACGCGGTGGGGGAGCAGCTGGACGATCTCGGGTGGATAGCCTGCCGGAGCTCCGACCGGCTTGCCGAACGCCTCCTTGCAGGCTGCTCGGATGGCCGCGGGCGAGTCGTCTCCGCGGACGGCGACGGTGGCCATGCCGATCGCATTGGCATCACCGGACCCGGTGCGGAACGGAATGTCGACGGTCACTGCGGGAGAACCGAGTTCGTTCATCGTGGCGGCGACGACGGAGACGAACAGCGAATTGGCCGATCCGCCGACGCGTCGGGCGGCCGAATCCCACTCTGCAGCATCGACATCCACGATCACCGACGTCATTCTGTTCGCGTGGTGCGGTGCGATACCGCCGCTGTCGGCGGTGGTGAACGCTCGCAATTCGGCTCGGGCTTTCTTGCTGACCCACAATCTTGCCGTCGCCGCGATGGAGCGTAGGAGAACGGTGACGATCATCGTGATCGCATCCTTCACGTCCGAGCCCGGGTGCAGCACATGCACCGGTGCCGATCCTGAGAATGCCTGTGCCGCCGCGTCGATGAGTTCACGGGCATCGGCCAGCGCGTGCGAACACACCAGGGACAGTACGGTTCCCCCGTGTGCAACGGGCGCGGCCGTCAACCGCCAGCCGGGCCCGTACTGCGGATCGAGTCGAACGTCTGCCTGCGCGTCGGCCCAGCCGATGATGTCGTCGACCGCGTCGGTGCCGTACTCGAGGGGAAGCGATTCGGACGAGATGTCCCATCGAAGTCGCGCCCCGGGGATGCGGGGCCTGCCGACTCGACGGCCGAGCTGCCCGACGGCCAGTTCGTCGTGGATCCTGTCGAGTTCTTCCCTGCTCACCGTCTCGGTCGTGCGCCAGATACCTTGCAGTGCAATGGGAATTCCGTAGCCGCGGTGGGTCCGGAGAAATATCTCGTCGATCACCGACAGGCGCGTGGACTTCACGGACTGGGGGTGCCGTGACGTCCCGCGCCCGAGACGAACTTGCTCGCGCCGGTGAGTGCGTCGGCGGTGATCGAGATGGCTCCGTGCCGAAACTCGTTCTTCAGCGCTGCCTCCTCGTCGAGGCCGTCCTGTTCGAGGACGGACAGGCGATCCTCACGCATGCAGGTCTGGGGTAGCAGGGCGAGTTCGGCAGCCAAGGCCTCCGCCTCCGAGCGAGCTCGCCCCACCGGAACGACCCGGGTGATCAGTCCGATGTTCAGAGCCTCTTGCGCATCGACTGCGCGACCGGTGAGGACCATGTCCATCGCCCGACCGGTTCCGACGATGCGCGGCAAACGCACTGTGCCGCCGTCGATCAAGGGAACACCCCAGCGTCGGCAGAACACGCCGAACGTCGCGTCGTCCTCGGCGATGCGAAGGTCGCACCACAGTGCGAGTTCGAGTCCGCCCGCCACGGCGTACCCGGAGACAGCCGCGATGACGGGCTTGGACAACCGCATTCGCGTCGGACCCATCGGGCCGTCGCCGTGTTCGGTGGCGTGGTTGGAGCGCGATGTACCGAGTGCCTCGAGATCGGCTCCCGAGCAGAACGTGCCGCCTTCGCCCCACAGCACGGCCACCGACGCGGACTCGTCGGCGTCGAACTCCTCGAACGCCTGGGTCAGCTCCTGGGCGGTCGGGCCGTCGACAGCGTTCCGCACCTCAGGGCGCGACAGGACGATTGTGGTGACGGGGCCTGATCGTTCGATCCGTACCGACATGTCTGTGAACCCTACTCGAGTTCTCTTGCGTGAAGCAGTGAATCAGTGCTTCAATCCTTGCATGCCCTATCGACGGACGCCCGCGGTGCAGGCCAGGCTCGACGCCGGTCGTGAAAAACTGTTCGACGCTGCCATCGAGGTGCTCTCGACGCGGGGATATGCAGGTCTGTCGATCGCCTCGGTGGCCGCGGCAGCAGGGGTGTCCGCCGGAAGCGTCTACACGCACTTCGAGGGCAAGTCGGATCTGGTCGTCGCTATCTTTCGCGAGGTCTGCAGCCGCGAGGTCGCTGCAGTGGTGGCCGTTTCCGGGCACGGCAGCACCGCCGAGCGGGTCACGGCAGTGGTGCAGACCTTCGCCGGACGGGCCTTGAAGAACCGAACGATGGCGTACGCGTTGTTGGCCGAACCGGTGGACCCGGCCGTCGACGCCGAGCGGTTGGTGTTCCGGCAGAAATTCACCGATGCCTTCGCCGACGCCATCGTGGCCGGCATCGCAGCGGGAGAGATCCCCGAGCAGGACGTGCGCATCTCGGCAGCAGGGCTGGTCGGTGCCGTCGGCGAAGTGCTGGTAGGTCCGTTGTCATCGCAGAACTCGGTGGACGTGATACCGGGTCTGGTCGCATTGTCGTTGCGCACGTTGGGAGTTCGAGATGGACACGCATGAGGTATTCAACCAAGCAGTCGACCTGAGTCCGTTCGACACGTCCGCGGACCCGTCGTTGCTCGACGGCGTGGCGCGTACCGGTGGCGGCTGGGCGCTCGACGAGATTCGGCAGCTGGGAGTCCTCGCCGGTGGAGTGGCGGCACAGGACTGGAGCCGGATCGCCAACGAGAACCCGCCGGTGCTGAAGACTCACGATCGATACGGCAATCGGATCGACGAAGTCGAATTCCACCCGCACTGGCACGATCTGATGACCGTTGCCGTCGAGCACGGGCTGCACGCCAGTCCGTGGGCCGACGATCGCGTCGGTGCTCACGTTGCCCGCGCCGCGAAATTCTACGTCTGGGGGCAGGCCGAGGCCGGGCACATGTGCCCCATCTCGATGACCTACGCCGTCGTTCCGGCGTTGCGGCACAATCCTTCTCTGGCCGCGCAGTACGAGCCGCTGCTGGCCTCGCGAGAATACGACTTCGGGCTGCGTGTTCCGTCCGAGAAGCGCGGACTGATCGCCGGAATGTCGATGACCGAGAAGCAGGGCGGATCCGACGTCCGCGCCAACACCACCACGGCCACTCCGTCGTCGGACGGAACGTACTCGATCACCGGCCACAAGTGGTTCACGTCCGCGCCGATGTCGGACATGTTCCTCACCCTGGCGCAGGCTCCCGGTGGGCTTTCGTGTTTCATGCTGCCGCGCGTGCTGCCCGACGGCAGTCGCAATCGAATGATGCTGCAGCGCTTGAAGGACAAGCTCGGTAACAAGTCGAACGCATCCGGTGAGCTCGAGTATCACGGGGCCACCGGCTGGCTCGTCGGCGAAGAGGGGCGCGGCGTGCGCACCATCATCGAGATGGTCAACATGACTCGGTTGGACTGCGTCATCGGGTCGGCTGCCGGAATCCGCAACGCCACAGTCCGCGCAGTCCATCACGCGCGTCATCGAGCTGCGTTCGGCGCTGCCCTTGTGGACCAGCCTCTGATGCGAAACGTACTGGCAGACTTGACCATCGAATCCGAGGCCGCAACCGCTGCCATGATCCGTCTGGCACAGGCCACCGACGGCTCCGCCCGCGGTGACGAGCAGGAGAGTGCGCTGCGCCGAATCGCGTTGGCCGTCACCAAGTACTGGGTGTGCAAACGAGCGCCGGCCCACGCTGCCGAGGCACTGGAATGTCTCGGTGGCAACGGCTATGTCGAGGAATCGGGAATGCCTCGGTTGTTCCGAGAATCGCCGCTGATGTCGATCTGGGAAGGCTCCGGCAACGTCGCCGCACTCGATTCCTTACGCGCACTGGCCCGTCAACCCGACAGTGTCGAGGCCTTCTTCGGTGAGATCGGCCAGGCGTCGGGCGTGGATTCTCGCCTGGACGACGCCATCGCCCGCGTCGGCAAGGAACTCTCCGATACTTCCGACATGGAATACCGGGCCAGGCGAGTCGTCGAACTGATGGCCCTGACCTTCCAAGGCGCGCAGCTGGTGATGCACGGCAATTCCGCTGTGGCCGATGCCTTCTGCGCCACTCGACTCGACCGTGACTGGGGCATTGCCTTCGGCACCCTGCCCGTCGGCGTCGATACGGAGGCGGTGTTGACGCGGGTGTGATTTGGCGGCTCGAGTCTGAGGGGGATCGGCTCCCCACATTTGGATTTGTGACGCCGATCGGAGTCGGTTATCCGAAACTGGGGAGCTGATCCGTCGAAGGGCGCTGGTCTCCGAACCATCCGGCCGGTGTGGGAAGGCCTGCTGCGCGGGCGAAGGCTTGCTCGAAGCGGCGAAGTAGTGCTTGCGGATCGTCGAGGTCCCGCCAGTTCCACCGGACGATGATCCAGCCCAACTCGCGTAGCCGGTCCTCGCGATACTTTTCGTCGAGCAGTACACGCTTGGAGTCGTACTTCGACTCGCCGTCGAACTCTCCGATCACTTTGAACTCCCAGAACAGAAAGTCGACCCGTCCGACGAAGCGGCCCGCACCGTCGTACACCCATTGATTGAGCAACGGAGTCGGCAGGGGAAGCGTCTCGAAGAGCACCCGACTGCGAGATTCGCCTACACTCTCGCTGCGCCCGGTCATCAGCGACACCGCTCGCCGGGCGGCGGAGATACCCGTGCGGAACCGCGCCGTCTCCACTGCAGCAGACAGAGCGTCGGTGTCGGTGTGACCCGACCTGAGTGCGCTGTCGCCTACACACACCGACCTCTCGACGGTCGTGGTGCGTGCGATGTCGACGACGGTGCGGGCTGCCGAGGTGACCGGATAGCCGTTGATCGTCGCCCGCTCGGAGGGCTCGAGTGCGGTGCCGTGAAGGATTCGTAGCGGCCGACGCTTGCTGGCGTAGTCGAGACCGTGTGTCATGTGCACCTTGTCCAGCGGTAGCTGCCAGATGTCGAAGTCCCAGGCGATCGCGGCCGAGACATGGCTGAGCACGTGGTCCGCGGGCGCGGATATCAGATAGGACCGCGCGAGCAAGGAATGTCGTTCGGTAGGACTCGCCGACTCGATCGATGCTGTCGACACGTAGAACCCCGGCCGCAGAACCGACAGTTCCCCGGTGCGGCGGAGTCGTCGCAGGTCGTCGTCAGTCAATCCGAACGCGAGCGCATCGGCTCGGGTGAACAGATCCGTCTGGGGTAAGTCCATGACTGCTTGGACGCGCCGGGTGCCGAAACGGATCCATCAGCAACGGAAAAGCTCCCCACTTTTGGATATCCGACGCCGATCGGAGTCTGAAATCCGAAACTGGGGAGCTGATCCGCCGCCACAACTCAGGCCGAACGACCCCGCTGCGCCCGGTACCAGCGCACCAGTGCATCGGTGGATGAATCCGATTGTGCAGCAGGAGCTTCTGTATCGACCAGCACCGGTGTCAGTTCGAGGGCCTGGGTCTTGCCGAGTTCGACGCCCCACTGGTCGTAGGAGTCCACGCCCCAGATGACGCCTTCGACGAAGACCTGGTGCTCGTACAGGGCGATCAACTGACCGACGACCGACGGCGTGAGCTTGGGGGCGAGGATGGAGGTGGTGGGCCGATTGCCGGGCATCACCTTGTGCGGCACCACATCTGCCGGAGTGTCCTCGGCAGCGATCTCCTCGGCGGTCTTGCCGAAGGCGAGCACCTTGGTCTGGGCGAAGAAGTTGCTCATCAGCAGATCGTGCATCGATCCGCTGCCGTCGCGGGTCGGCAGATCGTCGGTGGGCTCGGCGAATCCGATGAAGTCCGCAGGCACCAAACGTGTTCCCTGGTGCAGCAATTGGTAGAAAGCGTGCTGGCCGTTGGTGCCCGGTTCGCCCCAGAAGATCTCGCCGGTCGGCGTGGTGACGGGGGAGCCGTCGGCCTTGACGGACTTGCCGTTGGACTCCATCGTCAGCTGCTGCAGGTACGCGGCGAAACGGGACAGGTCATTCGAATACGGAAGCACCGCACGGGTTTCCGCGCCGAAGAAGGAGCTGTACCACAGGCCGACGAGGCCGAGCAGTACCGGCGCGTTCTCGGCGAGCGGCGTCAACCGGAAATGCTCGTCGATGCGATGAAAGCCGTCGAGGAACTCGCCGAACGCTTCCTTGCCCACAACGGCCATGACCGACAACCCGATTGCCGAATCGACGGAGTAGCGTCCGCCCACCCAGTCCCAGAAGCCGAACATGTTGGCAATGTCGATCCCGAAGTCCGCGACGCGTTCGGCGTTGGTGGACACGGCGACGAAGTGCTTGGCGACGGCATCTTTACCGAGCGCGTCGACGAGCCAGCGCCTGGCCGCGGTGGCGTTCGTCAGTGTCTCGAGGGTGGAGAACGTCTTGGACGCGATGATGAACAGCGTCGACGCTGGGTCGAGTCCGTCGAGCGCACCGACCAGATCCGCGGGGTCGACGTTGGAAACGAACTTCGCGGAAATCCCCGCGTCGGCGTAATGACGGAGGGCGTTGTAGACCATGACCGGTCCGAGGTCGCTACCGCCGATGCCGATGTTGACGACGGTGGCGATCTTCTCGCCGGTGGCACCGACCCATTCGCCCGAACGCACTTGGTCGGTGAATTCGCCCATCGCAGTAAGGACTTCGTGCACATCGGCGACGACGTCCTGGCCGTCGACGGTCAGCGACGCGTCGGCCGGTAGGCGCAGCGCGGTGTGCAGAACGGCGCGGTCCTCGGAGGTGTTGATGTGCTCACCCGCGAACATGGCGTCGCGCTTGCCTTCGACATCGGCGGTGTGCGCGAGTTCGACGAGCAGTTCCAGGGTTTCGCGGGTGATCCGGTGCTTGCTGTAGTCGATATGAAGATCGGCAGCGTCGAGCGTGAACGTGTGCGCTCGGTCGGCGTCCTCGGCGAACAGCGTCCGAAGATGAGTATCGGCGATCGTGGAGTAGTGATCGGTCAGCTTCTGCCAGGCATCCGTGCCGGTGATATCGACGCTCATACGAACCAACACTAATCCGGTGCCGAGTCATGCGCGCGTCGTTTGTCGTTTGCATCGGGCGCTGCGGAGGCATCATGGAGGTATGGACCAACGTGCATTGATCGATTCGATTCCGGCAAAACTGTGGATCGGCGGCAAGGCCGTCGACGCCGAGGGAGGCAAGACGTTCCCGGTGAACGATCCGGCGACCGGCAAGCCCCTGACAGAGGTGGCCGACGCATCGCCCGCCGACGCGATGAAGGCGCTCGACGCCGCCGCGGCGGCGCAGAAGGGTTGGGCGGCAACACCCGCCCGCGAGCGCAGTGAGATTCTTCGAGCGGCGTTCGAGAAGGTCACCGAACGCGCCGACGACATCGCGCTGCTGATGACCCTCGAGATGGGTAAGGCCCTCGCCGAATCCAAGGCCGAGGTGAAATACGGTGCCGAGTTCTTCCGCTGGTTCGCCGAGGAAGCGGTACGCATCGGCGGTCGCTACACCCCGGCCCCGGCGGGCAACGGTCGAATCCTCGTCACCAAGGCCCCGGTCGGGCCCGTCCTGGCGATCACCCCGTGGAACTTCCCGTTGGCGATGGGCACCAGAAAGATCGGGCCCGCTCTGGCCGCCGGCTGCACCATCGTCGTCAAGCCCGCTCGTGAGACACCGCTGACGATGCTGCTGCTCGCGCAGATCTTCGACGAGGTCGGCTTACCCGAAGGCGTGCTCTCGGTGCTGACGACGTCCAAGTCCGGTGACGTCACCGGCCCCCTCATCGAGGATCCGCGGATGCGCAAGCTCACCTTCACCGGCTCGACGGGCGTCGGCAAATCTCTCGTCCAGAAGTCCGCGACTCGATTGCTGCGCACGTCGATGGAACTGGGTGGCAACGCACCGTTCGTGGTGTTCGACGACGCGAACATCGACGATGCGGTGGACGGCGCGATGCTCGCCAAGATGCGCAACGGCGGCGAGGCCTGCACCGCAGCGAACCGATTGCACGTGCACAACAGCGTGCGAGAGGAATTCACCACCAAACTCGTGGAAAAGATGGCCGAGATGAAGCTCGGACCCGGCGTCGACCCCGATACCAAGCTCGGACCGCTGATCAATGCCGATCAGCTCGAGACCGTGCAGGAACTCGTCGACGACGCGGTGGCCAAGGGCGCGACGGTGGCGCTCGGGGGCACCGCGCCGGGCGGGGACGGCTACTTCTACCCGGCGACCGTGCTCACCGAGGTGCCTGCCGATGCACGCATTCTGAAGGAGGAGGTGTTCGGGCCGGTGGCTCCGATCGTCGGCTTCGACACCGAGCAGGAAGGTATCGACGCGGCCAACGCCACCGAGTACGGGTTGGCGTCGTACATCTACACGGAGAGTCTCGATCGTGCGCTTCGGGTGGCCGACGCCATCGACAGTGGCATGGTGGGCGTCAACCGCGGAGTGATCTCGGACGCGGCAGCGCCGTTCGGTGGAGTCAAAGAATCCGGATTCGGCCGCGAGGGCGGATCCGAGGGAATCGAGGAGTATCTCGAGACCAAGTACATCGCTCTGAAGTGAGCTACTGACGGTTGGGCGTGCGCACCGCGCGCCCAACCGGGGGTGGATCAGTGGCCGAGGCGACCGCGACCGAGGCGGAGCAGGAGCATGGCCAGCGTGTGGCCTTCCTGACCCAGGCTGCTGAAACGCTCGAGAACCTTCATCTCACGGCTGTGCACCAGGCGCGGTCCGCCGGAGGCCATGCGGGTGCGTCCGATGATCTGCGACACCTCGGAGCGACGCTTGATGGCCGTCAGGATCTCGGCATCGAGGCGATCGATTTCCTGGCGCAGGTCGTTGATCTCGGCTTCGCTCGTGGGCACTGCGGTCTCTGAGTCGATCTTCGTCGTCATGGCCATCGTCTCTCCTCGGGTCACATCTTGGATCGTTGCGTCGTCCGTCACCGTTACGCCTTTCGTATTCGGAACTGCATCGCCGTTCGGTTCGGTCCCGTCCGGAACCAGGGGCGTTGCGTCTATCGACAGGCTCCTGCACGCGTGGCCGAACAATGGCCGACCCGATGCAGGCGATGACGTACGGTTTTTTCGATCACCGATCCAGTGTGCCACGGGTCAACCCTCCTGAAAAGTCGTCGGTTCGGCCGACGACCACGCGATGTGGGTTTGTCGGTACGCGCCGGTAACCTGACCACACGATGAACACATTCCTCCAGGGCCTCCAATCCCGACAGAACACCTCGTCCGACACACTGCTGGAAGGTCTCAATCCTCAGCAGCGTGAGGCCGTCGTGCACACCGGATCTCCGCTGCTCATCGTGGCCGGAGCCGGGTCGGGCAAGACGGCGGTGCTGACGCGTCGTATCGCGTATCTGCTGGCCGAGCGAGGAGTGTCACCCGGCCAGGTTCTGGCCATCACGTTCACCAACAAGGCCGCTGCCGAGATGCGCGAGCGAGTCGCCGGACTCGTGGGGCCGCGGGCGAACGCCATGTGGGTGTCGACGTTCCACTCGAGTTGCGTGCGGATCCTGCGCGCGCAGGCTGCGCTGCTGCCCGGTCTGAACTCGAACTTCTCCATTTACGACGCGGACGACTCTCGGCGACTGCTGACGATGATCTCCAAGGATCTGCAGATCGACACCAAGAAGTTCTCGGCGCGGCTGCTGTCGACGGCCATCTCGAACCTGAAGAACGAGCTGATCGGCCCCGACAAGGCAGCGGAGGACGCCGACGGCGATCCCGCCGAGCTCCCGCGGCTGGTGGCCAAGGTCTACGGCGTCTATCAGCAGCGGCTGCGGGCCGCCAACGCGATGGATTTCGACGACCTCATCGGCGAAACGGTGGGCATTCTGCAGGCGTTCCCCCAGGTGGCTCAGTACTACCGACGCCGGTTTCGGCACGTTCTGGTCGACGAGTACCAGGACACCAACCATGCCCAGTACATGTTGGTCCGTGAATTGGTCGGCACCCCCGACGCCGACGGCGCACTCGGGGGCACTGTCGCTCCGGGCGAGCTGTGTGTGGTGGGCGACGCGGATCAGTCCATCTACGCATTCCGTGGTGCCACGATTCGCAACATCGAGGAATTCGAGCGCGACTATCCCGACGCTCGCACCATCCTGCTCGAGCAGAACTACCGATCGACGCAGAACATCCTCTCGGCCGCCAACGCGGTGATCTCGCGCAACATCGGCCGGCGTGAGAAGAAACTGTGGACCGACACCGGCGAGGGCGAGTTGATCGTCGGTTACGTCGCCGACAACGAGCACGACGAGGCGTCGTTCGTGGCCTCCGAGATCGATCGACTCGTCGACGGCGGAGATGTGCGCTTCGACGAGGTGGCCGTCTTCTATCGAACCAACAACTCCTCGCGTGCGCTCGAGGAGATCTTCATCCGACTCGGACTGCCGTACAAGGTCGTCGGCGGAGTCCGATTCTACGAGCGCAAAGAGGTACGAGACCTCGTCGCGTACCTGCGGGTGCTGTCCAACGAGGACGACACCGTCAGCATGCGACGCATCCTCAACACTCCGCGCCGGGGGATCGGCGATCGTGCCGAGGCCTGTGTCGCCGTGCACGCCGAGCAACGAGACATCAGCTTCTCGCGCGCATTGCACGACGCGGCCGCGGGCAAGGTGGCGTTGCTCAACTCGCGGCAGCAGAAGTTGATCGCGCAGTTCATGGAGTTGCTCGACGAACTACGTGCAGTGCTCACCGCGACCGACGGGGACGGCAACGACATCGCAGACATCGGTGATGTCGTCGAAGCCGTTCTCGACCGCACCGGCTACCGCGCCGAGCTCGAAGCCAGCAGTGATCCGCAGGACGGCGCGCGCCTCGACAACCTCAACGAACTCGTCAGCGTCGCAAGGGAATTCACCTCGGAGGCGCGTAATCAGGCGGCAGTGGCGGCAGAGGCTCTCGAAACCGGGGACGACGAGAACGGCGACGCGGACGGTGGCGTCGACGGGTTGGCCGAGCCGGGGTCGCTCGCGGCGTTCCTCGAACGGGTCTCTCTGGTGGCCGACACCGATCAGATCCCCGATTCTGGTACCGGCGTCGTCACCCTGATGACGCTGCACACCGCCAAGGGTCTGGAATTCCCGGTCGTCTTCGTAACGGGTTGGGAGGACGGCCAATTCCCGCACATGCGGGCGCTCGGCGACCCCAACGAACTCTCCGAAGAGCGACGCCTGGCGTACGTGGGGATCACCCGTGCGCGGCAGCGGCTCTACCTCACGCGCGCGATCATGCGCTCTGCATGGGGCCAGCCCATCGCGAACCCGGAATCGCGCTTCCTGCAAGAAGTTCCGCAGCACTTGATCGATTGGCGACGCGAGGACCCGGGCACCGGGGGAGGCCGAGCCATCGGCGGCGGCAGATCCGGCAGCTACGGATCGGGTGGCGGATACGGCTCGAACAATTACGGTTCGAGCAATTACGGCTCCGGCAGCTACGGCGGATCCTCGAATCGCGGTCAGAGTTCGACGCCGAGTTTCGGTGCCGCCAAGGGGCGCAACTCCAATCTCGTTCTCGCCGTGGGCGATCGAGTCAGCCACGACAAGTACGGCCTGGGTACGGTGCTGGAATCGACCGGTGCCGGAGTCAAGGCGATGGTATTGGTCGACTTCGGTTCGGCTGGTCGCGTGAAGATGATGCTCATCGGCGGCGTCCCGATGACCAAGCTGTAACAGAGCCGAGAACGCGAAAGCCGGACCCTGCGAAAGCGGGGTCCGGCTTCGAGTCGAAAGCTGGTGTACTCAGTCCATCTCTGGGCCGAGGGAGATTCCTCGGGAAGCGAGCCACGGAAGCGGGTCGATCTTGACCTCGCCCGGAAGGTGGACCTCGAAGTGCAGGTGCGGGCCGGTGGAGAAGCCGCGGTTGCCCATCGTCGCGATCTGATCGCCAGCCATGACGTCCTGACCGACCGTGACGGTCGAGGTGTCGATGTGGCCGTAGACGGTGATCGTGCCGTCGGCGTGCTGGACGCGAACCCACATGCCGAAGCCTGCGGCCGGACCTGAGTCGATCACCTTGCCGTCGGCGACGGCGTAGATCGGGGTTCCGATGGCGTTGGCTACATCGACGCCGGCGTGGAGAACACCCCAGCGGGTGCCGAAGTTGGAGGTGTAGGTGCCCTGCGCCGGCAGTGCGAACAGCGGCCTGCGCGCAGCAGCTTCGCGGGCGGCACGCTCTTCGCTGAAGCGCTGGCCCTTGGCGAGCAGGTCGTTGAACTGGCTCAGATCCACCGGCGCAGCGATGCTGAGGATCTGCGGAGCCTCCGACGGCGTCGCGCTGGACGAGTCGGCTTCGACCTCGGTGGTCTGCGGAGCGGTGGTGGCCGCGACTGCTGCCGCAGCGGGTGCTTCACCTGCGGCGAGTGCGTACTCGGAGGTGGCGACCGCGGTGGGTGCGTCGTCGTTGACGACGGCCTGGCCGGCCGCGACTACCGCACCTGCGGCCACTGCGAGAACTGCAGCTCGGCCCTTGAGTGCGGTGGGGGGAAGGGGGATGCGGTGTGCGCCGCCGCGACGGGCCACGGGGGTGGCGTCTGCGGTAGTGACGAACGTGGTGACGACGGTCGGCGACTCGTCGGCTGCGACGAAGGCGGTATCGACGTACTCGGCCTCGGCATACTGGTACGCGGGGTAGGCGTAGGCGTCGTACGCACCGTTGTCGGCAGGCGCGGCGGCGGGCTCGTAGCTGTAGACCGTGGTCGCGTCTTCGGCCGAGGGTCGAGAGAATCTGCTCGATGTGAAGGACGCACGGTGTTGCTGCAAGACCTACAACCTCCGTTATCCGTGACCTGGCCGTTACTGAAAGACTCGGCAGACGGTAACGAAATGATTGCGGGGCGCGCAAGTTAACAGCCCAAACCGGCGGCATATGTGAGATGGCTCACAAGTCGACCAGCGGTTATGTCGTGACGGGCCACATTCGTAATCGGACACGAGAACACGTGGACGGCACACGGTGACAGTAACGGTTCTCGCACCGATCGAGCCGATACCGTGATCCGAGTGCCGACTCCCACCTTCGACGACTCGTCCGCCCCCGGCTCCGAGCGAGCGGAACCGCAGCGGATTCGACCCCAGGACGGAGAGTTCGGCCGAGCCGACGATCCGTCGCCCACTCCGCGCATCGCGCTTGCCGTCGCACTCGGTCTGATCGCTGCGGTTGCTGCGGTGGTGGCCCAGCTGATCGGCGTCGTCCGCAGCGCCGACGGTTCGCCGGTGGGTACCGGGGCAATGGTGGCTGCGATCCTGGCCGGTGCCGTCCCCGTCGTCGTTGTCCTCGGAGCCGCGGCGGGTGTGGTCGGCAAACGCGTCGAGTTCGCCGCAGCCCTGCTGGCCGGATACGGCGCAGTGGCACTCGGCCTCACGTTGCTCGACGTTGCCTTGCTGTCCGATCCCATCGACGCGAATCGGCTAGAGCTCTTCCGCCCGCTGAGCGCCGCGATGCTCGACGCGACCGCCGGTGCCTATGTTCTGCTCGTCGGTCACGCTGTGTCGGTGCTGGCGGGTATTGCGGGGTGGTCTGCGGTGCACCGCGCCGGGCTCGGTGACGGGTACGGCCACTCGGTGTATTCGGAACACGTGGGGCGCGCGGCGGCGGGGCGTGTCGGGCCGTTGCTCGCGGCGCTGCTCGGCGCGTTCGGTGTGCTGGCGGCCGTTGCGGCTTTTGCCTCGCTGTACCGCTCGTCCGATCCGGTGGTGATCGTGACGGCGGTGGTGGAGTCGCCGGTGTTCGTCGCGGTGGGCTCCGGGGTCGTCGGTATCGCGGCGCTCGTGGTGGCTGCGTCGGCCCTGGCCTCTCTGTCGCCGCAGGTGGCGTCGGGTGCGTCCGTCGGTGCCGGGCTCGGGGTACTCGGTTTCGCCGGGGTCGGTCTGCTCGCGGGACTCGGTACCGGTGACCGGGTGGACGCCGGTCTCGGCGCGTATTCGGGAACGGTTGCAGGGCTCGGACTGCTGATCTGCGGCGCAGTGCTTGCACCCGTCGCGGTAGCGCGCGACCGTCGGGCGCTGGAGAGAGCGCAGCAGCGCGAGTCGGGTGCGCGGGGTGTCCGCGGTGTCGCCGGCCTCGGGGCGACGAGGTGGCATGCCGCGGCAGGCAGCATCGGCGTTCTTGCAGGCGTGCTGTTCGTCGTCGGATCGTTGTTGCCGATTCTGGAGACCGACTCGGGGATCGCCGTGCCGCAGATTTTGGCCACCCGCGTGGTGATGGTCGCGGGGTTCGTGATGATTCTGGGTTCGGTGCCGCTGCTGTTCTCCGAATTCGCCTCGGCTGCGCGGCCGTTCGTGTCGATGTTCTGGCTCGGCGCGGTGGCCGCTGCGGCTGGGGTGCTGCAGTCGGTGGTGCTCGCCGAGGACGTGGACGGCGTCGGTGCCGGCATCGGCGCTCTGGCGATCATCGCGGGCGTCGTCGCAGCGGCAGCCACCGGACTACTGGCCCTGTTCGCCGGCTCGGCCGAACGCGACGACGTCGACACGTCCGCGGACGCATCAACCGACGGCGTGGTGCTCGGCACCGGCTTGTTCGGTGCAGTACTTCTCGCTGTGGGCCTGGCTCTGCCGCTGTATCGGGGCAGCGATTTCACTGCCGCCACCGTCACCGAATTTCCGTGGGGCTGGGACACCTGGGGGCAGATGCTGCTCGCCGTCGGAGTTTTCGTGGCCGCAATCGTCGCGGCGCGAGCTCGGGCCGCACGCGGCAGCGTCCTGCTCGGCGGAGCAGCCGTCGCCGGGATCGTCCATCTGGCGTCGTGGCCGCTGACATCTGCACGCGCCACCGATCCGGAAATGGGGCCTGCGGTGCTCCCGTTGGTGGCGGGAATCGTCGTTCTCGGTGTCGCCGCGGCACTTTCGGCCCGCCGCGACGATCGGTGACGGCCGCTTCATCGAGCCGGTGGCGGTGAGATAGGCCACATAGCATGCATGCGCCCGATGCGCTGTCGGGACACCTGGATAAAGTCCATGCTCAGACCCGCTCACACCCCTGGAGCGGGCGTCAACGTAGACGAGACGGTGAGCTGATGGATCTCTTCGAATACCAGGCGAAGGAATTGTTCGCCAAGCATGGCGTACCCACCTCCGCCGGTCGTGTCACCGACACGGTCGCCGGAGCAACACAGATTGCCGAAGAAATCGGCAAGCCAGTAATGGTCAAGGCACAGGTCAAGGTCGGCGGCCGCGGCAAGGCCGGTGGCGTCAAGTACTCCAAGGACGTCGCAGCAGCCACCGAGAACGCAGAAGCGATTCTCGGACTCGACATCAAGGGCCATGTCGTCAAGAAGCTTCTCGTTGCAGAAGCCTCCGACATCGCCGAGGAGTACTACATCTCCTTCCTGCTCGATCGCACCAACCGCACCTACCTCGCAATGTGTTCGGTCGAGGGTGGCGTCGAAATCGAGGTGACGGCGGAGGAGAACCCCGACGCACTCGCACGTATTCCGGTCGACGCCGTCAAGGGTGTCGACCTTGCTTTTGCTCGTGAAATCGCCGAAAAGGGCAAGCTTCCCGCCGAGGTGCTCGACGCCGCTGCGGTGACCATCCAGAAGCTGTGGGAGGTCTTCATCAACGAAGACGCTCTCCTGGTCGAGGTCAACCCGCTGGTTCGCACCCCGGACGATCAGATCCTGGCCCTCGACGGCAAGGTGACGCTCGACGCCAACGCAGACTTCCGTCAGGCCGGCCACGCCGAGTTCGAGGACAAGGACGCAGCCGATCCCCTCGAGGCCAAGGCCAAGGAGAACGACCTCAACTACGTCAAGCTCGACGGACAGGTCGGCATCATCGGAAACGGTGCCGGACTGGTCATGTCGACCCTCGACGTCGTCGCATACGCGGGCGAGGCACACGGCGGCGTCAAGCCCGCCAACTTCCTCGACATCGGCGGCGGCGCCTCGGCCGAGGTCATGGCCGCAGGCCTCGACGTCATCCTCGGTGACGAGCAGGTCAAGAGCGTGTTCGTCAACGTCTTCGGCGGAATCACCGCGTGCGACGCAGTAGCCAACGGCATCGTCGGCGCACTGAAGAAGCTGGGCGACGACGCCAACAAGCCGCTGGTCGTCCGTCTCGACGGCAACAAGGTCGAAGAGGGCCGCAAGATTCTCGCCGACGCCGCGCACCCGCTGGTGACGCTCGCCGGAACCATGGACGAGGGCGCCGACAAGGCCGCCGAGCTGGCAGCGAAGTAGAGGAAACAATGTCTATCTTTCTGAACAAGGACAACAAGGTCATCGTCCAGGGCATCACCGGCGGCGAAGGCACCAAGCACACCGCCCTGATGCTCAAGGCCGGAACCCAGGTCGTCGGTGGCGTCAACGCACGTAAGGCCGGCACCACGGTCAAGCACGTCGACGCCGACGGCAACGACATCGAACTCCCGGTCTTCGGCTCCGTCGCCGAGGCCATGGAGAAGACCGGAGCGGACGTCTCCATCGCGTTCGTCCCGCCGGCATTCTCCAAGGACGCCATCGTCGAGGCCATCGACGCCGAGATCCCGCTGCTCGTCGTCATCACCGAGGGCATCCCCGTGCAGGACTCCGCGTACGCGTGGGCCTACAACGTGGAGAAGGGCAAGAAGACCCGCATCATCGGGCCCAACTGCCCCGGAATCATCACCCCCGGTGAGGCTCTCGTCGGCATCACACCCGCCAACATCTCGGGAACCGGCCCCATCGGCCTGGTCTCCAAGAGCGGCACGCTGACCTACCAGATGATGTTCGAGCTGCGTGACTTCGGCTTCTCGACCGCCATCGGCATCGGCGGCGACCCGGTCATCGGAACCACCCACATCGACGCCATCGAGGCGTTCGAAGCGGATCCCGACACCAAGATCATCGTCATGATCGGTGAGATCGGCGGCGACGCCGAAGAGCGCGCAGCCGATTACATCAAGGCCAACGTGACCAAGCCGGTCGTCGGCTACGTCGCAGGCTTCACCGCGCCCGAGGGCAAGACCATGGGCCACGCAGGCGCCATCGTCTCCGGCTCGCTGGGAACGGCGCAGGCGAAGAAGGACGCACTAGAGGCCGCAGGCGTCAAGGTCGGCAAGACGCCGTCCGAGACCGCTGCCCTCGCGCGCGAAATCCTGGAATCGCTTTCTGTGAAGTAAGTTTCACATCGTAAGGAGCCCGCCACCGAATCCGGTGGCGGGCTTTTTCGTGCGCGCGCCCGCTTCGCGTCAATGGACCACTGCACACGTCTGGGCGCGGCAAAGTCACATTCACGCGGCGGGGTCTAGATTGATGCGCGTGCACAGGATCTTCACCACCGCCTTCAGCTCGGTCTATCCGCACTACGTGAACAAAGCCGAGCGAAAAGGCCGGACGAAAGCGGAGGTCGACGAGATCATCCGCTGGCTCACCGGTTTCGACCAGTCGGCCCTCGACCGCCATCTCCAGGCCGAAACGACGTTCGACGAGTTCTTCGCGGCAGCGGACCTCAACTCGAACGCGACCCTGATCACCGGAGTCGTCTGCGGCATTCGCGTCGAGAATGTCGAGGACCCTCTGATGCAGAAAATCCGCTACCTGGACAAGCTGATCGACGAGCTTGCCAAGGGCAAGAAGATGGAGAAAATTCTGCGGAGCTGAGGGCGCTGTTGAAATCACGCTGATTCGAAGTGTGGTCCCGGGCTCGGAGCCGGACTTCACTGTGCGTCATGACAACCACAGAAAATCGCGCCCTCACCAAGAACTGGCCCGACGCCCCCACCACTGCTGCCGGGTGGATTTCCCGCGCGGGTGAGGTAGCTCAACTGCTCGCTGTCGATGCCGTCGCTCGCGACAAGGGCCGCGAGATTCCCACCGCCGAGGTGCAGTTGCTCAAGGACGCGGGCCTGGTCACCCTGCTCGGCCCCGTCGAACACGGTGGTGGCGGACAGGATTGGCCCACGGCGTATCAAGTGATTCGCACCGTGTCGAAGGCCGACGGTTCCATCGGTCAGCTGCTCGGATACCACCTGCTGTGGTTCTGGGCTGCGCGGCTCGTCGGAACTCCCGAGCAGATCGAGGCCGTCGAAGCGGACGCGACGAAGAACAAGTGGTTCTTCGGCGGTGCCGTCAACCCTCGGGACAACGATGTCGCCGTCACCGACGAGGGCGACACCATCGTGTTCGACGGCTCCAAGACCTTCTCCACCGGCAGTCGGGTCTCCGACGTCACCGTGCTCGAAGGTGCTCTCGAAGGCAGCACCGATCACGTGTTCGCGATCGTGCCGTCGAACATCGAGGGCTTGTCCTTCCACGACGACTGGGACAACATCGGCCAGCGTCAGACCGAGAGCGGCAGCGTGACCATCGACAAGGTTCGCGTCGACTGGGCCAGCGCAGCAGGGTTCGTGGACAAAGCTTTTCAGCCGCGCGTCTACAACACCCTCAACGTTCCGACCATCCAGCTGGTGTTCGTCAACTTCTACCTCGGAATCGCGAGGGGCGCACTCGAGGAGGCCGCGTCGTACACCAAGGACAAAACCCGTGCGTGGCTGCACAGCACCGTGGACAAGGCCGTCGACGAGCCGTACATCATCGACATCTACGGCGATCTGACCTCCAAGCTCTGGGCCGTCGAAGCTCTCGCCGACGCAGTGGCGTTGGAAGGACAGAAGATTCACGACAACGCCTGGAACGTCACCGCCGAGGAGCGCGGTGATCACGAGGTACGCGTCGCCGCCGTCAAGGCTCGCGCCACCGAGGTCTCGCTCGAGATCACCTCGACGGTGTTCGAGGCGCTCGGTGCCCGAGCCACGGCCAGCAAGTACGGCTTCGACCGCTTCTGGCGCAACGTACGTACGCACACCCTGCACGATCCGGTCGCATACAAGCGACGCGAGGTCGGGCGCTGGGTTCTCACGGGCGAACTGCCCGAGCCCACCTGGTACTCGTAGTCCCGACCTTTCTGGCCCCGATCCGCCCCCGATTTCCGGATGAATGTGCCATTCACACCATCTGAGTGCGTGGATGGCACATTGATCCGTCGAAGGATGACGCACATGAGCACCGAAAAAATCACCGACGCAATCAAATTCGCATACTGGGTTCCCAATGTCTCGGGAGGTCTGGTCACCAGCACCATCGAACAGCGCACCAGCTGGGAGTACGAGTACAACAAGAAGCTGGCGCAGACGGCCGAGAACAACGGTTTCGAGTACGCCCTGAGTCAGGTTCGCTACGAAGCCAGCTACGGGGCCGAGTTCCAGCACGAGTCGACCAGCTTCTCGCTCGCGCTGCTGCTGGCCACCGAGCGGCTCAAAGTCATTGCCGCAGTGCATCCCGGGCTGTGGCAGCCGGCGGTACTGGCCAAGCTCGGTGCCACTGCCGATCACCTCTCGAACGGCCGATTCGCCGTCAACGTCGTCAGCGGCTGGTTCAAGGACGAGTTCACCCACCTCGGCGAGCCGTGGCTCGAGCATGACGAGCGGTACCGTCGCAGTGCAGAATTCCTGCAGGTGCTGCGCAAGATCTGGACCGAGGACGACGTCGACTTCCGCGGCGACTTCTATCGGATCCACGACTTCACCCTCAAGCCCAAACCGCTGAACACTCCCGACCGCCCCAACCCGGAACTGTTCCAGGGCGGCAATTCGTCTGCAGCGCAGGAGAATGCCGGACGGTACTCGGACTGGTACTTCAGCAACGGCAAAGATTTCGACGGCGTCACCGAGCAACTCGACAACCTCCGACGCGTCGCGCGTGATCATCAGCGCGAGGTCAAGTTCGGACTCAACGGCTTCATCATCGCGCGAGACAGCGAGAAGGAAGCCCGAGACACGTTGCGCGAGATCATCGAGAAGGCGAACAAGCCCGCTGTCGAAGGGTTCAAGGGCGCGGTGCAACAGGCGGGCAATTCGACGGGCGACAAGAAGGGAATGTGGGCCGATTCGACGTTCGAGGATCTCGTTCAGTACAACGACGGCTTCAAGACGCAGTTGATCGGCACACCGGAGCAGGTGGCCGAGCGCATCGTTGCCTACCGTCGCCGCGGCGTCGACCTGATTCTCGGCGGCTTCCTGCACTTCCAGGAGGAGATCGAGTACTTCGGGGCGAAGGTCCTGCCGCTGGTTCGGGAACTCGAGGCCGCCGAGGCGAACGACCAGGAGTTGGTGGCAGCCCGCTGACCTTTCGGTTCCGTGATCGGTCGGGTCCGTGCAGTAGCGTGAGTTCTCGGACCCGACCGACCTGGGGTACGGACAATCTCAGATGAGGAGACGCGATGACCTACTCGCCCGGCGGCCCTGAAACAGGGGGCTCCAACTCTGGTGGCTACGGCGGAGGTGGCCCGTCCTACGGCCCGTCGTCCTTGCCGAATCAGCCGTCGTCCAACCCGCAGGGTCATCCAGGACAGAACCAGCCCTTTCACCAGCCGTCGGTGTCCAATCCCTTCGGCCCTCCGGTGCCGGGCACCTCGGCACCGGCCGGACCAGGGCCGGCCGCGTCCGGACGTAAGTCGCCCGGATCAGGTCTGGCGAATCTGCCGAAGATTCTCACGTTCGTGATCCTCGGGCTCGGCGTCGTCACCTTCCTGCTCGGCCTGCTGGACCTCGTCACCGCCGAGGTCACCTCGTCTCAGGAACTGCCGAGCAGCATTCAGACGTCGTTCAGCACCACCTTCTTCGCCTCCGGCGGAAGCGCCGTGTCGGTTGCTCTGCTGCTGGCAGCGGGCTTGATCGCCGGTGCCTCGCTCATACAGAAGGACGCCAGGAACCAGGCCGTGGTGGCCGCCCTGGCGATCGCCGGCTGGCTGGTGCTGGTCTTCCAGTCGTTCAGTCTGCCCAGCGCAGAGGGCAACGAGTTCGCCAGCACCACCAGCTCGCTCGGTATCGGTGCGATCCTGGTGCTTGTCCTCGGCTTCGTCCAAGCAGCCGCCGCGGTGCTGGCACTGTTGCTCGACGCGGGCATCGTCAAGGCTCCGGCTCCCAAGCCTGCGGGCTACGGCAACCAGAATCAGCAGCCCGGATACGGCCAGCAGAACCCGTACAACGCGCCGACGACGTCGTTCGGTGGGCCCTCGCAACCGCAGGCATACGGCAATCCGCCGTCGTACGGTCAGCCCCAGGGAACCTCGTCGAACTTCGGTCAAGGTCCCAGCGGTCAAGGTCTCAGCGGTCAAGGTCTCAGCGGTCAAGCACCGAGCGGACAGGCCTCGGGTCAGCATTCCTACAACCCGGGTGGGCAGCCGCCGTACGGACAGTCCGCCCCCAACCCCTCGTCGCCCCAGGGCGGCTATGCACCGCCGCCGTACACCGGTCCGAGCGGGCAGGCCTATCCGCCGAACCAGTACCAGTACGGCCAGCCTTCGGGATACGGCCAGCCTCCGGCGAAGTCGGACGAGCTCGAATCGGGCGAGCAGTCGACGCCGTACGGCGCGCCCACGCAGTCGTTCGGTGCCACTCCTGCTGTGGACGACGAGAAGAAGCACGACTGATTCAGGCATCACAACCCACTTCGCGGCGCGCCTGACCGGCGCGCCGCGAAGATGATGCGACTCTCGTTGCGATGAGCGATCTATTGAACCGAGAGACGCGACGCGCGGCCGCCCGGGCTCCCCGCGCGAGCACCGGACCGACGCCCGATCAGTCGCGCATGCTCGCCGCAGTGGCCTTCAAGACCTCCGGACTGGTCGTGGTGATCGCGACGACCCTTGCTCTGGTCACCCTCGTCTCGGCCAACAGCGACCTCACCGGAACGCTCGGAGCGATCGCCGGTTCGTGGTTCGCCGTGCACCTGGTGCCCCTGAGTATCGGCGGCACATCCCTCGGCGTCGCACCGCTGCTGCCGACCCTGATCATCGGCTGGTCCGTCGCTCGTACCGTCCACCACGCGGTGGACTCCGACACCGACCGTCGCGTGCTTCGGTGGGTATTCGCGGCGTCGATGGCCGGCCCGCTCGCCGTCACCGCCATTGCTCTGGCCGTCGCCAAGGACGCGTCCACCGTCATCGGACTGTCCAGTCCCAATGCTCTCGTTGCCTTCTCCTGGGTCGCAGGCGTGCACGCGGCCGCGTCCGGAACCGGTCTGCTCTTCGCGTGCTGGGACTCGGTGGTGATCCGCCGCGGACTTCCGGACTGGGTTCGCGCGCTCGTTGCGCCCTTCGTGCGCGCGCTGTCGATCCTCGCTGCAGGCGGGGCGGCGGTCGTACTGCTCGCCCTGCTCGTCTCCTGGGAGACCGCCGGCGCACTGCTCGAGAGCGGAGGCGATGTCGTCGGCATGCTCGGGCTGACCGTGCTGTCCGTGCTCTATCTCCCCAACATCGTCATCGGTGCACTCGCGGTGGCCACCGGTTCCACAGCCGGGTTCGGCGACGCGTCGGTCAGCCTGTTCTCCACCACCGGAGGACCGCTACCGCCGCTGCCGATCCTGGCCGTCCTCCCCGAGGGATCGGCCCAGACGATCTGGGTCGTCATGCTCGTCGTCCCGATCGGCGCCGGGCTACTGCTCGGCCGCGACTGCGCCATCCGCAGCGCCGACATCCAGGTTGCAGTGTCCTCGGTATGGGCCGTGGCGGCCGCGGCCGGAGCGCTCGCAGCACTGCTCGGCTACGCCGCAGGCGGAAACCTGGGCACCTTCGGCACCGTCGAAGTCACCGTCTGGAGCTTCGGGCTGCTGACGTTCGCGTGGCTGGCCGTCGTCGGTTCCGCCTCCGCAGCCTTCGTCGTGTGGCGTCGAGCAGAACCCGAGCCGACTCGCGACGAGCCCGTTCCGACTCCGGTACCTGCGGCCGAGCTGGCTATCGAACCTGCCCCATCCGAACCTGCCCCATCCGAGCCTGACCCGTCCGAGACCGCCCCGTCCGAATCGGAGGACGACGAACAGACCGAGGTGGTCGAGGATGTCGTCGAGGCGGAGGTCGTCGACGACGTCCCGGCAGAGATGCCACCGGCCGAAGAACCGGACGCGACCGTCGAGGCCGCTACCGCCGAACCGTTGGATGCCGAGATCGTCGCACCTCCCGGAGATCAGGACGGACCTGCCCGGTAGGGCTCGACGGCGCAGCGACTAGGCTTTCCGCTGGCTCGAACGATCCGCCTCGACAATTCAGGAGTAGTGCGCTGACTGCCTTGCGTGAGACACCCGCGCGGGTCGTCGTCCTCGCATCGGGGACCGGCTCGCTTCTGCAGTCGCTCATCGCCGCGACTGCTGCCGAGAGCTATCCCGCGCGCATCGTGGCCGTCGGAGTCGATCGAGAGTGCGACGCAGCCCGCCGTGCCGACGAGGCCGGAATGCCGAACTTTCGAATCGGATTGAAGGACTACGCCGATCGAGCGCAGTGGGACATCGCGCTCACCGACGCCGTTCTGGCGCACGAGCCCGATCTCGTCGTCACCGCCGGTTTCATGAAGATTCTCGGCCCGCAATTTCTCGGGGCCTTCACCGGACGCATCGTCAACACTCACCCCGCGCTCCTGCCATCGTTCCCCGGCGCACATGCCGTGCGGGACGCACTCGACCACGGCGTCAAACTGACCGGTTCGACGGTTCATCTGGTCGATTCCGGCGTCGATACCGGGCCGATCCTGGCGCAGGAAGCCGTGCCGGTCCTCGACGGCGACGACGAAGCTGCTCTGCACGAACGCATCAAGATTGTCGAGCGACGGTTGCTGGTCGACGTGATCGCAGCCGTGGCCACCACAGGTGTCACCTCCGATGGACGAAAGGCTCAGATAATCCGATGAGTGAACGTAAAGCAGTGCGCCGCGCGCTGGTCAGCGTCTACGACAAGACCGGACTGATCGAACTGGCGACCGGCTTGCACGGTGCGGGCGTCGCTCTCGTGTCCACCGGATCGACGGCGAGCAAGATCGCCGACGCCGGAATCCCGGTCACCAAGGTCGAGGATCTCACCGGATTCCCCGAGACCCTCGAAGGTCGCGTCAAGACGCTGCATCCTCGCGTGCATGCCGGCGTGCTCGCCGATACCCGTAAGCCCGAACATCTTTCGCAGCTCGAGGAATTGGGCATCGAGGCCTTCGAGCTCGTCGTGGTGAATCTGTACCCGTTCACCGAGACCGTCGCCAGCGGGGCGACGCCGGACGAATGCGTCGAACAGATCGACATCGGTGGACCGTCGATGGTGCGCGCCGCAGCCAAGAACCACCCCTCGGTTGCCGTGGTGGTCGATCCGTCCCGCTACGAAGACGTGCTCGCGGCCGTGGCCGGTGGCGGATTCACCCTCGCCGAACGGACTTCCCTTGCGGCACAGGCTTTTCAGCACACGGCCGCCTACGACGTCGCGGTGGCGTCGTGGATGAGCAATGTGCTGACCCCCGATACCGAATCGTCGTTTCCGGAATGGATCGGCGGAACCTGGGATCGCTCGGCCGTGCTTCGCTACGGCGAGAACCCGCACCAGGCTGCGGCGCTCTACGTCGATCCTGCGAGCTCCGGCATCGCGCAGGCGGAGCAGCTGCACGGTAAAGAGATGTCGTACAACAACTTCACCGATTCCGATGCGGCGTGGCGGGCGGCGTTCGATCATGCCGAGCCCACCGTCGCGATCATCAAGCACGCCAACCCGTGCGGTATCGCCGTCGGCAACGACATCGCCGAGGCGCACCGCAAGGCCCACGCCTGCGATCCGGTGAGTGCCTACGGCGGCGTCATCGCAGCCAACCGCGAGGTCACCGTCGAGATGGCCGAGCAGGTGGCCGAGATCTTCACCGAGGTCATCATCGCGCCGTCCTACGCCGACGGTGCTCTCGGAGTGTTGCAGCGCAAGAAGAACATTCGTGTACTGCTGGCGGAGGCTCCGTCCACCTCGGGCGTCGAACTCAAGCCGATCTCCGGCGGCGCACTGCTGCAGCAGCGCGACGTTCTCGACGCAGACGGCGACAATCCTGCCAACTGGACCCTCGCTGCCGGCGAGCCCGCCGACGAGCAGACCCTGAAGGATCTTGAATTCGCCTGGCGCGCAGGTAGGGCCGTGAAGTCCAACGCGATCCTGCTCGCCCACGGAGGGGCGTCGGTCGGTGTCGGAATGGGCCAGGTCAACCGCGTCGATGCCGCCCACCTCGCCGTCCAGCGAGCCGGGGATCGCGTCGTCGGCTCGGTGGCGTCCTCCGATGCCTTCTTCCCGTTCCCCGACGGTCTGCAGGTGCTGATGACAGCAGGCGTCAAAGCCGTTGTGCAGCCCGGTGGTTCGGTACGCGACAACGAAGTGATCACAGCGGCACAGGATGCAGGCGTGACGCTGTATCTGACGGGTTCGCGACACTTCGCGCACTAGTGCGTGATGCCGAGTTCGCAGTTATGCAGCCACATACCTCACTTTCGGCCGCATAACTGCGAACTCGACAATCTGTGGATGGATGAAAAGTTATCCACAGAGTGCACAGTGGGCCGTTTCAGGGGTGTCGACCCTGCCAGGGTTGAGCCATGGGGATTCAGGTCGGACCGTTTCGGGGTTCGCAGGCAATACGCTCGGGCGCTCTCAGCAGGCACGAGCTGAGTCGCAACTATGTGAGGGTCTTTCGCGACACGTATGTCTGCGACGGGACCGTTCTCGATGCGCGAACGATGGCCGTCGCCGCATCGATCTGTGTCGGCGATGGTGCCGTGATTGCAGGGGTCTCCGCGGCGGCAGTCCACGGCGCGAAGTGGATCGACCCGAGCGCTCCGCCGAGTGTGCTGGCGAACGGAAGGTCGCATCAGTTGCCCGGTCTGCGAATCCATCGCGATGCCTTCGACGGCGATGATGTGTGCGTCGTCGGGGAAATTGCTGTCACCACACCGGTGCGCACGGCATTCGATATCGGGCGCTGGGTCCAGCCGCCACTATCCGTGGTCCTCCTCGACTCAGTGGTTGCTGCAACCGGGGTAGACGTGGAAGCTGTACGTGCTTATGCGCAGCAGCGGCCGGGCATCCGAGGCATTCGGTGCCTGTTCAGTGCACTCGATGTCGTCGACGGTGGAGCGGAATCGCCACAGGAGACGCGCACCCGGCTCCTACTGGTCGGGGCAGGCCTGCCGAAGCCCGAGACACAGGTCGAGATCCGCGACAGTTCCGGCAGGTTCGTGGCGCGGATCGACCTGGGGTGGCGTCGTTGGCGGGTGGGGGTCGAGTACGACGGCGTTCACCATTGGCTCGACGAGCGTCAGCGGACCCGTGACATCGAGAGGTCAGAGGAATTGCAGCAGTGCTATTGGCAGATCGTTCGGGTCAATTCCGAGCAACTGCGGCTGCGACCTCACGACGTTGTGGCACGCGTCAGAGCCGCGCTTCGAGCGGCAGGCGCACCGGTGTAGCGAGCTCGCACTTATGCGGGCGATTTGTCCAGTTCAGGTGGCATAGGTGCGAGCTCGACGGAACCACAACCGACCACTAGATGGCAGCTTTCGGCAAACGCTCGTAGCGTGGAGAAGTGACCTCTACCAAACCTGGCATCTCCACTCTCGGCGAACTCAAGGCATCCGGACATCGGCAGCGGTCGATCAAGGAAGAGCTGCGGGAAAATCTTCTGAAGGCATTGCGCGACGGCACAGATCCGTGGCCGGGGATCGTCGGATTCGGCTCGACGGTGTTGCCGCAGTTCGAGCGCGCGATTCTGGCCGGTCACGACGTGGTTCTGCTCGGCGAGCGCGGTCAGGGCAAGACGCGACTGCTGCGCACCCTGAATTTGTTGCTCGACGAGTGGGTGCCGGTGATCGCCGGAGCCGAACTCGGTGAGCATCCCTACGAGCCCATCACCCCTGCCAGCATCAGGAAGGCGAAGGAACTCGGCGACGACCTTCCCGTCGAATGGCGGCATCGCAGCGAGCGGTATGCCGAGAAGCTCGCGACCCCGGATACCTCGGTGGCCGACCTCGTCGGTGACGTCGATCCGGTGAAGGTGGCCGAGGGTCGCAGTCTCGGCGACCCGGAAACCATCCACTTCGGACTGGTCCCTCGCAGCCACCGCGGCATCGTGGCGATCAACGAGCTGCCGGACCTTGCCGAGCGCATCCAGGTGTCGTTGCTCAACGTCATGGAGGAGCGCGACATCCAGGTTCGCGGCTACACGCTGCGCCTGCCCCTCGACGTCATGTTGGTCGCGAGCGCGAACCCGGAGGACTACACCAATCGCGGACGCATCATCACCCCGCTCAAGGACCGATTCGGAGCCGAGATCAGGACTCACTATCCCCTCGAACTCGACGCCGAGGTGGCCGTCATCGATCAGGAAGCCGAGCTGCAGGCCGCGGTCCCGACCTACCTGCTCGAGGTGTTGGCCCGATTCACCCGACTGCTGCGCGAGTCGCCGTCGGTGGACCAGCGCTCCGGCGTTTCCGCCCGATTCGCGATCGCCGCAGCCGAAACCATCGCTGCCGCAGCCGTTCACCGGGCCGCGATCCTGGGGGAGGCCGAGCCCGTGGCCCGGCCGGTGGATCTCGGCACCATCATCGAGGTGCTGCGCGGCAAGGTCGAATTCGAATCCGGCGAAGAAGGCCGCGAAATCGAGGTGCTCGAACACATGCTGCGCCGCGCGACTGCGGACACCGTCCGAGCACACCTCGGCGGCATCAACCTCGCAGCTCTGGTGACGGCAGTGGAGACCGGCGAACCGATCGTCACCGGCGACCGCATCACCGCCAAGGCGCTGCTCGACGAGTTGCCCGACGTCGAGGTCATCGGCGACATCCACGAGCGGCTGAACGCCACCTCGGACGGGGAGAAGGCGGCCGCCGTCGAACTCGCTCTCGAGGGCCTCTACCTCGCGCGTCGCATCTCGAAGGACCCCGACGACGACGGTCAGACGGTGTACAGCTGATGCGTCGCTCCAGATACGGGCGGTATCACGACGGTCCGGATCCCCTTGCGCCACCGGTGGATCTGCGCGAGGCGCTCGACGCGATCGGCGAGGACGTGCTCGAGGGCGCGTCACCGCGTCGGGCATTGCAGGAGATGCTGCGGCGCGGGACGAAGAACATGCGTGGGCTCGACGACCTGGCCGCGCAGGCGGCGAAGCGTCGTCGAGATCTGTTGAAGAAGAACAACCTCGACGGCACGCTGCAGGAAGTACGTGAGCTGCTGGACAAGGCAGTACTCGAGGAGCGCAAGGCGTTGGCGCGTGCCCTCGACGACGATGCTCGCTTCCAAGAGATGCAGATCGGCGATCTGTCTCCGTCCACTGCGCAAGCGGTGCAGGAGCTTTCGGACTACGACTGGCGGTCGTCCGAGGGTCGCGAGAACTACGAGAAGATCAAGGATCTGCTCGGACGCGAAATGCTCGATCAGCGTTTTGCCGGCATGAAGCAAGCCCTCGAAGGTGCCACCGAGGAGGACCGTCAGGCCATCAGTGACATGCTGAAGGACCTCAACGAATTGCTCGACGCCCACAACAAGGGCGAGGACACCGACGAGCAGTTCGAGAAGTTCATGGACAAGCACGGTCAGCATTTTCCGGAGAACCCCGAGAATGTCGACGAGCTGTTGGATTCGCTCGCGCAGCGGGCTGCGGCGGCGCAGCGGCTACGCAACTCGCTCACGCCCGAGCAGCGGGCCGAGTTGGATGCCTTGGCACAGCAGGCCTTCGGCGACTCGAATCTGCTGAATCAGCTCGATCAGCTCGATCAGAACCTGCAGCAGGCCCGGCCCGGTGAGGATTGGGACGGCTCGCAGAACTTCCGCGGCGAGAACGGTATGGGGCTGGGCGACGGTACCGGCGCGCTCCAGGACATCGCCGATCTCGAGAACCTGGGTAACCAACTGTCGCAGCAGTACAACGGTGCCGCACTGGACGACATCGATGCCGACGCGTTGCTGAAGCAACTCGGGCCCGAGGCGGCGGCCGATGCCAGAATGCTCGCCGAACTCGAAAAAGCCCTGCAGCAGCAGGGTTTCATGGACAAGGGTGCCGACGGGCAATGGCGTCTGTCACCCAAGGCGATGCGTCAGCTGGGGCAGTCCGCGCTCAAGGACGTCGCGGGAAAGCTGTCCCGACGCGGCGGCGAGCGAGACACCCGCAAGGCAGGTGCGATGGGGGAGCCCACCGGAGCGTCGCGAGCGTGGGAGTTCGGTGACACCGAGCCGTGGGACGTGACCCGCACGGTCAACAATGCGGTACTGCGCTCGGCGGCAACAGGATCGGGCTTCCCGGTGCAGTTGCAGGTGACCGATGTGGAGATCAGTGAGACCGAGACGCGAACGCAGGCAGCGGTGGCGCTGCTGGTCGACACGTCGTTCTCGATGGTGATGGACGGCCGCTGGGTGCCGATGAAGCGCACGGCACTGGCGCTCAATCACCTGGTCAGCACCCGATTTCGCGGTGACGACCTGCAACTCATCGGATTCGGCAGGCACGCACAGACATTGACGGCCTCGGAGTTGGCCGGGTTGGACGGTGCCTACGATCAGGGCACCAATCTGCATCACGCGCTGATGCTTGCGGTGCGGCATCTGCGGCGTCATCCCAATGCGCAGCCCGTGGTGCTGATCGTGACCGACGGGGAGCCGACGGCGCATCTCGAGCCGGACGGTCACGCGTACTTCGACTACCCACCGTCTTCCAAGACACTTGGACTGACCGTGCGCGAGCTCGATACCGTCGCGAAACTCGGGGCGCAGGTGACGATCTTTCGGCTCGGCGACGATCCCGGCCTGGCTCGGGTGGTCGACAAGATGGCCGAGCGTGTGGGCGGACGCGTCATCGCGCCGGATCTCGACGGACTCGGTGCCGCGGTGGTGACCGACTACCTCAAGCGTCGGCGATCCTAGGTTTGTCGGGGTCCTTGATTTCGACCGACACCCCACCCCAGAACGCGAAGCCAGTGACGACCACGCGCGGTGCGCCGGGGTGGGCCGCGCTGACGTGCTCGAATCCGCCCATGATCCCCATGCCGCGGACCTCTACGCTCACTCCGGGCGGCACGGTGACCTCGATGCCGCCCATGATGGCCACGCAGTTGATGGTGGTTTCCTCGGCGGAGAACGATGCACGGCGTAGGTCGAGTTCGATGCCACCCCAGAAGGCGAACGCGTCGATGCGCGCCGCCGCGGTCCACTCTCCTTTACGCATGGCACCGCTCATGATGGCGATCACGCGGTCGTTCGCGGAGCCACCGGATGGTGCACGTGCGGGAGGCGGAGACAGGACCAGGTCTCCGGTCAGTACGTCGAGTTCGCCGTAGGTCTTCGCCCGGTACACCGCTGCCGTGCGTTCGTCGTACTCGGTGACGGTGAGTTGGCCGTTCGCGAAGGCATCGCTCAGCAGCTGCGCGACCAGATTTCTGTCCGCATCGGCCGCGCGAATCCGGCTTCGATCTCGGTCTGGCAGATGATCGCTCACCGCCCGGACCCTACCTGCGTGAGGGTCAGGCCGCATTCAGGATGGTGCGGCTCCCGAGGGGAGAGGCCAACGTCATCTGCATGGTGGCGTAGACGGCCACCATGATGCAGGACTTGTCGGCGGCGTCGGGCTTGGTCCCGGTACGCAGTTCGATGGTGACGGTGGTGTCGGTCTCGGTCACCGACGCGTCGGCTCCGTAGCACTCGGGAGTGCCGGTGACGAAGTGGACCGCGATGGTGTTGGGGGAGACCTGGCTCCACGACTCGAACGGAGTGGTGGTGGCGCGGATCAGGTCGGGGGTGGGCTCGAACATCGTGCCGACGTCGCCGACGGGCACTTCGTGAGGAACCGGAGGTGCGCTGGGTTGCTGGGCGAGACCGACCGGTGTGGTGGATCCGACCGTCGGCGTCGTCTCGTCGTCGCTGCCGGAGGCGGTGCTGCAGCCGACCAGCAGCAGGCACAACATGACTCCTGCAGCGAGAAACCTCATGAAACCAAACTAGCGCTGTGAGCTGAGGAGAACCTTTGTGTTCGGCTCATGCGAGGAAGAGTGTCACGAGCGCGATGACGGGGATCGAGACGAGCGTGGTCACGAACGCAGTGTCTCGGGCGAGTACCACCCCGCGCTGGTAGCGGCTGGCGAAGACGAACACGTTCTGTGCGGTCGGCAGCGCCGAGACGACGACGATGGCGAACAGATCGTGCCCGTCCAGACCGAACACGAACCGGGCCATGAGGTAGCCGAGCAGGGGTTGCAGTGCCATCTTGAACACCGTGGCCAGGGCCACGTCCCGTCGTGGACTGATGCCCTTCTGCAGCACTCGGGCACCGTAGAGAGACAGGCCGAAGGCGAGCAACGCGCCGGGGACGGACGCGTTCCCGACGAGCTGGAACGGCTGCATCAACGCCTCGGGCAGCTCGAAGCCGGTGATGGACAGAACCAGTCCTGCTGCGCCGGCCAGCACGATCGGATTCCGGAACGGTGTGGTGACGGTCTTGAGCACCGAGACCTTCTCGATCTCCGTCGAGACGTCGAGAATCGTCACCGCGATCGGGGTGTAGACCATGATCTGGAACAGCAGCAGGGGAGCGACGAAGTTCGCGTCGCCGAGCACGAAGACGGCAATCGGGATACCCAGGTTGGCGGCGTTGACGTACGAACTCGCGAGTGCGCCGACGGTCGCGTCGGGCACGGTTCGTTTCAGAGCCAGCTTGGCTATGACGAAATAGACGGCGCCGACGAGCAGTGCGGTGGTGCCGGCTACGGCCAGTACAGGCGACAGAATGACCGACAGATCCGAGTTCGCCAGCGTGACGAACAGCAGTGCGGGCGTGGCGACGAAGAACACGAGTCGGCTCAGTACGAACTGGCCGTGTTCGCCGAGCACTTTGAGGTGGGCGAGCAGATAACCCAGTGCGATGACGACGAAGATGACGGTGAAGCCCTCGAGGACGCCGGACATCTACGGACTGCTCATCTCTGGATCGGGAACGACAGAGAGGCCACGTAGCCGATGGCTACGTGGCCTCTCTGAACGAAAGTTTGGATCAGCGGCTGGTGAACGGCAGCAATGCCATCTCACGAGCGTTCTTCACTGCAACAGCGACCTGGCGCTGCTGCTGCGGGGTGAGCCCGGTGACCCGACGGCTGCGGATCTTGCCGCGGTCCGAGATGAACTGACGAAGGAGGTTGATGTCCTTGTAGTCCACCGTGGTGACCTTGGCGGCGTTCAACGGGTTCTTCTTCGGTCGACGGCCTGCCTCTGCGCGGACCTTCTTCGACGGTGCTCTCTTGACTGCCATCTGAAACCTTTTCCCTTTACCAGCTCGACTTGTGGACGCCTGGCAGCTCCCCACGGTGAGCCATCTCGCGCATTTTCACGCGGGACAGCCCGAATTTCCGTAGATAACCGCGCGGACGTCCATCCGCAGCGTCACGATTGCGTAATCGTACCGGACTCGAATCGCGCGGCAGACGCTGCAGTGCTGCTTGGGCCTGTGCGCGCTCGGAGTCGCTGCTCGAGGGCCTGCGGATGGTCTCCTTGAGCTCGGCGCGACGGGTTGCCCACCGGGCGACGACGACCTTGCGCTGTTCGTTCTTGGCGATCTTCGACTTCTTCGCCACGACTACCGCTCCTCTCGGAAATCGACGTGCTTGCGCACGACCGGGTCGTACTTCTTCATCACCAGTCGATCGGGATCGTTGCGACGGTTCTTGCGAGTGACGTAGGTGTAGCCGGTCCCCGCGGTCGACTTCAGCTTGACGATCGGACGGACGTCCGTGCTCTTGCCCATCAGATCTTCTCCCCACGTGCGCGGATCTTGGCGACGACGGCATCGATGCCGTCGCGGTCGATGGTCTTGATGCCCTTGGCCGAGAGCGTGAGAGTGACGCGTCGGCCGAGGCTGGGTGCGTAGTACGTCTTGCGTTGGATGTTGGGGTCCCACCTACGGCTGGTTCGCACGTGGGAGTGCGAGACGGATTTTCCGAAGCCGGGGGTGCGGCCGGTGACTTGGCAGTGCGCTGACACGAGCACTCCTTTCTTTCCATTATGACAATCGTTTTCGACAAAGCGTGATCTCGAATGTAGCGTGCATCCTCAGAGAATGACAATCGTTGTCGAGAAGAAGGGTGCTCGTGAACAACTCACCGGACGATCGAACCCCGATGGTCCTCGTCTCCGGCTGGACCGGAGCCATGGACGCGGTCGTGACATCGCTGCTCGCGCCGGGGACAGTCGCGGTCCGCCACGATCTGAGCCGCGTCGCCGAAGGCGTCGTGCGTCGCACACTCTCCGTACTGGGGGAGAACCCGCGCGAGACCATTCTGGAGCTGGCGCACGGCTGCGTCTCGTGCACACTTCGGGAGGATCTGCTGCCGCTGCTGCGCGCACTGTCCGCCCGCAGCAACGTCGATCGCATCGTGCTCGCCATGGACCCTGCGCTCGAGCCCGAGGCGCTGTGCTGGGCTGTGGACAACGTCGTCGTTGCGGGTGTCGTCGGGCAGATCGACGGCCCGGCCTCGCGTGACGTCCGCATCGAGGCAGTGGTCGACTGCCTCGATGCCGCAACCTGGCTGGCCGATGCCACCGGCGACGACGCCATGGCCGACCGAGGGATCGTCGCCAGTGGGGACGACGATCGAACCGTCGCGCAGTTGGTGGTGGGGCAGGTCGACTACGCCGATGCGCTCGTCGTCACCGCGGGCCCGGACGTCGACGCCTGGGAGCGGGCCCGGCTCGCTGCCGTCCTCGCGCGGCTGGCACCCAATGCTCCCGTCGTCTGGGTGTCCCGGGACGCAATGGTCGACGCCCCAGCGCTTCTCGCGTCCATGCCTGCCGATGCCCGTCGCGGTGCGATCACCGACGCGCATTCGCCACTGCTGCGCGGTCAGCCGCCGCTGGCCGTCGACTGCGGCGTCACCCTGGTCGAGTTCACCGCAACGCGGCCTTTTCATCCCGAGCGATTGCACGAGGCCATCGATGTGCTGCTCGACGGCGTCGTCACCGCACGGGGGCGGGCATGGGTCGCCACTCAGCCCGACGAAGCGCTGTGGATCGAGTCGGCCGGCGGCGGTCTTCGTGTTGCGAGCGCCGGAAAGTGGCTTGCCGCAATGGAACCGGAGCAGCAGGACCGCGTCGACGCCACCCGTCGGGCAATGGCGGCGCTGCGTTGGGACGAGACGTTCGGCGATCGTGACACCTCGCTGGTGATCCTCGTGCACGAGGCCGACCCCACCGAGATCGACCGAACGCTGCAGTGGGCGTTGGTATCCGACGACGAGATGACGGACCCCTCGGCGTGGTCCGGCTGGACCGATCCGTTCGGCCAGTGGCACGAAGACCCCTGCGACAGCAGTGAATCCCCGTACGCAGAACAATCACGAGAGGCTACAGAATGAAACCAGGCATCCACCCCGACTACCACCCGGTCGTGTTCCAGGATTCGAGCACCGGCAACAAGTTTCTCACCAGGTCCACCGTCACGTCCGCGCGCGAAACCGAATGGGAAGACGGCAACACCTATCCGCTGATCGTCGTCGACGTCTCGTCCGAATCGCACCCCTTCTGGACCGGAGCCGCCCGCGTGATGGACACGCAGGGGCGCGTCGAAAAATTCGAGAAGCGTTACGGTCGACGAAGCCGAAAGGACGCCTGAACCATGGCTGTTCCGAAGAGAAAGATGTCGCGCTCGAACACCAGGAGCCGTCGTGCGCAGTGGAAAGCCGTTGCCCCTGATCTGGTGACCGTGCGTTTCCAAGGTCGCGAGTTCCGAGTGCCACGGAGATTGGTCAAAGCAGTGCAGACCGGGGTGTACGACCCGAGCTGACCCTCTACGGGTCTATCTTCACTGTCATGAACGACGGACCCAGTGCGCGAGATGTGAAGCGGTGGCGGCAGTATCTCGCCGACGAGCGGGCCGAGGCTGCCGTCTATCGCGATCTGGCAGGACGACGCGTCGGCGAGGAGCGCGAGATCTTGCTCGCACTCGCCGATGCGGAGGGCCGCCACGAGCAGCATTGGCGAAACCTACTGGGCGAGCGGGTCGGCATGCCGCTCAAGGGCGACATCCGCACCCGCATCCTCGGTGTGCTGGCGCGTCGGTTCGGCTCGGTGTTCGTGCTCGCATTGGCGCAGCGCGCCGAAACGCGCTCTCCGTATGCCACCGACTCCGATGCCACCGACGCTATGACGGCCGACGAGCAGATCCATGCCGAGGTGATCAGGGCACTGGCAGCTCGCGGTCGCAATCGACTGTCCGGCACGTTCCGGGCCGCAGTGTTCGGTGCCAACGACGGCTTGGTGAGCAACCTGGCTCTGGTGCTCGGTATCAGCGGATCCGGTGTGTCCAATCAGATCGTTCTCGTCACCGGACTCGCGGGCCTGCTCGCCGGCGCGCTGTCGATGGGCGCGGGCGAGTACGTCTCGGTCCGCTCGCAACGCGAACTGCTCGAGGCGTCGTCGCCGGACAGTGCCGCGCGCGATGCCGTCCAACACCTCGACGTCGACGCCAACGAACTGGCGCTGGTCTACCGGGCGCGGGGAATGACCCACGAGGAAGCCGACGCCAAAGCCGCCGAAGTGCTGCGATTACTACCTGCCGACGAGATGGCCCCCGACGTGGATGAACACGAGTCCATCGGAACCGGCCTCGGTGCCGCCGGGGCCAGCTTCTGTTTCTTCGCCTCCGGTGCCGTCATCCCGGTGCTGCCGTATCTGTTCGGCCTCGAAGGTTATGTGGCACTTGCCGTTGCCGCCGTCCTCGTCGGAATCGCATTGATCTGTACCGGCTTGGTGGTGGGACTGCTCAGCGGTGGGCCACCGGTCAAACGTGCTCTGCGACAGTTGGCCATCGGCTACGGCGCGGCTGGGGCGACATATCTACTGGGCTTGGCATTCGGTGGAGGAGTGTAGGTCCCGGCGTTGTGGGCAGGTTTGCACACTATCGGTCCCCAGCGACGGGATCCCATCATCACAGCACACCTCTGTGCATTCAGTCCCACTACGTTTCGAATAATTCGCTCGCTTGGGCAAGGTCTCGCTCGATAGGGTCCTCGTCATGCGCGCAACCGTTCTGTCTGGTGCCGCTCTCGACACGAGAGCAGGTACGGGCCTTGTGCTGCGCGCGTATTCACCGGAGCGATGCGCCGCTCCCTGCGGTAAACAAGCTCCGCTCGTGAATCGACCCATCGAATAGCGCCCTCTTGTGCAAGGGGGCAGGAAGGAACATCATGCCCCCGAACAAGGTGGGCTTGCGTTTGCTCAATTGGGCTTCACAGCTCGAAGACAAGACTCTCGAGCAGGCCCGTGAGACCTCGTCGATGCCGTTCGTGCATCCGCACGTCGCACTGATGCCCGACGCCCACAGCGGTATGGGCAGCGCAGTCGGAACTGTGATCCCGACATTGGGTGCAGTCATTCCGGCTGCAGTCGGAGTCGATATCGGCTGCGGAATGATCGGCGTCCGAACAGAATTCACCCTAGACGACGTCGACGGCCGCAATCTGACGGACCTGCGACTCGCCATCGAGGCAAGCATCCCGCTGTCTCCGGGCAACTACAACGTCGGCGTCGACCGGTGGGATTTCACCGCGCCCAAGTTGCTCGAACTCGAGGAGTTGGCGGCCAAGGACGGTGTCGAGCTGAACCACTCACCGCAGTGGCGTGAGCAGCTCGGTTCGTTGGGCGGCGGCAATCACTTTGCCGAGTTGTGCCTCGACGAGACCGATCGAGTGTGGCTGTTTCTGCACAGTGGATCGAGGGGCGTGGGCAACAAGATCGCCAAGAAGCACATCGCCATTGCGCAGCGATTGTGCGCGCAGTGGTGGATCCCGTTGCCGAACAAGGACTTGGCGTACCTGCCCGAGAGTGCGCCGGAATTCGGACGGTACATCCGAGACCTGAAGTGGGCGCAGCGGTTCGCGTACCTCAACCGTGCCGAGATGATGGACAGGTTCGGTGCGGTGTTCGCCGAGTGGATGGGGACCGACGACCATCGCGAGGTCGAGCGGATCAATTGCCATCACAACTACACGGTGAAGGAAACGCATGCGCACAAGGAGGTCTGGCTCACGCGTAAGGGCGCGGTAGACGCACACGAGGGTGTCAAGGCAATCATTCCCGGGTCGATGGGAACTCGTTCGTACGTGGTCGTTGGTAAGGGCTCGCGGGCCGGACTGTGCTCGGCTCCTCACGGTGCCGGTCGGCAGTTCTCGCGGACCGAGGCCAGGAAGCGGTTCACCCACGAGGACCTGCAGGAGCGAATGAAGGGGATCGAGTTCCGGGACAGTGCCGATTTCATCGACGAGATTCCCGACGCCTACAAGTCGATCGATGTCGTGATGGAGGATGCCCGGGACCTGGTGAGCATCGAGCACGAGTTGCGGCAGATCCTCAACGTCAAGGGGACCTGAGTTCACCTCCCGTCGTGCGTGGAACTTCGTAGTAGGTCACGAGTTTCCGTGCACGACGGGATTGTCCTCGTTCGTCCCGTTGTGCATCGGTGTTCTCGTGCTGTTCACTCAAGTGCTTCGCTTGGTTAACGGATAGAGCGGGCGTCACCGCCACGATCGAGTCATGACGCTCAATCCCGCAGGCGAGACCGTCGCGACCGGTATCCCGGGCACGCTCGCCGAGAACATGACCATGGCCGAGCAGCACGATTGGCATCGGTCGTTCCTGCGGCGGCACCCGGTCAGTCGTCGAAACTTCCTGGTGGGAGCGGCCGCGACGGCTGCCGCGGTGGGCGTCGGGAATTCGGTGTTCGCGCGCACCGCCTATGCGCAGGACGCTCCGCTGGCCGTGGCCGGTCGGCACATGGGGTTCGGAAACGACCCGGCGACGCAGCTGCGGTTCTCGGCTCAGCTCTCTCGGAACCCCGGGCTGACCGGAGTCTTTCTCGACCACGGCCCTACGCCGGCGCTGGGCGCGACGACGTCGGCCGAGGTGCGGAACCTGATCAGTCAGGTGCCGCAGACCGACGGCGGAATCCTGTCGGCAGAGCAGTACTACGTGCACGTACCCGTCGACAATCTGACGCCGAAGTTGCCGCACTACTATCGCTGGCGCACCGCCGACGGCTTCGTGAGCGATATTCGCAGCGCATCTCCGGCGCTGCCGTCAGGCCGCATCGCACCGTTCAGGTTCACGATGATGGGCGATCAGGGCGTCGACGAAACGCCCTCGCAACCAGAAGGTTTGGTGGCCGGCGACTACGACGACCAGTATTACAAAGCGGACAACGAACCGTCGGTCAAGCACGCGCGCAACATCAATCGACAGATCGAGGCCTCGCACCCGGACTTCCACATCCTCGCCGGTGACATCGCGTACGCCGACCCGTCCGGTGCAGGTCTGCCGCCGCAGTTCGCGAAGCACGGCCAGACGCCGCCGAAGGGATTCGACAAGTTCAACCCGTTCGTCTGGGATGGCTATTTCCAGGCGATCGAAGCCAGTGCGTCGACCGCGCCGTGGTTGTTCGCCACTGGCAACCACGACATGGAAGCGCTGTACAGCCCCAACGGATACGGCGGCCATGCGGCGCGTCTGGATCAGCCGAGCAACGGCCCCAAGGGCTGCCCGTCGGCGTACTCGTTCGTCTACGGCAACACCGCGGTGCTCTCGCTCGACGCGAACGACGTCAGCTACGAGATCAAGGCCAACACCGGGTACAGCGGCGGAGCCCAGAACACCTGGGTGGAGCAGACATTGGCGAAGTACCGTGCCGATCCGAACATCGACTTCATCGTCTGCTTCTTCCATCACTGCGCGTACTCGACCACGTCGACGCATGCGAGCGACGGCGGCGTGCGCGACGCATGGGTATCGCTGTTCGACAGGTACGAGGTGGATGTGGTGCTCCAGGCTCACAACCACGTCTTCGAGCGCACCGATCCCATTCGCGGCAACCGTGCGACGCGGGTGGCCGGTGACAACGCAACGGTCGACGGAAAGACCGACGGCACCGTGTATTACACCGTCGGCGGTGGTGGTCGTCCCCGCTATACGTTCCAGGACGGCGAGGGCGTGAGCTATCGCGGCAACGAGTTGCCCGACACCGCAGTTCCCAACAGTTACGTCTGGGCGCCGGACGGCACCAAGTCGGCCGAGTCCATCACCTGGTCGAGGGTGCGGTTCCTGAACTACTCGTTCGTCAGAGTCGATGTGGTGCCGGGCATTCCGGGCATCACGGCCAGCAGAATGACGATCGGTGCCATCGACGAATACGGCAACGAGTTCGACAGGTTGACCTTCACCCGCGACATCCCGATCGGTGCGAGGTTCGGCTCGTCCTGAGTGCCTGCGGCAGTGGTGCGGTTGAGTGCCCCCTGAGGCACTCGACCACACCACTGCGGCGGAGCCGCACTACAACCACTTCTGGCGCTTGAACACCACGAACAGTGCAGTCGAGCAGATCGCCATGGCGAGCAGTGCCATCGGATAGCCGAGTTGCCATTTCAATTCCGGCATGTCGTCGAAGTTCATGCCGTAGATGGCGGCGATCAGGGAGGGCGCGAAAAGAATTGCACCCCATGACGAGATGCGCTTGACCTGTTCGTTCTGCTCCAGGCTGGCTTCGGTCATGTTGCGCATCTCTTCGTTCTGCTGCTGCGCGACGATGGTCGAGTGCACAGTCAACGCATTCTGCAGGTTGGATCGGAAGGACTCGATGCGGTCGGAGACTCGGATCGCGTGATCGTGCACGTCGCGCAGGTATCGCTGCAGTTCCACGTCCACGTTGTACTTGTCCGACCCTCGCTTGAGCGATTCGATCATCTCGACGAGTGGCTTTGCAGCACGGTCGAATTCGGACACTTCACGGAGCAGTGAGTAGATTCGACGCGAAACCGACGGGTCGCCGGTGAACAGCTGATCCTCGATCTCGTCGATGTCGTTCTGCAGTCCGGTCACCACCGGGACGTACTCGTCGACCACTTGATCGAGGATGCCGTAGAGGATCGCCTCGGGTCCGAGTTCGATCAGTTCGGGAGATCCTTCGAGGCGCTTTCGCACCATCGCCAAGTCAGGGGATTCGGCGTGGCGAATGGTGACGACGAAATCCGGACCGAGAAAGATGTGCAACTCGCCGAATTCGACCTTTTCGGTCTCGTCGACGTATCGCGCGGGCCGGAGAACGACGAACAGCTGCTCGGCGTACCGTTCCAGTTTCGGCCGCTGGTGGGCTGCGATGGCGTCCTCGACGGCGAGCCGGTGCAGGCCGAACTCGTAAGCCACAGCCATGATTTCGGCGACCTCGGGTCGGTACAGCCCGATCCATGCCATTCCGTGCCGCTCGCGCATGACCTCGAAGGTGATATCGAGGCTCTCGGGATTGGCAGTGCGTTTTCCGTTCACGTAGACGGCGTTGTCGATGATCGGCACTTGTTCGTTCACCTCGGTTCTGCGAAATTCTGCTGCGCACCGAGACTATCGCGTGCAACCGCAACGCGGACAGTCCCGCCGCCGGTTACGACGGGACGGTGCGGGCGAGCTAGTCGCGTCCGACGATCACCAGGATGGACGCGTTTTCGTTGACCTTGGCCCCTGCTTGAAAGCTGGTTCCGAGGACGATGGCGTCGGGTCGGTCGTAGTTGACACTCACGTTGGTGAAACCGGCATCCGAGAGTGCCTCCAAGGCTGCGCTTTCGGAGCTGCCGGCCACATCGGGGATCGTGGCCCGATCCGTGGAGGCTTGGGCGACCGCGCCGCCACCGAGTGCAAGTGCTCCCGCCGCTGCGACTGTGGCGATGGTTTTCTTGAATCCACTGCGCATGATGTGCTCCTCGTTGTCGTGATCGGTTATGTCTCAAAGCTGCTCGCCGATGCTGGGGCGGGCCTCGGATGTTGCTGTCAGATCCCTGTCAGTGCCGTGACATGCTGGTCCGATGCTTCTCGACGTGCTCGGATTGATCGGTATCGCGGCCTTCGCGGCTTCCGGTGCGTTGATCGGAGTGCATCGCCGGTTGGATCTGTTCGGGGTGTGCGTCGTCGGAATCACGACGGGTATCGGCGGTGGCATCATTCGCGATCTGCTGCTCGGCATCCACCCGCCGACGTCCCTGGACACGTGGCCGAACCTCACCGTCGGCTTCCTCGCCTCGCTGGTCGTGTTCGTCGCGCATCGGCAGATGGGCAAGGTGCGACGCGGAGTTTTGGTACTCGACGCGTTCGGCATGGGCCTGTTCGCATCGACCGGCGCGACGATTGCCTTGGCCTCGGGCGGTAGCGCGTTGGCCGGAGCTCTCATCGGCACGACGACGGCCGTGGCGGGCGGCGTGATCCGAGACGTTCTGGTCAACGAAGTTCCGCTGCTGCTGCACCGCGACCTCTATGCGCTGCCGGCTCTGCTCGGTGCGTCGGCCGTCGTGTTGGCCGATGCTGCGAGTCTGCCGGAGAACGTGGGTCTGATCGTGGGAACACTGCTCGCGACGGGGTTGCGTCTGCTCGCGCTGTGGCGAAAGTGGAACCTCCCGCTGGCCAAGCACCTACCCACTCCGTAGGTGGATTGGGCACCCCTCTCAGACATATCTCAGTCGACCAGGACAAACTGTACGGATGCGGATATTGGTGGTCGACGACGATCGAGCAGTGCGTGAGTCGCTGCGCAGGTCGCTGACGTTCAACGGGTACACCGTGGACCTGGCGGTCGACGGTCTCGACGCGCTCGAGCAGGTTGCGGCGGCGCGTCCCGACGCCCTGGTGCTCGACGTGATGATGCCTCGGCTCGACGGTCTCGAGGTGTGTCGTCGATTGCGCAGTGTCGGCGACGACCTGCCGATTCTCGTGTTGACGGCCCGGGACTCGGTGTCCGAGCGCGTCGCCGGCCTCGATGCCGGTGCCGACGACTACCTGCCCAAGCCGTTCGCGCTCGAGGAGCTGTTGGCACGTCTGCGGGCACTGCTTCGGCGTACCGCGATGGAAGCGGGCATCGACTCGGAGACCATGACGTTCGCGGACCTGTCGTTGGACCCGGTCACCCGTGAGGTCTCGCGCGCCGAACGCTCGATCAGCCTCACCCGGACCGAATTCTCGTTGCTCGAGATGCTGATGACCAACCCGCGACGGGTGCTCACCAGGAGTCGCATCCTCGAGGAAGTGTGGGGTTACGACTTCCCGACGTCGGGCAACGCGCTCGAGGTGTACGTCGGTTACCTGCGGCGCAAGACCGAGGCGGAGGGGGAGTCGCGGCTGATCCACACCGTTCGCGGTGTGGGATACGTCCTGCGCGAGACGCCCCCGTGATGGTCGCTTCGTTCGGGCGCAAGTCGACCGACGGTGTCGGCTCGTCGCCGACGGGGATGCGACCACCGATGCCCCTGACACGGTCGGTGTCGCTGCGGTGGCGGGTGACGTTGCTCGCGGCCTCCGTCGTCGCAATTGCGGTGGCTGTGATGGCCATTGCCGCGTACACGGTTGTCTCGCGGGCACTGTACGGCGATGTGGACACTCAGTTGCGTTCTCGCGCAACCGCGTTGGCGGAGTCGACTCTGGTGTCCTACGACCCGCGCTTCGTTGCCGGAGCCACGCTGTACAGCACCGATGTGAGTGTGGCCCTGATCTACCCGGACATGTCCAGCTACAACCCGCCCGGGCCCAAGGTGCCGATCGGCGATGCCGAACTCGCTGTCGTGAGCGGACAACAGGAATCGTCTCTGCGCACACTCGACGATCAGCGGGTACTCGCGCTACGCACCAAGGACGGCAGCACTCTCGTCGTCGCACAGAGACTGTTGCCGACCGGACAAGTACTGGACCGTCTGGCGTGGGTGCTGTTGATCGTCGGTGCGTGCGGAGTGGTGCTGGCTGCTGGAGCAGGTATGGCCGTGGGCCGCACTGGTTTACGTCCGATCGCCCGGTTGACGGCTGCTGCCGAACGAGTGGCGCGCACCGACGATCTGACGCCGATTCCGGTGACCGGTGACGACGAGTTGGCTCGTCTGACAGAGAGTTTCAACACGATGCTCCGCGCGCTCGCCGAATCTCGGGGCAGGCAGAGCAGATTGGTCGCCGACGCCGGCCACGAACTGCGGACGCCGTTGACCTCGCTGCGGACCAACATGGAGTTGCTGATCGCGGCCGGACGCCCCGGAGCCCCGTCCATCCCGGACGAGGACATGGCCGAGCTCCGAACCGACGTGGTGGCGCAGATCCAGGAATTGTCCACCCTGGTGGGTGATCTGGTCGATCTGGCGCGCGAGGACGCGCCGGAGACGGTGTTCGAGCGAGTCGACCTGGCCGATGCCGTCGAACGCAGTCTGGAGCGAGCACGCCGCCGTCGCAACGAAATCGACTTCGATGCGACGCTGATGCCGTGGTTCGTCTACGGCGATCAAGCAGGACTGTCACGGGCCGTGCTGAACGTGCTCGACAATGCGGCGAAGTGGAGCCCGAGCGGCGGTGAGGTGCGAATCGCCATGCGGCAGATCGGTGATGGTCTGCTCGAGTTGACGGTGGACGACGCAGGACCGGGCATTCCCGAGGAAGATCGCGAGTTGGTGTTCGAGCGCTTCTACCGCTCCACGGCATCACGCTCCATGCCCGGAAGTGGCCTGGGCCTTGCCATCGTGCGACAGGTGGTCGTCAAGCACGGTGGCACCATCGGGGTCGAGGTGTCCGAGCGCGGCGGTGCCCTCATCCGAATCGTGTTGCCCGGTGAGGGTGCTCCTGATCCCACGACACTCTCGGCAAACTGATAGCCGGATCTCAGCGACCTCTCAGTACCGCCCTGCACAGTGAGTAGCAAGAAGGCGGGCGGACCTCTACGACGAGGTCTCTACTGAAGGAAGCAACAACGATGAGCGACGACCGTAACGAATCCGAACAGACCGGACAGGGTGCCGGTGGCGAGCAGCATCCGGCGGACCGGGCTTCGCGCGGCGACGAGCAGAGCTACCCGACCCAGCAGCACCCGCCTCAGCAGGTAAACCCCCAGCAGGCCAACCCCCAGCAGGTAAATCCCCAGCACGCCGGCTCGCAACCCCCACAGCAGGGTTACCCGCAGCAGTACGCCGGCTACGGACAGAACCCCTACCAGCCCGGCTACGGGCCGTACGGTCAGCAGGGCGACCCACAGACCGCCCAGCACACCCACGCCCAGCCGCAACACGTTGCGCCGCAATCCAACTCTGCGCCTGCGGCGGTGAAGACCCGCTCTGGTCGTTCTGCGCTGGTGGCCGGTGCCATCGCACTCGTGCTGGTCGGCGGCGGAATCGGCGGCGCAGTCGGTGCCATCGCGACCAACAACGCCAACGGCGGCGGGGGAGTGACCAACTCGTTGAACTCCACCGTCACCGCCGCAGAGCCGGCCGCCAATTTCCCCGACGGTTCCGTCCAGGCCGTCGCGAACAAGGTCCTGCCGAGTGTGGTGCAGATCCAGGTGACGGGTTCGCAGGAGGAAGGTGAGGGCTCGGGCGTCATTCTCAGCAGTGACGGCTTGATTCTCACCAACAATCACGTCGCGACGGGCGCAGGTGCCAACGGCAAACTCACCGTCGCGTTCTCCGACGGATCGGTGGCCGACGCGACGATCGTCGGTGCCGACTCGGTCTCGGACATGGCCGTCATCAAGGCCGAGGGCAAGTCGAACCTGACGCCGATCGAGCTGGGTTCGTCGTCGAACCTCGAAGTGGGTCAGCAGGTCGTCGCGATCGGCTCTCCGCTCGGCCTTGCGGGAACGGTCACCACGGGCATCGTGTCCTCTCTGAACCGGCCGGTGTCCACCTCGGGGGAGTCCGGCAATCAGAACTCGGTGATCGACGCCATCCAGACCGACGCTGCGATCAACCCGGGTAACTCCGGCGGCGCGCTCGTCAACACCGACGGACAGCTGATCGGTATCAACACTGCGATCGCCACGATCGGCGGCAGCCAGGGATCCGGAGCCCAGAGCGGATCCATCGGGCTCGGGTTCGCGATCCCGGTGGATCAGGCCAAGCGCATCGCCGACGAGCTGACCACCACGGGTAAGGCCACCCAGGCGATGATCGGGGTGCAGGTGCCGTCGCAGGACGACGCCAACGGCGCAACCGTCGTCGAGGTCACCGAGGGTGGCCCCGCCGCATCGGCAGGCATCCCGACGGGTGCCGTGATCACCAAGCTCGACGACCGCGTCATCTCGAGCGGTGACGCGTTGATCGCCGCGGTGCGCTCGCACGCTCCGGGAGACTCCGTCACCGTCACCTACATCGAGGGTGGCAGCGAGAAGACGGCGACGGTGACGCTCGGTACCGCGGAGCCCGCCCCGGCCCAGACTCAAACTCAGACTCAACAGCAAGAACAGCAACTGCCCTTCCAGGTCCCGTCGTTCCCGGGCGGTCGCTGATGTTACGAGAAGCAGGCAGGCACGGAACGGTTGCAACGATTTACGCACAGCGTGAGCCGGGTGGAGGCCTTACTACTACGGTGAGCGGTATGGAACTCGACGCACCACTGGCAGGGCGCGCGTTGGTCGTCATCGTGGACGACCGAACAGCGCACAGCACCGAGAAGGACTCGAAAGGCCCGCTCGTCACGGAGCTGCTGACCGAGGCAGGTTTCCTCGTCGACGGCGTCGTCGCGGTGACGGCAGACGAGGTGGATGTACGGAACGCACTCAACACCGCGGTGATCGGCGGTGTCGATCTGGTGGTCTCCATCGGTGGCACGGGTGTCTCGCCGCGCGATGTCACTCCGGACGTCACCGCGGAGGTGCTCGACCGCGAGATTCCGGGTATCAGCGAGGCACTGCGATCGTCGGGACTGGCGGCCGGTTCGCTGGACGCCGGTCTGTCGCGTGGACTGGTCGGTGTATCCGGAAGCACGCTGGTGGTGAACCTGGCCTCGTCGCGGGCTGCGATTCGCGACGGAATGGCGACGCTGACGCCGCTGGCGAGTCAGGTCATCGCCGAGCTGTCCGGATTGGACGCATAGCGATACCGATGAGCGAAAAGCCGAACGACGATCGATCGGCCGAAGACGACGCGAGCCGGGCCCGAGCAGAACGGGCCCGGCTCGCTCGTATCTTCGGTGAAGTTCTGCCGGAGACGACCGGAGACGAGCGAAGCGACGGTGCGGGTACCGAATCCGGCGGCCCGTCCTCGGACGAATGGTTGAAGCAACAGCGACCACCTCATTACTTCTGATGTGATCCACGACACATTTTACGGTCCGGAATCACAGACTTGTTAGTCACTCGTTTACCTGTCGTTAGCGGCCGAGTGGGGCGTCGGCTCCGTGTGCGGGGATGATTTTCGCCCGTTTCGATTGCTCGCAAGTACGACGATTTGCCCGTATCGGTCAGGCTCAGATCACCGTCGGCCCATATCAGGGCAGTTTTACTCAGCGATCCTGTGTGTAACGGTTTGGCGTCATCGAGAGATGGTGTGACGCGGGTTACCATCAATTCGGGTGTGAAAGTTGTTCACGCCGCCGAAACACATCACGCGACAGCAACATTCCGCTCGCAACCGTAGGGATTGTCACGATCAGGCATCTCCTCTAATGTTCCCCTCAGCTTCCGACAACGAGGGCGTGGGACCGACCGGTACCGCGCCCTCAACCACGGGACTGCAGGATCGAGGATGTGGCCTTCACGGCTCCATCCGGCTCGGGCTCGTACGCATCGTTGCGTCCGATCTAGTTCGAGGGTGAAAGCCACAAGCTTCCCCGTGCGACACCGCGCTGGGACTGAACATGATGAGGAATAAATGACGGAGATCCAGAAGTCGCGGCGCAGCCGGGGACTCAAGTCCATGAGCGTTGCAGTTGCTGCCGGCGCTTCGGTAGTCGGCCTGGTGCTCGGTACCGGAACCGCTTCAGCCGCTGTCGACAGCTCCAACTCGATCGTCGACGCCGACGGCAACACCGTCACGGTGACGCTGTCCGACACCTTCATCAACGGTGTCGCTCCGCTCGACGGCAACCCGCTCACTCGTGAGTGGTTCGCCAACGGCCGGGCTTCCTACGACGTCCAGGGCCCCACGGCCGACGACTTCGAGGGCACCCTCAAGATCGGTTACCAGATCGGCTACCCGATGAGCCTCGGCGGCGGCATCGACGTCGAATGGTCTTCGCCTTCCGCTGAGTTCAACCTCGGTTCGGGCAACGAGTCCAGCGTCACCGGATCGTTCCCGCTGGACGGCACTGCGCCCTCCGTCGGACCGCTGACCGGCACCGGCACCTCCACCAGCGGCTTGGATGTCGGCGTTCAGCTGATCCCGCAGGCCACCGGCTACATCAACCTCGCCAACGGCCCCGGCGTCGTCCAGTCCGAGAGCGCAATCGCAGTTGTCGCTGAAGAAGCCGACCTCACCTCTTCCGAGGGTGACGCAGCTGGCACCAGCGGTTCCATCCAGATCGCCAACCTGCACGGAACGGCTACTCAGATCCTGGGTAACGTCACCATCCGTCCGTACGTTTCGCTGACCAGCGCAACGGGCGACGTTGCAGTCACCTATGGTGCACCGGTTCGCCTCAACTGAATCCGATCAGTTGTAGCTCGGTGATACAGCTTCACCAGTTGTAAATCGACACAAGTTCAGGCCCGCACGGAATACTCCGTGCGGGCCTGAACTATGTTCGGCACACGGTAGTTCGACTTGTACAGAGAGGCACTGAAGCAAAGATGCACTCGAAAGCCCGTTTCACAGTTGCAGCCGCAGGGGCGATCCTCGCTCTCGGTCTCGCCGCCGGTTGTAGCAGTGGCGAGTCCGCGGCGTCCGGCGAGAACACCGACGTCTGCAACACCTTCGCCGCCGACCACAACGCGTTTGCGGGGTTGGTTGCACAGGGACCCGGATCAGCCGAGAACATCGACAAGTGGACCGCCGACAAGCAGGCAGCTGTCGACAAGCTGAAGGCGTTGCCCAGCACCGCTTCCGGCGATGTCGCGAGCTCGCTCACGACCTTCGTCGACGCGCTGCCTGCTGACACCCTGGAGCTCTCGACCACCGACAGTGAGTCCGGTACCGCATTTGTCGACAACGGGGCAGCCGTGGCCTCGGCGTGCGAGGCCGACGGCACCACGATCACACTCGACGCGCTTCCTCTGTCGACGTTCACCAACTGAGTTCTGCTGGGGCGTGCCTCGACGCACCCCCACAACGAATGAATGCGCCATTCACGCTGTCAGACAACGTGAATGGCGCATTCATTCGTCGAAGCGACCGGCGTCAGTCCTTGGAATGCTTGCCGAGGTCCGGGGCTGCGTCCATGGCCTCGCCGCTACCGCCGGTGGTGTCGGCTGCGGTCGACAGTTTCTGTCCCGCTGCGGTTCCTCCCGCGAGGATGTCGCGAATCTGCACCAGCACGTCGACGTCGCTCAGTTCCTTCTCCGGCTGGCTCACGAAGCGCTTTTTCGCCGTGTTCACCGGCAGGATCAGCACGAAGTAGACCACGGCCGCGATGATGACGAAGTTGATGATCGCGGTGATGACGGCACCGACGTTGACGAACGATTCCGGCGACGACGTGATCTGAAACCCGAACCCGTATTCGTTGCTGCCACCGAGGGCAGCGACAAGGGGGTTGATGACGTTCGTCGTGAATGCGGTGACGATTGCGGTGAATGCTGCGCCGACGACGACGGCGACTGCGAGGTCCACCACGTTGCCGCGGAGTAGAAAGTCCTTGAAGCCCTTCAGCATGAGCCCTTCTCCCAACGTTCGGTTTGTTCTGTCTCGAGAGACGTTAGTGCAGGGTGACCGTGAGCGCGCTGACCAAAGAGGCTGCCGCGACCGTCGTCGCGTCGTTCGTCGGTAGGGCCAGCAAGACGACTCGGTCTCGCTGCCGATTGCCACCGGCGTCGGCGGAGACGAGCACAACCATCGCTCCCGACGCCAGCACCCGTGCCGCGGGCACCGCATTCGGGTCGTCCTGAGACTCGACCGTCAACACGTCGACGCGGTCGCCTTCACGCAGCAGGTCGGTCACCGCGGCGTCGGCGAGATGCACCGGTACGACGCGTGCCTCGGTCCCCAGCGTCGTCGTGGCGGTCCGAGATCCGAGCAGCCGAACGTCGGTGAGCAGTTCGCCCGCTCGGACCGGCCCGGTGAGGGTCTGGCCGTCCACCGCTTCGGATTCGACGAGTGCGCCCTCGGGGACGTTCGCCCCGTCCCACTCTGCGACGGCGATATCGGCCTGCGTCAGTACGGTGCCGGGTGTCAGGTCGCGTCCGGCCGTGATCACCCGTACGCGGTCTTCGCCGGCGGCGTCGTCGAGGAACAGCACCAGTGCAACCGCGACCAGAACCCCGGCCGCGATCCGTCTGAATTTCGTGGATCCGACCCATGCCGGACGCAGGGTGATGCGATCGAGCAGCGTCGAGTCGAGTCGATTCTTGCCGGCAGCCATGGCGCAAACGGTATCGCTGCCCGAGCCGGAACAGGCACCGAAAAGGCCGGGCTGTGGATAACGGCCCGGCCTGTGGATGAAGCGGAAAACTACTGGCTGGCAGCAGCTTTCGTGGTCGACGACGAAGAGGAACTGCTCGACGACGACGAATCCGAAGATTTCTTCTCGGCGGGCTTCGAGTCGGTCTTGCTGTCCGATTTCGTGGCTGCCGCATCGGACTTCTTCTCGCCTGCGCCCTCGCTGGAGGTGCTGGAGCCGCCTCGGCTGTCGGTGCGGTAGAAGCCGCTGCCCTTGAAGACGATGCCGACGGAGTTGAACAGCTTGCGAAGCTTGCCCGAGCACGCGGGGCACACCGTCAGTGTGTCGTCGGTGAAGGACTGAACGATGTCGAAGCGGTTGTCGCACTCGGTGCATGCGTATGAGTAAGTGGGCATCGTGTTTCCTCCGCGCTGGTCACCGAGGAAATTCGCCGCTCTGCTGGCCGAGGCCGAACACCGCCGGTGTCTTGTCTGTTCGTCGAAACTGTCGAAACTGGGGAGAGCATTAGCACTCTACAGTCAGGAGTGCCAACGAATCGAATCCTAGCGTTATTCCGTACTCAAGCGTACGAGCCCGCCGGCGGTGAGCACGTGTGTTACCGGTCTGTCGTGCGATTCGGCAGGTAGGCGATCGACCACTTCGCTCTCGCGCACCACCGCGACCAGCATCGCGTCGGGTCTGCACAGGTCGAGAGTTCGATCGTAGAAGCCTGCGCCTCGGCCCAGCCTGTTTCCGTTCCGGTCCACGCCCAGCGCCGGAACGAGAACCAGAGTGCACTCCGACACCGCGTCGGGATCGAGCGTCGGTCCCGACGGTTCCAACAGACCGAACGGGGCTTTCACCAACGACTCACGCCCGGCGTATCGAGCCCAGCGCAAGGGACCCGGCTCGTGCGCACTCGGAAGCAGAACGACCGACCCGGCCGCGGCCATCGCGTCGAGCATCTCGATCGAACCCGGCTCGCTGCCGACAGGAACGTACGCGGCGACGACGGGGTGTTCGGCAGCCAATTCGCCGAGGACGTGACAGAGTGCAGAGGACTCCATTGCGCGTTGCGCACCGTCGAGCAGTCGGCGTTCGGCGAGAACATACTTTCGCCATCGATCCTTGGGCGTGTTCTCCGTGAAATCGGGAACGGTCACAACGATTCGTCCTCCCTTCCTGTGCTGTCGTTCAACGATATGCACTCGGGGGTAAAACGCAGCACACGGCGAGCAGATCACCAGAAACCATGGATAGGGTGAGCACCATGACAGAAGCCGTTACAGCGACGACCGCCGCCACGCCCGTGCATTTCCGCACGGCCATTGTTCCCGCAGCGGGCATGGGTACCCGGTTCCTGCCGGCCACGAAAACCGTTCCGAAAGAACTGCTTCCAGTGGTCGACACTCCCGGTATCGAGCTCGTCGCCGGCGAAGCCGCAGATTCCGGCGCACAGCGACTGGTGATCGTCACGTCCCCCGGCAAGGACGGCGTCGTCGCCCACTTCGTCGAGGACCTCGTACTCGAGAACAAGCTGGAGGCCAGCGGCAAGCTCGAAATGCTCGAGAAGGTGCGGGTTGCCCCGGGTCTGCTCGACGTCCAGTCGGTCATTCAGCACGAGCCGCTCGGACTCGGACATGCCGTCGCCTGTGCCGAGGAAGTTCTCGACGACGACGAGGATTCCGTTGCCGTTCTGCTTCCCGACGATCTGGTGATGCCCCGCGGTGTGCTGGACGTCATGGCCCGCGTGCGCGCCAAGCGCGGAGGCTCGGTGTTGTGCGCCATCGAGGTTCCCGACGACAAGGTCTCCTCCTACGGCGTCTTCTCGGTCGAGATCGTGCCCGACGCGGTCAACCCGAACGTCCTCAAGGTCACCGGTATGGTCGAAAAGCCCAAGCAGGAGGACGCCCCGTCCAACCTGGCCGCCGCAGGCCGGTACTTGCTGGACCGCGCGATCTTCGACGCTCTGCGACGGATCAAGCCCGGTGCAGGCGGCGAGCTGCAGCTCACCGACGCCATTGCCTTGCTGATCGAAGAAGGCCACCCCGTCCACGTGGTGGTGCACCGCGGATCGAGACACGACCTCGGAAATCCCGGGGGATACCTGCGCGCTGCGGTTGACTTTGCTCTACAACGTGACGACTACGGTCCGGCGCTGCGTGAATGGCTGAACGAACGCTTGAGCGACAGCTGGGCACCGGAACTGACCACGTACGAATAGCATCGCGGGTCGATGCCATAGAGGAAGGGCCAGATGCGCTCGGTCGAAGATCAGCAGACCAGGGTGACCGCCGCGGCGGTGGCTCCACGGCCTGTTCGGGTCGCCATCTCGGAAGCACAGGGCCTGCTGTGTGCAGAAGAAGTGGTCACCGAGCGTCCCCTTCCCGGTTTCGACCAGGCAGCCATCGACGGCTACGCGGTGCGGAGCGTCGATGTGGCGGCCGCGGGCACCGACCTGCGCAACGAGGACGACGAACGTATCGACCTGACGCTCCCCGTCGTCGGCGAGGTGTCCGCCGGATCGCGTCAACCCATCCGGCTGCAACCGCGTCAGGCAGTGCGAGTCGACACCGGCGCGCCGCTGCCCACCTTGGCCGACGCGGTGTTGCCGTTGGATCGAACCGACAGCGGTCGCGCCCGCGTCAAGGTGTTCCGTCCGGTGCGCTCGGGCGACTACGTCCGCAAGATCGGCGACGACGTACAGCCCGGTGATGTGGCGGTGCGCGCAGGCACGATCATCGGCGCAGCTCAGGTGGGACTGCTCGCAGCCGTCGGGCGCGACAAGGTGCTGGTGCATCCGCGGCCGCGGCTCTCGGTGATCTCCGTGGGCGGCGAACTGGTCGACACCGATCGGACCCCCGGGCCCGGTCAGGTGTACGACGTCAACTCCTACGCACTCGCCGCCGCGGCGCGCGACGCCGGAGCAGACGTCAACCGCGTCGGGATCGTCAGCACCGATCCCAAGCGACTGCGCGAGGTGGTCGAGGGGCAGTTGATCCGTTCCGAGATCGTGGTCATCGCCGGAGCAGTGGGCGGCGGTGCATCGGACGGTGTGCGCGAGGCGCTCGGCGAACTCGGCGACATGGAAGTGGAGCGAGTTGCCATGCACCCCGGCTCCGTCCAGGGCTTCGGTCAACTCGGACGCGACGAGGTCCCCACCTTTCTGTTGCCGGCCAACCCCGTCAGCGCGCTGGTGGTGTTCGAGGTGATGGTGCGTCCGCTGATTCGCATCGCCCTGGGCCGACGGCAGCCGATGCGTCGGACCGTGACCGCACGAACCGTCGCGCCGATCACCTCGATCGAGGACCGCAAGGGATTTCTCCGCGGCCAGCTCATGCGCGACGAGGGAACCGGTGAATACCTGGTTCAGGCCCTCGGCGGTGCACCCGGATCGTCCTCGCATCTGTTGGCCACGCTCGCCGAGGCGAACTGCCTGGTCGTCATCGATCCCGAGGTCACCGAAATCCGAACCGGCGAGGAAGTCAAGGTCTCGTTCCTCGCTCAGCGGGGCTGACGCCAGTGGTGCGGTCGAGTGCCGCCTGGGGCACTCGAGCGCACCACTGCGCGGAGCGCATACGATCGACGGATGCCGCGAACGTGGTCGAGCCACCCAGGTTGGCCGGCGAAATTGGGTCCAGTGCGAGTGGCCGGCGGAACTGTCACGTTGCGGCCGGTACGGATGCGCGACGCGGCCGCCTGGAGTCGGATTCGTACTGCGGATCGCGCCCACCTCGAACCCTGGGAGCCCAGTGGCGAGGGCAGCTGGAATTCGCGACACCACATCTCCTCGTGGCCGACCCTGTGCTCGGGCCTCAAGTCCGAGGCGCGCAAGGGACACATGCTGCCGATGGTCATCGAAGTCGACGGTGAATTCTGCGGGCAGATCACCACCGGAAACATCGTGCGGGGCGCACTGCGTTCGGCCTGGATCGGGTACTGGGTCTCCAAGGAGGTCAACGGCAAGGGTGTGGCCACCGCGGCTCTGGCGCTCGGTCTCGACCATTGCTTCGGCCCGGTCGGACTCCACCGCGTCGAAGCGACGGTTCGACCGGAGAACCTGGCCAGCCAAGCGGTGCTGCGCAACGTCGGCTTTCGCGAAGAGGGATTGCTCTACAAGTACCTCGACGTCGACGGCGAATGGCGCGATCACAAGCTCGTCGCGATCACCTCGGGTGAGGTGCAGGGAACCGTTGTCGATCGGTTGGTTCGCAACGGTCGGGCCGCGTGGGCCTGACGGCCGACCGCGTCTGATGTTGTCAAAGTGACAGGAGTGTAATTCGGGTCGGCGCGTCTGCATCGTTCTCGCGCCTCCTCCCCATAGCCTGATGACGTCACAAGTGTCACCGTTGCCCAGGGAGGAGAACATCGCCGATGCCGAACTCGATCATCTGGATCGGTCTCGTAGCCGTCTGGCTCTTCGTTCTTCTGCCCATGCTGATGACCAAGCGTCCGCAGATCATGCAGACGACCGACGCAGCGCTCGCGACCCGCGTGCTGCATCGGGGTGGCACGAAGCGAAAGCAGCGCGGCCCCGCGACCGGGCACCGCAGTGATCCCCACTGGCGACCGGAGGACGACCTGCGAGTCTCCGCGCCGGCCCGAGAGATCTTCGGCCCCGCGATTGCGACTGTTCGTCCAGACTCACCCGATCTACCCGGTACCGCGGAGGACCCGATGGACACTCACGCAGCAGACAGCGACCTCGAGCGCGATGCACCCGACTCGGAGGCATCGAGTACAAGTTCGCCCGCGCACGAACCCGGTGTCGTCGACGACGATTTCGTCCCTCGCCGACGCGGCCGCGGCGGTTTCGACCCCGAGGCCGATGCGATCGCCCGTGCCGCGCGGTACGCGTTTCGGCAGCGCGCAGTTCTGGGGTTGGTATTCGCGGCGATCACCACTGCGGCTCTGGCCTTCATCATCTCTCCGACGGTCTGGTGGCTGTGCGGACTGTCCGTCGCCGTCCTCGTCGGTTACCTGTACTACCTGCGTCGTCAGGTGCAGATCGAGGAAGAGGTCCGTCGACGTCGGCTCACCCGGATGGGCCGGTCCCGTCTCGGTGTGGAATCGGAGACCGACGACGAACTCGAGCTCGTCCCGCAGCGGTTGCGTCGCCCCGGTGCGGTGGTGCTCGAGATCGACGACGAGGATCCCGAATTCGAGCATCTCGATCACTACGAGGAGCCGTTCCAGGCACGTCGTGACGAGGACCGGGACATGCGCAGAGCCCAGGGCGCGTAGCTGCCGCCCGAAGCGGCTTTGCTAGAGTTACCCAGCCGGTCGACATGACGGCGAAGGGGCTGTGGCGCAGTTGGTAGCGCGTCTCGTTCGCATCGAGAAGGTCAGGGGTTCGATTCCCCTCAGCTCCACCCAAGACAAAAACCGTCACTCACCCGAGTGGCGGTTTTTTCGTTGTCCGGTAACAGTTGTCCGGTAACAACGGCGGCGAATATTACCGCGAAGTGAATTCCGAATGGATTTGTATCGACCGAACTAGGTGGTCGGTTCGGGGGTTCATTCTCGAAGGCGGGTGCTGGATAAACCTCAATTGCACTATCGACGCGCAAAACCTTCGATTCGATTGTTTGAAGCGTCGGTACCTGTCTTCGGGAATCTTTCGGACCCGTGAGCTGCGGATATGCAACTCGGGCATCTTTAGGCAATTACCGGGACATGTCGTAAGTTCTAAGAGGTTGCTGTGAAGAATTGAAATGTCGAAATTTGTCAGGGGATCGAAATGAACACGCTCAGTGTGGTAATTCCGGTACTCGACGAGGTCGATCATCTGGGCGAGTGCTTGACGCTGTTGCTCGATCAGGGCGACGACATCGACCGCATCGTCGTGGTGGACAACGGGTCCACCGACGGAACGCTTCAATTGGTGAACAACGTTCGCGCGCGGACGAACAAGGTCGTGCTGGTGCACGAACCCAATCGCGGCGTGGTCCATGCTCGCAACACCGGATTCGACCTGGTGGACTCGTCGATCATCGGTCGAATCGACGCCGACACCCGTGTTCGACCCGGGTGGGCGCGCTCGATCGTCGATTTCTTCGACGAGCATTCCACCGTCGCTGCCACGGGTGGCCGGACGTTCCTGTACGAATCACCCTGGGCCCGACCTCTGGCGTGGATGCACTCGCGCGCCGAGCGACGTGAGCCCTTGGTGCGCTCTGCGCTGGCGGTATCGGGTAACAACTTCGCGATCCGCGCATCGGCCTGGCGCACGGTTCGCGGTGCGGTCAGTGAGCGAACCTGCATACACGAAGACATCGACCTGTGCCTGTGCCTGGCCGCCGAGCATCTGCCCGTCGCCCAGAACGGACGGATGAAGGCCGCAGTGTCCGGTAGGCGCGCGACGACATCGCCGGTGAAGTACGTCCACTATGCGTTGGCCGGCTACCGCTCGTACGAGGAGCACGGTCTCGCGTCGCGCAAGCTGGGTCGCATCGTGGCCATGGATTGGCTGATGCACACACTGCGCTGGCCCATCTCGCGACTGTTCGCAGCCGTGCCGTGCCGGGCTCTGCCGGTCGACGATCGTGCCGAGTCCGACGAACGGATGCGAGCTGCCGCGTGACGGCTCTCTCGCGTGTCCGCGACTGGATGCGTGACCCGGGGGACGTCCGCTGGGCCCTCGTTCAGATGCGTCAGGCGACCGTCGTCTGGTTGGCGAACGTGCCGTTCCTGCCTGCAGTGCTGCGCGCATCCGTTCTGCGGCCTGCGGGTCTACGAACGACCGGTCCGTGCCTGATGTACGGCGGTTCCATGATTCAAGGACAAGCATCGGTTCGATTGGGAACCGGCGTGTTCGTGAACTTCGGCTGCTATTTCGACACCGTTGCCGACATCGTGATCGGTGATCATGTCTTCATCGCCGATCACGTTCGCATTATCACCAGTACGCACGAGACCGGGCCGTCGCGGCGTCGAGCAGGCGCATTGCGGGGTGAGTCGGTGGTGATCGGTCCGGGAGCGTGGATCGGGTCCGGCGTGGTCGTGATGCCGGGTGTACGCATCGGTGCCGGATGCATCATCGGGGCCAACTCGCTGGTGACGCGAGACTGCGAACCGGATGGCGTGTACGTCGGGTCCCCGGCGCGCCGTCGCCGAGAGTTGAACGCCCCTCCCGTAGCGGAGCAGTGGATCGGGGGCAAGGCCGGTTCTCGTGATCGGGAGGCAATGCAACGATTGATACTTCCTCCGAATTCCGAATTCTGAACCATAAAGTCCGAATAATTCGACGGGTTCTTTTCTTGAAGTAATGATGTAGCATCGTCAACGTCAGCGGCTCGGAATCGAATGCATTCACCGTGTAAGGATGTCGGGCTACACGATTGCCAAAAATGTGTCAGGGGTTGGCGTTGTGAATACTCTTTCCATTGTTGTGCCTGCGTTCGACGAGTCGGCTCACATAGGCGAATGCCTGGACGCTTTGCTCGTTCAGCGCGAACACATTCACGAGATAATTGTCGTCGACAACAATTCGACCGACGACACCGCGGCCATCGTCACCGAATACGCGCGGCGTTTTCCGCAGGTGGTTCTGCTGCGAGAGTCCGAGCGCGGCGTCGTGCACGCCCGCAACGCCGGTTTCGATCACGCTCGCGGATCGGTCATCGGCCGCATCGACGCCGATACCCGCATCGAGGCCGGCTGGGTCGACTCGGTGCTCGACTTCTTCGAGCGCCGCCTCGACTATGTCGCAGTCACCGGGCCGATCTACCTCTACGACTCCCCGTGGGCGCGACCGTACCGGGCGTTCGTCGACCGTTCCGTACGGAAAAGGCCTTCTGAGCGTTGGGTTTCCGCCGCTTCGGGCAACAATTTCGCTATCCGCAGATCCGCGTGGGAAGCGGTTCGCGCTCGCACGAGTCTGCGTACCGATCTACACGAGGACATCGATCTGTCTCTGTGTATCGACAAGGTCGGTCTGCGGATCGCGCAGATCGAGCCGATGCGCGTCGAGGTGTCCGGACGTCGTTTGCTGACGCCACCCCTCGAGTACCGGCACTACGTCCAGAGTTCGTATCGCACGTGGGCCCATCATGGGCTGGCCGGCGGTTGGCTGCGCAGATTGCTGATTTCGGACCTGGTTCTGCACACGATGCATTGGCCCCTGACGCGAATTCTGTCGTCGTGCGAATCTCGAATTCTTCCGGTCTCGCACTCCGGAGCGGGCACTACCTCTGTGCGTGAGCTGTCCGGTATTCGCGACCAGAGTTACGCTGCAGCAACGCGCGGAGAGTGAATCGTTCGACATTGTTCTGTGCCCGATTCGCAGTTGGGGGAATGTAGGACCGCGCTCTGCGCGGGGACCGTCGATCCGTACCGGTTTCCTGTATCGGTTCTTCGGCAGGTGCAGGCACGGCCGAAATTGCCTGCGGAATCTAGCGCGTCCGGTCGACGGGACATGGTGGGACGAGGTAACCGATGCGGCCTCCGGGTCTCCGGAGAAACCGTCGACGACAGCTGTTGTGGCGATCGAAACGGGTGCGAAGTACGGTTGATCGATTGACGATCCACCTACCAGTCGCGCCGGTAGATTGACGGGCGATATTGTGAACGGACCGGTTCCGAGCACAGGATCTGCCCCTGCAACTTCTCTACGGAGTGTGAATGTCGTTCGAGATCGTCGACCTCGCTGAAACGTGGGTCGCGGGTCTTCCCGTTCGCAGCCCCAAACGGGCGCTCGGCCGCCTCGACGACCCGGCTCTCGATCAAGCGTGGTCCGCAGTTCTCAATCAGGAGACCTCGGGTCCGCTCGCGTCCATTTATACCGACTTCGCCCCCGGTATCGGCTCGTACAATACGCAGGTAGTCGGTTATCAGTGTTCTTCGCTCGATCGAGTTGCGCGCGGACATCTGGTGGCAAAAGTGCCCGCGGCGAAATATGCACGGTTTTCTGCGGTGGGGTATTTCCCCGACGTTCTTACCCGATTGTGGAACCAGATCGATCATGCCGAAGAGCAGGGCGAGATAGTGCGATCGTTCACCGGCGACTACGAGTGCTATCCCCACGCGTACAAGATCGACCTCTATCTGGCGATCACCGCGCCCGGCGGTTCGTGATGACCTTCCGGGTGACGGCGCGCAGTGCAGAGCTGTTCAGTGGGTTGGTGGCACCGCGAGTGGAGCCCGGCGCGGAATCGAGCGGCAGCGAATGGATGCGATTCCTGCGAGATCGTCTGCGCGAGAATCATATCGACGCGCACCAGGTGTGCACGGTGTACGTTCCGGACCCCCACGGTACGGTCAACGCGGTGGTCGCCGTCTCGGTGGACGCGCCCGGCGACGTCGCGGTGGGGGATGTCTTCGTGTCGGTACCGACCGGAGTGTTCGCGGTATTCACGCCGACCGGAGCATTGGCGGATCCGATCGAGGACGTGTGGGCTCAGGTCGAAGAGTGCGTTATGTCCGGATCGATATTTCGCGCCTACAAAGAGGAAGTCGAAGTCGTTACGAATACCGGAGAAGTGGAACTTTTCATTTCAATCGTTTTGTAAACGAGCTGTTCTTCATGCAATTGTCACTTTCGAATCACAAAATCGCCACCGAACCGGTTACTATTGTCGAGCGCTGGCAGCCCGATATGTCGAAGTGAATTTTACGTTCACCTGATCGGACTACGGGTAGGCAGCGGATACAGAGCGTCGATGTCATGCAAGGTCGACAGAGCAGGGGTGTTCCAACATGGTGAGACAACTGAGAGCAGAAGCAACACGAGCGGCCGCACTGCGCGCTGCAGCAGATCTCTTCCTCGAGGTGGGGCATGCGAATGCCACGCTGAGTCAGGTGTCAGCGCAGTCCGGTGTGACCAAGGGTGCGTTGTACTTCCATTTCGCGTCCAAGGAAGAACTGGCGCGTGCGATCGTCGACGAGGGACATGATCGCGTGTCCACCGCGTGCGCCGGCCTGGTCGACAGTCGTAGCCCGGCTCTCGAGTCCGTCATCGGAATCTCGTATTCGGTACTCGAGCTCGCCGCATCGGATCCCCTGGTGCGCGTCATGTACCGGTTGCAGATGGAGATCGACGGATCCGACACCGCCCGCGGCAGTGTGTTCGGTACCTGGGGGAACATCTTCGAGCATCTCTTCGAGCGGGCAATCGAGCACGGGGACGTCGCCGACCATCTGGATGCGGGCAACGCGGCGCTGCTGGTGTGCGAGATGCTCGCCGGAGTTCTGATGGTGTCCGAGGCGCAGTCCCGGCTGGAGGATGCCCCCTCGCGCATGGAGAAGGTCTGGAACACAGTCCTTCCGTCCCTGGTGCCCGCTGACAAACTTGCCTACTTCCGCGAATTCGCGGCGCGTAGTCTGTCCAGTTTCGTGCGCGAGAGCATCACGTCGGCATCTGTCACAGTCTGAGAAATTCCGTGATCTCGGGGTGCTTGCCGCGCACCCGGTTGCCGGGCACACTGTGTGACATGGAACACACTGTGCACCGGCCGCGGATGTCGGACAACGAGCTCCGGAAAGCGATCGGCACCCTGCAGCAGCGTGCGGACGACGCACGTAAACAGGGTGCCGACGCCGATGCTGCGCGAATCGAGCGCACTATCGCCGACTACCGAGACGAGATGTCGCAAAGATTGTGACAACCCTCCCGGTCGTCACCGCGTAGGGTCGAAATCGAACTGACACGTGGCAACCGGTGGGGGTTACAAGCTTCGATGGCTACATACGATCTGCGCGGTAAGAAGACGTTGATCACTGGAGCAGGCAGCGGAATCGGTCGGGCAACGGCCATCGCTGCTGCAGGAGTGGGAGCGGAACTCTTCCTGACCGATGTCAACGGCACCGGTTTGGCGGAGACGGTGGACCTGGTCGGTCGCGCGGGCGGTACCGTCAGTCACTCGTTGCCCTTCGATGTGTCCGATTTCGAGGCAGTCACCGCGTTCGCGGACGACATTCACGCCGAGTTCGGCAGCCTGGACGTCGTGATGAACGTTGCCGGCATCTCCGCATGGGGAACCGTCGAGAATCTCGAACACCGGCACTGGAAGTCGATGGTCGACGTCAATCTGATGGGGCCTATTCACATCATCGAGAAGTTCCTACCTCCGATGATCGACGCCGGACGGGGTGGCCATCTGGTCAACGTCTCGTCTGCCGCCGGATTGATTCCCCTTCCGTGGCACGCTGCCTACAGCGCCAGCAAGTACGGTCTACGCGGAGTCTCCGAGGTGCTCAAATACGACCTCAAGCGCCACGGAATCGGCGTCAGCCTGGTGGTGCCCGGTGGCGTCAAGACCGGGCTGGTGCAGACGCTTCAGATCGCCGGCGTCGATCGTGACGATCCGCGGGTACAGAAGTTGCAACATCGGTTCGAGAAGCGTGCCGTGGAACCCTCGGTTGTCGCCGACGCCATTCTCGCCGGAATTGCCAAGCGCAAGTACCTCGTCTACTCCTCCAACGACATCCGATTCGGGTACTGGGTCGCCAGAAAATTCGCTCCGCCCTACGAGTTCGTACTGCAGAAGGCGAACGATCAGTTCTCCAAGCTGCTCGTGCCGCGTCGAGTCGAGGGTTCGTCGAAATCGACGTCCAGCGTGCGCGCACCGGGCCCCGAATAGGACAGTTCGTCGTGTGGGTTGACCAATGCGCAGCCGGCCAGCGACAGGCAACCGCACCCGATGCACCCGGTCAAGTTGTCCCGAAGTCGGATCAATTGCTCTATCCGAGAGTCGAGTTCGCGATGCCACTGCGTCGAGAGCCTGGCCCAGTCCTCGCGCGTCGGAGTCCGCTCGTCCGGTAGTTCGCTCAACGCTCGACGTATGTGCGCCAGTGGGATCCCGACCTTCTGCGAGATCCGGATGAAGGCAACCCGGCGCAGAGTTTCGCGATGAAATCTGCGCTGGTTCCCCGAGGTTCGGCGACTGCTGATCAGCCCCTGTTTCTCGTAGAAGTGCAAGGCCGAGATTGCTACTCCGCTGCGCTCGGACAGCTGGCCGGGAGTCAGTTCTCGGACGTTCCACTCGGGCATCGGCACGACCTCGACAATACTTCAGGTCCTGATCCCAGCGGTGGCGGACGAATGGGTTTACCGTTCGTTCATGAGTGTCGATGCGGTTGCGGGCCCGTTGGGTGCCGACTCCGAGGTAGGGGTGCTGCGCACCGTCATGCTGCACCGGCCGGGAGACGAGCTTCGACGCCTCACACCGCGTAACAACGATCAGCTGCTCTTCGACGGTCTGCCGTGGGTCGATCGCGCACAGGACGAGCACGATGCGTTCGCCGATCTCCTGCGTGGTCGCGGGGTCACCGTGCTGCTCCTCGGCGAACTTCTCACCGAGGCCATGACGGTCAGCGGCGCAGCGCGAATGCAAGGTATCTCCGCCGCCGTCGATGCCCGACGGCTCGGCCGGTCGCTTGCCGAGGACCTTGCCCAACATCTACGAGGTGTGCCGGCGGCCGAATTGGCGCAGATCCTCATGGCGGGAATGACTTTCGACGAATTGCTCGAGGCGGAGACGGGGGAGCCGCAACCGAGCGGGGCATCGCTGGTTCGGCGAATGCATCACGGTGGGGACTTCGTCATCGACCCGCTGCCGAACCTGTTGTTCACCCGCGACTCGTCGTTCTGGATAGACGACCGAGTGGCGATCACCTCGCTGGCGCTGCCTGCCCGTGTGCGGGAGACGTCGCTGACCGATCTGATCTACGCATTCCATCCGATGTTTCGTGGCGTGCGGCGCGCGTACGAGTCGCGGACCGCTCCGGTCGAAGGCGGCGACGTGCTGCTGCTCGCTCCGGGGGTGGTGGCAGTCGGAGTTGGCGAGCGCACCACACCCGCAGGCGCAGAAGCGTTGGCGCGCAGCCTGTTCGAGGACGATTTGGCGCACAGTGTGCTGGTGGTGCCGATCGCGCAGGAGCGCGCGTCCATGCATCTGGACACGGTGTGCACCATGGTCGATACCGACGCGGTGGTGATGTACCCGGCGATTCAGGACACGTTGTCCGCGTTCACCATTCACCGCGAAGATGCAGGGGTCACCATCCGCGGTGGTGACCCCTTTCTCGAGGCGGCCGCCGATGCGATGGGCATCGGCAAGCTGCGGTTGATCGATACCGGACTCGATCACGTCACCGCCGAGCGCGAACAATGGGACGACGGCAACAACACGCTCGCCATTGCGCCGGGAGTCGTCGTCGCGTACGAGCGCAACGTCGAAACGAACGCACGGCTGGAGGCGTCGGGCATCGAGGTGCTGCGGATCTCCGGATCGGAACTGGGTTCGGGGCGAGGCGGCCCCCGCTGCATGTCGTGCCCGGTGTCGCGCGAGAGGTTGTAGCGCTCTACAGCACGGTCTGTACCTTGTCGGCCGGGCGAGCGAGCACGGTGCCCTTGTCGGTCACCACGATCGGGCGCTCGATGAGTATCGGGTGCTGGGCCATCGCCGCGATCAGCGTGTCGGCGTCCGCGCCTGCCAGTCCCAGTTCCTTGTAGATGCTCTCGCGAGTTCGAATGGCCTGACGCGGTTCGAGTCCGGCGTCGGCAAGGAGCGCGCGGAGCTCGTCCTCGGTGGGAGGCGAGTCGAGGTATCGAATCACCCGCGGCACCACACCGGTTTCTTCGATCGCTTTGAGGACCGTACGAGAGGTGTTGCACCGGGGATTGTGGTAGATGGTCGCCGAGCCAGTCATGTTTGCAATCCTGCCACGCGGGTAGCCACCCCGACAGATTCACGTCAGGAACGGGAGTGGTTATGACCGACAAGCGCATTGTCATTGCAGGTGGCCACGGCCAGATCGCGCAACATCTGACTCAGGTGCTCACGGCGCACGGAGATCGTGCGGTATCGCTGATTCGCAACAGCGACCACGTCGATGCCGTCACCGCGCTGGGCGCGCTGCCGCAGGTGATCGATCTCGAATCGGCCTCCGTCGACGAGGTTGCCGCAGTGCTCGCCGACGCGGACGCGGTGGTGTTCGCCGCAGGTGCGGGCCCGAACAGCGGTCCCGAGCGCAAGGACACGGTCGATCGTGCCGGCGCAGTGCTGCTGGCCGATGCGGCAGAGAAGGCAGGCGTTCGCCGCTACGTGCTGATCAGCTCGTTCGGTGCCGGGGAGCCGGTCGCCGAGGATCTCGATGCCGGCTGGAAGGCCTACATCGAGGCCAAAACTGCTGCGGAAGAGAACGTTTCGGCAAGAAGCGGACTGGACTGGACGATTCTGCGTCCGGGCAAGTTGACCGATGAGGACCCCACCGGCTCGGTATCGCTGACCGAGCCGCCGCTGGAATCGGGTGAGGTGACCCGCGCCGATGTGGCCGCGGTGATCGCGCAGTTGCTCGATACCGGCTCGGCTGTGCGCAAGACGCTGATGTTGACGTCCGGGCCGACTTCGATCGTCGACGCAGTCGACGCGCTCGGATAAGGCATCGACCGTGCGCGTACACATCGATTCGTCGAACACCACCCCGGTGTTCGAGCAGCTACGAATGCAGATTCTGGGCCTGGTGCGATCGGGCGATCTCATCGCCGGTACCAAGATCCCGACGGTCAGAGGTCTGGCCGAGGAACTCAAGATCGCACCGAACACGGTGGCGAAGACCTACCGGGAGCTCGAGCAGCAGGGAATCATCGAGACGAGGGGCCGGTCCGGTTCGTTCGTCGCGTCGGGCGGCGATCCGTCGCGCGACATCGCGGCCCGGGCGGCGACGGAGTTCGTCAGGACGGTCCGGTCCATCGGACTGGACGACGATCAGGCTCGATCGTTCCTCGAATCTGCCCTCAAGGGTGCGAACGGCAGTTAAGTTGACGCTTCAACCTACTTCTGTCAGGGTAGGGCTGCCCTTGTAGCCCTGTCAGAAGGATGTGTCATGAACTCCACCGTCGTACGCGACGTCGTTGCCCTCGTAGCTCGAATCGGCCTGGGTATCGTTTTCATCGCCCATGGCTGGCAGAAGCTCAACACCTACGGCCTCGACGGCACCGCAGCAAGCTTCGAGATGATGAACGTTCCGCTGCCCACGGCGTCCGCCTACTTCGCCACGTTCGTCGAACTCGTCGGCGGCGGTGCCCTCGTGCTGGGCATCTTCACTCCGGTCGCCGGCCTGCTGCTGTTCCTCGACATGCTCGGTGCGGCCGTCTTCGTGCACTTCGAGAACGGCGTGTTCGCAGCGGACAACGGCTACGAACTGGTTGTCGCCCTCGGGGTCGGCGCGCTGCTGCTCGCCGCATTCGGTGCCGGACGCATCAGCATCGACGGACTCACCAAGGGCAAGACTGCGCTGCTTGCGTAGGTCGTTCCGCAGGCTCCACTCCGGCCTCGCACAGGTCGTTCCGCAGGCTCCACTCCCGCTGGCGTAATCGCTCAGCGCCAGCTCGGCAGCCACAACTGTTGCTGCCACATCTCCGGCGTGATCGGCATTGCGGTCAGAATCGGCCATAGCCACACGAAGTTGGCTATCACCACGGCGAGGTACAAGGACACCAGTAGCAGTCCGGTACCTCGCCGTTCGGCCGATGCGGTGGCTTTGCCGATGATGTCGCCCAGCACCAGTGCGAAGCCCATCACCATGAACGGTGCGAGAGCCACTGCGTAGAAGTAGTACATCTGTCGGTCGAGTGTGGTGAACCACGGCAGCAGTGCTGCTGAGTACGCCACGAGCACTGTGGCGTACCGCCAGTCGCGTCGGACGAACACCGACCAGATCACCCAGGCCAGCATCGGCAGTGCCAGCCACCACATCGCGGGCGTGCCGATCAGCATGATCGCCTTGACACACGAGGACGCCGAGCAACCGGACACGTTCTCGCCGTCGGCGAAGTAGTAGAGCATCGGGCGCAGACCCATCGGCCAGGTCCACGGCTTCGATTCCCACGGGTGTCGGTTGCCCGCCGAGTTGGTCAGTCCCTCATGGAATTGCAGCACGCTGCTGCTGTAGAACCACAGGGACCGCAGCGCGTCGGGCACGAACGAGAACGGACCTCCCGCTCCGATACCACTGCCGACCTCGTGTCGATACACACCGGTCTCGGAGGTGAACCACGCCCACCAGGTCATCAGATACACGGCAATCGGAACGACCACCAGCGCGTACAGGGCAGGCCCGATGTCGCGCAACGCCGTTCCCCGCCATGGCCGCCGAACTCCGTATGCACGGCGTGCCGCCACATCGAATGCCACGCTCAACAATCCGAAGAATGCGATGAAGTACAGACCGGACCACTTGGTGCCGCAGGCGAGTCCCAGCATGATGCCGGCTCCGAATCGCCACCACCGCACTCCCATTCGCGGACCGAGCACGCTGACGTCCATGCGGCCCTCGGCGCGCACCCTCGACAGACGCTGTCGCATGTCGTCGCGGTCGACGACCAAGCAACCCAGCGCAGCGGTGACGAACAGCGCGAGAAAGATGTCCAGCATGCCGATGCGGCTGCTGACGAACGTCACGCCGTCGACGATGAGCAGAATGCCTGCGATCGCCCCGACCAGTGTCGATCGGGCGAGGCGTCGCACGATTCGAATGACCAACAGCACCAACAGGGTTCCGGCCACGGCCGAAGAGAAGCGCCAGCCCCAGCCGTTGTAGCCGAACAGGGCTTCCCCGATGGCGATCAGTTGCTTGCCGACCGGTGGATGCACCACCAGCCCGTAGGCCGGATTGTCCTCGAGCCCGCCGCCGGTGAGAACCTGATAGCCCTGCGGGGCGTAATGCTTCTCGTCGAACACCGGAGTTCCGGCGTCGGTGGGGTATCGCAACATCGTGAAGCGCGTGATCGCGCAGATCACGGTGATGACGATGGTGACGATCCACCCGCGGCGGGCATCGGTGTCGTGGAACCAGTCGCGCGCGGCAACGGTGGGCCCGGGACTGACCATCGACCGGTCGCCGGAGCGCTCAGAGGTCAGCAAGGTCACGTACCGATCGTAGGCGTTGATCGGCAGTGCCCGGCACGCCGCTGCACAGCGTGCGGGACACTGGGGGCATGCTCATCCTTGCCGCCACCCCGATGGGCGACGTCGGTGATGCCTCGCAGCGCCTGCGTGATGCCCTCGGCACTGCCGATGTCGTCGCCGCCGAGGACACCCGGCGCACCAAACAACTCGCGTCCTCGCTCGGCGTGGTGATCGCAGGAAGAGTGGTCAGCTTCTACGACCAGGTCGAAACCGCCCGCCTTCCGGCTCTCGTCGAGGCAGTGGGCGAGGGCAAGACGGTGCTGCTGGTGACCGATGCGGGGATGCCGTCGGTGAGTGACCCCGGCTACCGCCTCGTGGCAGCCTGCGTCGAGGCCGGTCTGCCGGTGACCTGTCTGCCCGGGCCGAGCGCGGTCACCACGGCCCTCGCGCTGTCCGGTCTGCCCGTCGAACGTTTCTGCTTCGACGGATTCGCGCCGCGCAAGCAAGGACAGCGACGCACCTACTTCCGAACCGTGCTCGCCGAACCGCGTGCCATCGTCTTCTTCGAGGCACCGCACCGCCTCGTCGCGTGCCTCGAGGACGCCGTCCACGTCCTCGGTCCCGACCGCCGCGCCGCGGTGTGCCGGGAGCTCACCAAAACCTACGAGGAAGTGCGCCGCGGCGGCCTGGGGGAGTTGCTCGAATGGGCGAGGGGCGGGGTGCGCGGAGAGATCACCGTCGTGCTCGAAGGAGCAGTCGCCGTCGCCGAGGAACCCGAGGATCTCGTTGCCGACGTGGAAACGCTGGTGGCGTCGGGCATGCGGTTGAAGGACGCCTGCGCTCAGGTGGCGGTCGACGGCGTCTCCAAACGTGAGGTCTACGAGGCCGTTCTCGCCGCACGTAAGGAGCAGTAGGGGCTCAGCCCGTCACTTGCTGACGCAGACCCTCGGTGGCCGCTTCGAGGATCGTCTTGGTTCCCTTCTTCACCAGGAAGCCAGGGAGCGGGATCTTCGGGTCCACGGTCAGCTCGAACTCGACATGGGTGCCGTTACCCTTGAGCGTCAACGTGTATCGGCCGTCCTGGGCCTTCTGCTGAGTGCTCTCGACGAGAGTCCACGACACCTCGTTCTCGGACCACGTGTACTCGACGAGTTGCTCGTCGTTGACGCCGATGATCGAGACGTTCATCTTGACGTGGTGTGGCTTGCCGTCGTCGAACCGATCGACGACCTCGCACTTCTTGTGGACCGGGGACCACGAAGGGATGCCCTCGACGTCTGCGAGTACTTCCATTATTGCCGCTGCGTCTGCGTCGATGTCGACGGACTTGTTCGCTGTGACTGCCATGGGGAGAAGGTATCTCAGCTTTCTCTGCGGGGGCTGACGTTCCGCGCGAACTCGCCGATCGCTCTGAGCGCGCGGCGGGCTTCGGGAACGAAATCGGCTGCCTGGAACACGTGGACCTGATCCTCGTACACCTGAAGTTCGCACTCGACTCCGGCGACAGCGAGACGCTGAGCCATGAGTTCGGCGTCGGCATAGACCATTTCGGTGGAACCGACCTGGATCAGCACCGGCGGCATGCCGGCCAGATCACTGTCGACGGGTGAGACCCGCGGGCCCCGTCGGCCCTCGACGACGATGCGCGCATCGACGCGATCGGCCAATGCGGTCAGCGCGGGAACGGCATTGGGCGGAAAGATCGAACACTTCGACGCGTTCTCGTGGTCGAGTTTGCCGGAGGGGTCCATGTCGGTCAGCGGGGACATGGTGAAGATCCCTGCGGGGGCGGGCAAGTCGACGGTGCGCAGCGCCAGAGCGACCATGAACGCGAGATATCCGCCCGCCGAATCACCGCCGAGGACGATCTGTTCTGGGCGGTAACCGGAGTCGAGCAGGAAGCGGTATGCGTCCACGCCGTCCTCGACCGCGTGGCTTATCGGATTGCGCGGCATCATGCGGTAGTTCACCGACAGCACCGCGCCGTCGATGTTCTTGGAGACCCGCGAGGTCATCCGGCGATGAGTGCGCAGGCCGCAGCAGACGAATGCGCCGCCGTGCATGTACAGGACGACGCGATCGCTTCCGGCGCCCTCGGCGCGAATCCATTCGGCCTCGCACTCGGCCAACATGACCCGGCTACGGGTGGTACCGCTGATCTGCGGAACGAGCAGGCCTGCGTAGTCGACCAGCCCCATCGGCCACGGAAGCGACGGTGCCTGTGCCCAGACGGTCAGAAACGGTCGCACCGTGAACTGCAGGGATTTGGACAGAATCTGTGACTGCACACTCGCGCCGCGGATATCGCGCCTGCGTGCGGTGGCTGTCGGGTCGGTCGATTTCACTACGGTGAGCGCCGGATTCATAGCCGTCGCCTCCATCCCCGTTGTCGTTGCGCGGCGCGTGTGCGCCGTGCGTCGGAACCCCGCTCTATTTGGAACCCCTGGTAACGGACAATAGCGGGTAGCTTTTCGTGACCCGACGTAAGGTCGTGTTCTGAGTCACATTCGGTGCCGTACCGTGACCTAAAACAAATGGAAAAGGGACAGCTCATGGCACTCATGCCCATCACCGAATCGATGTTTCTGATCGCCGAGTCACGGGAGCACCCGATGCACGTGGGCGGTCTGGAGTTGTTCGTCCCACCCGGCGATCCGCACGACTTCGCCGAGGAGGTGCACCGCAAGTTCACCACCGGTGAGGTGCACGAACTCTTCCGCAAGCGACCGTCGCGTCCGGTGCAGATCATGGGCAACCTCGCGTGGGCATTCGATCAGGAAGTCGACTTCGAGTACCACGTTCGGCGAACCGTGCTGCCTCAACCGGGACGTATTCGCGAGCTGTTCCAGTTCCTTTCGCTCAACCACAGCGCACCGCTGGACCGCTACCGGCCGATGTGGGAACTGCACATCATCGAGGGGTTGGCAGACGGCCGAATCGCGTTGTACACCAAGGTGCATCACTCGTTGGTCGACGGTGTCAGTGCACTGAAGCTGATGCAGCGCACGCTCACCACCGATCCCGACGATCGAAACGGCGTCGCAACGTGGGATCCGTCGCTGTTCGGTAAACGCAAGAAGCAGGTCGCCGTCGAGCAGCCCGGGCGGTTGGCGCAGCTGGGCAGTGGGCTCTCGATGGGACGCAAGATCGTCGGGGACCTGGTCGATTTTGCGCCGGCATCGGCTCGAATCGGATTGCGCGCGTTGAAGAAAGAGGGCGCACAACTGCCGTTGCAGGCGCCGAGGACGATGTTCAACGTGCCCATCGGAGGAGCCCGCCGTTTCGCCGCCGAAAGCTGGTCGATCGAGCGCATCCGCACGGTCGGGACTGCGCTCGACGCCACGCTCAACGACATGGTCCTCGCGATGTGCGCCGGGGCCCTTCGCGCGTATCTCATCGACCAGAACGAGCTGCCCGAGGAACCGCTGATCGCCATGGTGCCGGTCTCGCTGCGCAAGGAGGGGGACGACAAGGACGCCGGAAACTCGGTGACGACCATCCTGTGCAACCTCGGAACCGACGAATCCGATCCGATCCTGCGGCTCGAGCGGATCAAGGATTCGACCGTCAAGGGCAAGCAGATGATGAGCGAGTTGAACACCCTCGAAGCGCTCACCGTCGGTGCGATCACCATGGCCCCGTTGCTGTTCGGGCCCGTGCCGGGATTCGTCGACTACACCCCGCCGCCGTTCAACGTCATCATCTCCAACGTGCCCGGATCGAAGGAAGACCTGTACTGGAACGGCGCGAAACTCGACGGCATCTACCCGGCTTCGATCGTGGCCGACGGGCAGGCGCTCAACATCACCGTCGCCAGCAACGGTGATTCGTTGAACTTCGGTCTCATCGGATGCCGACGCAGTGTGCCGCATCTGCAGCGCATGCTGACGCATCTGGAGAACACATTGGAGGAGCTCGAGAAGACCTTGTGAGAGCGGCTTCGCCGCACGTGCGCGAAACCTCGTAGTGGGCTACGAAGTTTCGCTCACGTGCGCGGAGCGCTCTACTCGTACTTGGGGAACACCGGCGTCGGAGTCGGCAGTGCAGTGCCGGGTACCGAACGTGTTGCGATGTCGGTGAACTCGCGGTTCGACGCCCCGAGCAGGTCGAGGATGCGCGACGCGGAATCGGGCATGACGGGCTGGGTCAGGATGCCCACGATGCGCAGCACCTCGATCGTCACGTACAGCACGGTGGCCATGCGATCGGGGTCGGTCTTTCGCAGTACCCACGGCTGCTGCAGCGAGAAGTAGCGGTTGGTCTCGCCGAGTACCGACCAGATCGCCTCGAGCGCGGAATGGATTGCCTGCACGTCGAATTCGCGTCGGCAGATCTCCAGCAGCGCGTCCGCGCGAGCCAGCATCGCCTCGTCCTCGGCGGTGAACTCGCCCGGGGTGGGGAGCTTTCCTTCGAGGTTCTTGGCGACCATCGTCAGCGAACGCTGCGCGAGGTTGCCCAGTTCGTTGGACAGGTCGGCGTTGACGCGAGCGACGATGGCCTCGTGGCTGTAGCTGCCGTCCTGACCGAACGAGACCTCGCGGAGGAAGAAGAAGCGCACCGGATCGAGACCGTAGTTCTCCACCAACGACTTCGGGTCCAGCACGTTGCCGAGAGACTTGGACATCTTCTCGCCCTTGACGTTCAGGAACCCGTGCACGAACACCCGCTTGGGCAGCTCGATGCCCGCGGACATCAGGAACGCAGGCCAGTAGACGGTGTGAAAGCGCGTGATGTCCTTGCCGATGATGTGCAGGTCGGCAGGCCAGAACTTTCGGTACGACTCGGATTCGGTCTCGGGATACCCGGCACCGGTGAGGTAGTTGGTGAGCGCGTCGACCCACACGTACATCACGTGCTTCTCATCGCCGGGGACGGGAACGCCCCAGTCGAACGTGGTTCGGGAGATCGACAGATCCCGCAGGCCACCCTTGACGAAATTCACGATCTCGTTCCGGCGCGTGTTCGGCGCAATGAACTCCGGCGACGCGTCGTACAGCTCGAGCAGTTTGTCCTGGTACTGCGACAGTTTGAAGAAGTACGACGACTCCTCGGTCCACTCGACGGGAGTGTTCGTCTCCGTCGCGACGCGCGAGCCGTCCTCGGCGAGGGTGGTCTCGGCCTCGGTGTAGAACGCCTCGTCGCGCACCGAGTACCAGCCGGAGTAGGAATCGAGGTAGATGTCGCCGTTCGCCTCCATCCGCTTCCACAGTTCCTGGCTGGCGGCGTGGTGATCGGCGTCGGTGGTGCGGATGAACCGTCCGTACGAGATCTTCAGCAGGTCCTGCGCAGCCTGGAACGCGTCGGAGTTGCGCGCGGCGAGCTCGCGAACGTCCACGCCCTCGGTCTGTGCGGTCTGCTGCATCTTGAGGCCGTGCTCGTCGGTGCCCGTCAGGAATCGCACGTCGTAGCCGTCGAGACGCTTGAAGCGCGCGATGGTGTCGGTGGCGATGTACTCGTAGGCGTGTCCGATGTGCGGAGCGCCGTTGGGGTACGCGATCGCCGTGGTGACGTAGAAGGGTGGCCGTGAGGCATCAGCTGGCGCAGTCATGGTGCGCCTACTCTAACTAGCGTGAGCAGAGACCGTCCCGCACCACCGTTGCCCGAGCCCGTCGGCACTCTCGTCGACGCGCACACCCACCTCGATGCGTGTGGGGCGATCGACGCGGCGAGTGTGGCCGCGATCGTGGACAAGGCCGAGTCCGTCGGTGTCACGCGCGTGGTCACGATCGCCGACGATCTCGATGCCGCGCGGTTCGCGGTCGACGCGGCGTCCTGGGATTCTCGGGTGTGGGCCGCGGTTGCGATCCATCCCACGCGCGCGAACGTGCTCGACGACGCGGCCAAGGCCGAGATCGAGCGATTGGCGTCCGACCCTCGCGTGGTTGCCGTCGGGGAGACCGGGCTGGACTACTACTGGCCCGGCAAGCTCGACGGGTGCGCCACGGTGGCCGAGCAGCACGACGGATTTCGGTGGCACATCGATCTGGCGAAACGACTGGGTAAGCCGCTGATGATCCACAATCGCGAGGCCGACGAGGACCTGCTCGCCGTGCTGACGACGGAAGGCGCTCCCGAGACGGTGATCTTCCACTGCTTCTCCGGCGGTCCCGATACCGCGAAGGCGTGCGTCGACGCCGGCTACGTTCTCAGCTTTTCGGGGACCGTCAGTTTCAAGAACGCGCACGCACTGCGGGAGGCCGCGGTACTGGTGCCCGACGAGCTGGTGCTGGTGGAGACCGACGCACCGTTCCTCACTCCGCATCCCTTCCGCGGTGCTCCCAACGAGTCGTACTGCCTGCCGTACACCGCGCGGGCGCTGGCCGAGATTCGTGGCCAGGATCCGGCGGAGCTCGCTGCGCACGCCACGGCCAATGCGGAGCGCGTGTACGGCCTGTAGCTGCTGAAGTTGCGGCGTGGGTACTAATTCGTTACCGTACCGTGACCGAACTCGGGCGTTTCGACGCCGAAGTCACGCTCGCAACCGCCGGGAATACGAAACTTGTCGACAATCAGACGCCTCAACTCCGCCCGTTCGACCACGCTCTACCTGGTCGTCGCGGCCCTGTTGATGACGCTCGTCGCCGGTGGCGTCATGGCCGTGAGCCGTCACAAGACCGTGACCATCGACGTCGACGGCGACATGATTTCGCTCAGCACGATGAAGACCGACGTCAACAGTGCTCTGGCCGACGCCGGCTATGCGCCGTCGGACAAGGATCTTGTCGTTCCCGCGCCGGACTCCGATCTCAGTGACGGCGACACCGTGGTCCTGCGCCGCGCCCGCGAGATCACGCTGAACGTCGACGGGCAGCCCGAGAACATCTGGACCACCGCCCTGACCGTCGAGGAGGCTCTGCAGCAGACCGGTCTGGCCGAGGACGTGCACGTCTCCGCCTCGCGCTCCGAGCGACTGCCGCTCGACGGCACCGAACTCGATGTGGCACTGCCCAAGCAGGTTTCGCTCCTCGACGGTGGAGCACCTGCCGCGCCGGTCACCCTTGCCGCACCGACCGTGCGTGAATTCCTCGAAGCAGTGGGCGCGCCGCTCGAGGAAGCCGACACCGTCAGCCCCGATCCCGACGCAGCCGTCACCGACGGCGCCGAGATCGTCGTCACGCGTGACCGCACCGTCACCAAGACCGAAACCACGGACACCGATGCTCCTGAGCAGCGCATCGAAGATCCGACGATGAACATGAGCCGCACCGTCGTCGAGAACCCGGGTGCGCCGGGGGTCTCCGACATCACCTGGAAGATCAACATGGTGAACGGCGTCGAGGTCGGTCGCGAGAAGGTCGACGAGACGGTCAAGGTACCCGCGCAGCCGAAGACCGTTCGCGTCGGAGCGAAGCCGGGTACCGAGGTGCCGCCGGTGGAGAACGGTGCGATCTGGGACGCGCTCGCGCAGTGCGAGGCCACGGGCAACTGGGCGATCAACACGGGCAACGGCTTCTACGGCGGCGTCCAGTTCGACCAGAACACCTGGGAACGCCAGGGCGGCCTCAAGTACGCACCGCGTGCCGACCTCGCCACCCGCGAGGAGCAGATCGCCATCGCGTCGGTCACGCAGAAGTCGCAGGGCTGGGGCGCATGGCCTGCCTGCACCTCGCGCCTGGGTTACCGCTGACTGTCCCGGGTCGTTCCGCGGGCTCCACTCCTGCGTTTCTGGGTCGTTCCGCAGGCTCCACTCCTGCGTTTCTGGGTCGTTCCGCAGGCTCCACTCCTGCCCACGTAGAGTTTCTGCCGTGTCCGAACATGTGAGGGGATCTGCGGCTCTGCTCGGTCCTGCCGAAGTCCGCTCCCTCGCCGCCGAGCTCGACGTGCGCCCCACCAAGCAGCTCGGGCAGAACTTCGTGCACGACGCCAATACTGTTCGACGCATCGTCGCCTCCGCGGGTGTGGGCCCGCAGGACACAGTCCTCGAGGTCGGCCCCGGTCTCGGATCGCTGACACTCGCGCTGCTCGATGTGGCCGATTCCGTCATCGCTGTCGAGATCGACCCCAAGCTCGCGAACCGATTGCCCACGACGGTGGCCGACCGGGCCCCCACTCTGGCCGATCGGCTGACGGTGATCGAGGCCGACGCGCTGCGCGTACGAGCCGCGGACATTGCGGGGGAGCCGACCGCTCTGGTGGCCAACCTGCCCTACAACGTTGCCGTTCCCGTGCTGATCCATCTGTTCTCGGAATTGCCGAGCCTTCGCGTCGCCGTGGTGATGGTTCAGGCCGAGGTGGCCGATCGACTCGCCGCGGTACCGGGAAGCAAGATCTACGGCATCCCCAGCGTCAAGGCCAGATTCTTCGGAGACGTCAAAAGGGCTGGCGCAGTGGGCCGTTCGGTGTTCTGGCCGGTGCCCAAGGTCGAATCGGGACTGGTCCGCATCGATCGGTACGCCGAGCCCCCGTGGCCGACCGACACCGCGCATCGCAAGGCTGTCTTCGCGGTGATCGACGCGGCATTCGCGCAGCGCCGCAAGACTCTACGAGCAGCCCTGGCCGGGTGGGCCGGCTCCCCGGTTGCCGCCGAACGGCGGTTGCGTGAGGCCGGGATCGACCCCACTGCTCGCGGCGAGACCATCGACGCCGCAGCCTTCGTCCGTTTGGCCGCCACCGAAGCCTGAGGCCCTCTCTACAGGTGGATGTCCGTCAGGGCAGTCAGCTCGGTCCACGTCGACGCCCCCTCGCGGGCAGCAGCCACCGGCGCGTAGCGGTCGGCGTCGATCAGAATGCCCACGTCCAGGCCTGTCATCGACGCGATGTCGGCCACCGGAACCTGATAGGTCCGGTACGGGCCGAGAGGCGGGGGATCGGTCTCGAGCCGCAGCGGTTTGTCGAGGATCGGGTCCAGAGACGGCGATTGATCGAGAACGTATCCGGTGCATGCTGGAGCCGAATCCTGCGACCAGGCCGCGATCTTGAAGAACTGCCGCGGAATGGCGACGCCCCGGTAGATCGGATCGTCGTCGGCGAAGATGCAGCCGCTGAAGACCGAGAGCTTTCGGTCGTATTGCTCGGCGTTTCCCAGTACGTAATCCTCGAGCCCGAGCCACAGTGTCTTCGACTGGTTCAGCGTGGCCGTCTGCGGAGCGCACACGGTGTAGTGGAACGTGTCCTCGTTGGCGCGCTCGGCCACCGCTCGCTCACCCCACACCGGATCTCGCCGGCGAACCAGATGCCCGCGATCGAGGTCGTTGTTCCGGTACAACTCGTTGCCGGCCTGCTGCGCTGCCGGTAGTCGATCGTCGAGTCGCCAGTTGTCTCCGCGCCCCACATCCTGCAGGCTCGCGCCGTCGATGTTGACGCCGGTGACCGCGGCGAGGCGTCGGACAGGGTCGATGGACACCGAGAAGTGCGTGTACGGAAGTACCACCACGTCGGCGCGATCGGGCAACGGAACGTCGATGTCGGCCAGGAACTTCGGGTCGAAACCGAGTGGTGTCGTCATCTGCCCATTGACTCACGTACCGGTTACCGGAGGGTGAACCGCCGCCAGGTATCGCTCGTTCAGTCTCGCGTGCCGCTCGGCCACGACGCGGCATTCCTCGCGCAGTTCCGGTGGATCGAGCACCGTGAAATCGGTGTCGAATGCTGCGAGCCACCGCGCGATCGAGGGCAGCGAATCTCCGGCCAACACCACCGCGCAGGTGCCCTCGTCGATTGATTCGAGTGTGCCCCATTGCTCGTCGATCATCGGAGCGATCTGCTCGATCGGGGCGTGCAACGCGATCCGCGCCTGAACCTGAGTGAACGCACGATCGATTCCCTTCGAGACGAACGCTGCCGCACCGCCAGGCGGCAGCTCCCGGGGCGTGAACCGCGGACCCGTCGGAATCTTCGGAATCAGGCGATCCACTCGATACGACCGCCAATCCTCCCGCAGCACATCCCAACCCAGCAGATACCAGCGTGCCCCCGCCCGTACCAGGCTGTAGGGCTCCACCTCGCGCCTGGACTCGGAACCGTCGTGCTTGCGGTAGTCGAACCGCAACCGCTCGTGGGCGTGACATACCGCCGCCACCGTGGACAGCACCGACGCATCCACCGCCGAACGCGGCGTCCGCTCAACCACGTCGATTCGCAACGCGTCGAGCCGATGCTGGATGCGCGACGGCATCACCTGCCGCAACTTCGTCAACGCCCGCAACGACGCCTCCCCGATGCCCGCCACCGAGCCACCGGCCGCCGACTGCAACCCGAACGCCACCGCCAACGCCTCGTCGTCGTCGAGCAACAGCGGGGGCATCTCGGCACCGGGACCGAGCTGATAGCCACCCCCGACTCCCGGCGTCGCATTGACCGGGTAACCGATGTCGCGCAGCTTGTCCACATCGCGCCGCAGCGTCCGAGGAGTGACGTCGAGTCGCTCCGCCAATTCCGCGCCCGCCCAATCACGACGCGTCTGCAGCAGAGACAACAGCCGCAGTAGCCGAGCCGATGTTTCCTTCATGACGTCACGATGCCACGCATTGCGGACAACTACAGTCCGCATCGGCCGATCGTTCCGGCCCCCGAAGTCCACTGAATGTGACATTGACCCCCGAAAAGTCCACTGAACGTCACATCGACTACCCACCGGAGGCCGCCCTGGTGGTGAACTCGGTCGCTGTTTCTCCACTACTGTGGTTACTCGTGCTGTCTGTCGTTCCCACACCCGTCGTCGTTCGGGCCCCGTCGAAGGTGAATTTGCATCTGTCGGTCGGTGACCTGCGTCCCGATGGCTTTCACGAGCTGACGACGGTGTTCCAGGCGCTCTCGCTCTCGGACGAACTGTCGGTGGTTCCGGCCAAGACGCTCTCGGTTCGGGTGCGCGGCGACGACGCGAGGGTGGTTCCCACCGATTCACGGAATCTGGTGTGGAAGGCCGCCGAGTTGCTGGGGCATCGCGTCGGGCGAGAGCCGTCGGTGGAGATCACCATCGACAAGGGAATTCCGGTGGCCGGTGGGATGGCAGGCGGAAGTGCCGATGCTGCCGCGACTCTGGTGGCACTGAACGCGATGTGGCACCTCGATCTCTCGCGCGACGAGCTCGACGAGGTGGCGGCTCAACTCGGCAGCGACGTGCCGTTCTCGTTGCACGGCGGAACGGCGGTCGGAACCGGTCGCGGGGAGAAGCTGCTTCCGGTGCTCTCGCGCAACAGTTTTCACTGGGTTCTGGCGTTGGCGAAGGGCGGTCTGCAAACGCCTGCCGTCTACAACGAACTCGACGAACTGCGGGCCAAGGGTGATCCGCCTCGCCTCAGCGGCACCGAGGATCTGATGCATGCGTTGGCGTCCGGCGATGCGCGTGCACTCGCACCGTTGCTCGGCAACGACCTGCAGGCCGCTGCGGTGTCGCTCATGCCGCAGTTGCGTCGCACGCTGCGTGCGGGAGTCACCGCCGGGGCGTTGGCGGGCATCGTGTCCGGCTCGGGCCCCACCTGCGCGTTCCTGTGCGCCGACGCCGACGCGGCGGTGTCGGTGAGCGCTGAACTGTCCGGTGCAGGCGTGTGCCGCACCGTCCGTGTTGCGAGTGGACCGGTTCCCGGTGCTCGTGTTGTCACTAGCGAATCGATTGGTTTTTCCTGATGGTCAATCTCGTCAATCTCGAAAACGTCAGTAAGTCCTTCGGCGTCAAGCCGCTGCTCGACGGTGTCTCCCTCGGCGTGCAGGAGGGCGAACGCATCGGCATGGTCGGCCTCAACGGCGGCGGTAAGACCACCACCCTCGAGGTGCTCGCGGGCATCGAGCCGCCCGATTCGGGACGCGTCAGCCGGGTCAACGGCCTGCGGATGGCAGTGGTCACGCAGCGCGGAGTGCTGCCTCCCGGGTCTACCGTCGGCCAGGTGGTCCTCGACCCGCTCGGAATGGCCGAGCACGAGTGGGCGGGTGACTCTCGGGTGCGAAACATCCTGACGGGCATCGGTATTGCCGACCTCGGGCCTGCAGGTAGTTCGGGACTCGACGCGCCGATCGACAACCTCTCGGGCGGCGAGCGTCGACGAGTTGCGTTGGCAGCGGCCCTGGTTCAGGATCTCGACCTGCTGGTGCTCGACGAGCCGACCAACCACCTCGACGTCGAGGGCGTGCAGTGGTTGGCCGCGCACCTGGTCAGCCGTCGCAGTGCGCTGGTGGTCGTCACCCACGATCGCTGGTTCCTCGACACCGTCGCCAATCGCACGTGGGAGGTGGTCGGCGGCGGCGTCGAGGCCTACGAAGGTGGCTACAACGACTGGGTGTTCGCGCGCGCCGAGCGGTCCCGTCAGGCCGACGCGTCCGAGGAGCGTCGACGCAACCTCGCGCGCAAGGAACTGGCCTGGCTGCGCCGCGGCGCCCCGGCCCGTACCTCCAAGCCGAAGTACCGCATCGAGGCGGCCGAGGCTCTGATCGCCGACGTTCCCGCCCCGCGTGACTCCGTCGCGTTGTCCTCGTTCGCTCAGCGCCGCCTCGGCAAGGTCGTCATCGAACTCGAGGACGCGCGCCTCGAGACCCCCGACGGACGCGAGCTGGTGAAGGACTTCACCTGGCGTCTGGCTCCCGGTGAGCGCGTCGGTCTCGTCGGCGTCAACGGTTCGGGCAAGACGACCATGCTCCGGACGCTCGCCGGTGAACTGCAGCCTGCTGCCGGTAAGCGCATCCAGGGCCAGACCGTCAAGATCGGTTGGCTGAAGCAGGAATTGGACGACCTGCCCAAGAAGCTGCGTGTTCTCGACGCGGTCAAGGAAGTGGCCGAGCGGATCACACTGGGCGACAGAGAGATTTCTGCGGGGCAGCTCGCGGAGCGGCTCGGCTTCACCCCGGCGCGTCAACGCACCCCCGTCGGAGATCTCTCCGGTGGCGAGCGTCGTCGGCTGCAGCTCACTCGCGTGTTGATGGCCGAGCCGAACGTGCTGCTGCTCGACGAGCCCACCAACGATCTCGACATCGACACCCTCCAACAGCTCGAAGACATCCTCGACGGCTGGGCGGGCACTCTCGTCGTCATCAGTCACGATCGGTACCTGATCGAGCGCATCTGTGATTCCACGTGGGCACTGTTCGGCGACGGCAAGCTCACCAACCTGCCGGGCGGCATCGAGGAGTACCTGCGCAGGCGGGCCGTCCTCGCCGCCGACGCGACGCCGGACTCGCTGACCACCGGCAGTGCACCGCGCAAGGCCACCCGAGACGCGGCCTCCGAGCGCGTGGCCCGTAAGGAACTCAGCAAGCTCGAGAAGCTCGTCCTCCGGCTCTCCAAGCGTGAGGTCGAGTTGCACGCCGAACTCGTCGACGCGTCCACCGAGCAGGGCAAGCTCGTCGCCCTCGACACCGAACTCAAGCAGGTCCTCGCCGACAAGGATGTCGCCGAGGAACGATGGATGGAACTGGCCGCCGAGTTGGAGTAGTGCGGCGGAGCCGCATGTGACTAGTAACTCGTAGCCTGCTACGAAGTTTCGTGCACGTGCGCGCAGCGCATACTGGGGTCATGACATCGGTCGTCGCGGAAGTACTCGGTTCGGATTTTGCCCGTCTACATCCCAAGGTTCAGTGGCGCTTCGGATTGCAGTCCTCGGACGATCTCGCTCAGTTCGGAGTGGGCGTGATGGAGGAGATGACGCACTCTCGACTGGTGCCGCCGCCGTTGCTGTGGGCCGGACGCAAGCGCGGTCTCTTTCCCGCCGGTGTCGGCAAGGACGTGCCGTTCACCATTGCCAACTATGCGTATGTCGACGAATTGGGCCGCGAGACAATGTCTTTCGTGCGTCGCTTCGCTTTCGCGGGTCGCCCGCAGGGGATGAATTCGGTGATGGTGTCCTCCGCCGAGTCCGACGCATATGCCCTGGACTATCTGGGTTTCTCCTCGGACATGGTGGTGCACACCAGGTGTGAGGTCGATGCCGATGGCGGGCTGATCCTCGAGAGCGAGGTGCCGCGATTCCTGCTCGGCCCTCTTGCACCGAAGTTGCCCAAGGTGGCGTCGGCAGTGACGATCGGTCGGGAGTGGTGGGATGCGGCCGAAGAGCGGCATCGCATCGAGATCGAGGTGAAGAGTCCGGTGCTCGGACAGCTGTTTCTCTATCGAGGGTGGTTCACTGCGGAAGAGCGGCCCTGTCTCGCCGCCGACATTCCCGATGACGCGCGTCCGCGGTCGGTCGAGTCTCGCGAATAGCGCTACTGTTACGCGTCGAACGATCTGCGTGTGAAGGAGTCAACAGTGGCCGTTGTCGAAGCCGAGATCGTGGGCGGCGTAGGGCATATCGTCCTGAACCGGCCGCAGGCTCTGAACTCGTTGAACGGTGCAATGATCGAGGGCATCCGCACCGCACTCGACGCGTGGCGAGACGACGATGCGGTCACGTCGGTTCTGGTGACGAGCAGTTCACCCCGGGCATTCTGTGCAGGCGGGGACATCAAGGCGATTCGGCAGGCCGTAGTCGACGGTGACCACGAGGCCGGCCCGGCGTATTTCGCGGCGGAGTACGACCTCGACGAACTGATCGCGAACTACCCCAAGCCGTACATCGCCGTGATCGAAGCCGCGGCTTTCGGCGGCGGCCTGGGCATTTCGATTCACGGCAGCATCCGCATCGTCACCGAGAACGCCGTGATGGCCATGCCGGAGACGGCGATCGGGTTCGTGCCCGATGTCGGGTCGAGCTACTTTCTGTCGCGCCTGCCGGGCCATGTCGGACGGTACCTGGCGCTGACGGGAACTCGTATCTCCGGATCCGATGCGCTTGCACTGGGATTGGCGACGCACTTCTGCCTGAGTGACTCGGTGGAGAGTTTGAAAGCAGACATCCTCGCCGGCATTGCCGTCGACGAGGTGTTGGATCGATACACCACTACTCCGTCGACGACCGAGCTGTCGTTCGACGCGGAGGCGGTGGCAGCGGTGTTCGAGAAGGAATCGCTCGTCGACATCATCGACGCACTGGTGTGCGACACACCGTGGTCGCGGACGACGAAGACTCAGTTGGCGACGCTGTCGCCGACGTCTCTGATGGCCACCGACGCGCTGATCGCACGCGGAGCAGACAGCACGTTGCGTGAATGCCTCGATCGGGAGTTGCGGATGGCGACGTGGATCATCACCGAACCGGACTTCGCCGAGGGTGTTCGTGCAGTGTTGGTCGACAAGGACCGAGCGCCGCAATGGAAGCCTCTGGTGCTCGAGATGGTGCGACCAGAGGCATTCCAGCAGCTGTTGTGACCGGTACGGGTCAACGGTAGCCCTTGGCGGGGTTCTGCAGGTCCAGCACGATGGTCTGGCCGTTGGAGCGCACGTGGATCTCGGGGTTCTGCAGGCCACCCGAGACGAGGTATTCGCCGAGGAGCTGGAGCAGCTCGTCGGGGCCGACGGAGGTGTCGGGGGTGCGGATGTCGCCGGTGCGGCTGCCGAGCTCGTTCTGGGTCAAGCGTCCCGCGATGCGTACCGAGGCGACACCCATGGCGGTGCGACGGTCGGGTCCCTGGCCACGACCGAGCGACGGCGAGGCGGTGGAGCCGTGAGACGTGGAGCGGCCGTTGGTGGGCAGGCCGTGTTCTGAGATCTGATCGCTTGTAGTCACTTCAACCTCGTTCGATTCCGTGGCGGGCTTCTCTGGACGACGTCGATCCGCGCGGGGGGTCGTTGAATCCGTGTCGGACGACGTTGCTGGTGCAGGCGTTGTTGCGGACGCCTTCTCGGTGGACGTGACCACTGCCTCCGACTTCTCGGTGGACAGGGTCTCGACCGCCTTCTCGGCGGGCGCTGCCGCCGAAGAATCGGTGCGGCCACCGGCGGGTGAAGCGGAGTCGGACTTCGGCGGCGTCGCCAAACGATGCGCGGGAGCGCCACCGACCTTGATCCCGGCCAATGGGTAGTTCGATCCCTTTGTCATGTCGTTTTCCACTTCATCGTGATTCCCAGGTGGTTCCGCGCCGAGATGTCACGATCGGGTATCGATCAGGACGGGCTACTCGGCGTCGAGCACGCAGAAACGTACTCGAAGTTTGTTCGGACAGGCTGAGAGTAGCATCACGATTGTTTACGACGCCATTTTTTGACCGAAGTTCCTGTTCTGGATCCTGAACCACACAACGAATCCCCAGGCCACGAACGCGGCGTACACGAGGTATAGAACCGCGGACGGATAGAACCCGGCGACGATCAGCAGCGGAACACCCACGATGTCCACCGCTATCCAGATCAGCCAGAACTCGGTGAGTCCACGGGCCATTCCGAAGGTAGCCAGCATGGATCCGGTGAAGATCCATGCGTCGGCCCACTTGCCGAACGAGCCGAGGTAGCCGAACAGTTGCGCGAACACCACCGTGCCGACGATCGCGACGACGAGCATCGCCGTCCGCTCCCGCGCCGTGCCCCACCGCGGTAGAACCGCGGCCCCGGACCGCTTCGAATCGCGCAGCCAGCGCATCAACCCGTAGACGCTCACGGCGATGAACATCAGCTGTCGCCCGGCCTGGCCGTACAGATCGAGTGCCTGCGGAGTATGGAACACGCCGCCGAGAAAAACGGTGAACAGCAGTGCATTTCCGATGATCCCCACCGGCCACGCCCACACCACGCGTCGCATTCCCCCGATCGCCGAGAGCAAGCCGAAACCGTTGCCGACCACCTCACGCCACAGAATCGGGTGCCCCAGAACGGAGAATTCTGCGTCGAGCAGATCGATCAGCACGGGTTGCTACTGATCACCCGCGGCGACGAGTGGTTCGAGGGTGAGCTCGGGCATTTCCTTCTGGATGTACTGCAGACGCCACTTGTCGCTCACCAGTGCCAGCAGTGCACCGTCGGTGCGAGTGAAGACCTCGACACCGCGTTGGCGACCCAGTTCGACGGCCGAGGCTGCATCGGTGCGTCGAGCAAGGGAGTATCCGAGTGGTTCCATCCGAGCGTCGACGCCGAACTCGGTCTTCATGCGTGCGGTGACCACCTCGAACTGCATGGGCCCGACGGCGGCGAGCACGGGGGACGCGTCGCCGCGAATGTCGTTGCGCAGCACCTGAACGACGCCCTCGGAATCGAGTTGCTCGACGGCGCGGCGGAACTTCTTGTACTTGTCGGCGCTGTCGACGCGCAGTGCCGAGAAGTGCTCGGGTGCGAACGACGGAATGGGCGGGAACTCGACCTTCTTGTCGGTGTAGAGCGTGTGCCCCGGGGCGAGCGCGGTCGCGTTGACGAGGCCGACGATGTCTCCCGGGTAGGCGTTCTCGACGGTCGTACGATCGCGACCGAACACCGTCAACGCGTACTTGGTGGTGAACGGCTTCTTGGTTTGCGAGTGGGTGACGACCATGCCGCGCTCGAACACTCCGGACACCACGCGCATGAATGCCAGTCGGTCGCGGTGCGCGGTGTCCATGCCCGCCTGCACCTTGAACACGACGGCGCTGAACGGGTCGGTGACCTCGCGTACGCCGCCGGAGACGTCGTCACGCGGGCCGGGTGACGGCGCGAGGGCCACGAGAGTGTCGAGAATCTGTCGAACGCCGAAGTTGAGCATCGCGGAGCCGAAGATCACCGGCGACGTCTGGCCGGCCAGGAACATCTCCTGATCGTGCTGTTGACCGCTCGAGATCAGCAGATCGCTCTCCTCGACGGCGGTGTCCCAGTCGACGCCCTCACGTTCGGCCGCGGCCTCGGCCGTCATGAATTCCTCGGGAGCGATGGTCGCGCCACCAGCGGTGCGGGTGAATCGGATATAGCTGCCGTCCTGCACGTCGAGCAGGCCGCGGAAATCACCGGCGATCCCGACGGGCCAGTAGAGAGGCGTCGGCGTCAGGCCGATTCGCGACTCGATCTCGTCGAGCAGCTCGAGCGGCGACTGGCCCGGGCGGTCCCACTTGTTGATCACGGTGATGACCGGGATGCCGAACTGCCGGCACACCTGGAACAGCTTGAGGGTCTGCGGTTCGAGTCCCTTGGCGGCGTCGATCAGCATCACGGCCGCGTCGACGGCGGTCAGCACGCGGTAGGTGTCCTCGGAGAAGTCGGCGTGGCCGGGAGTGTCGACGAGGTTGATGACGTTGGTGATCTCGGCGTCGGGGGAGGTCTGGTAATTGAACTGCAGCGCAGTCGAACTCACCGAGATACCGCGGGCCTTCTCCATCTCCATCCAGTCGGAGACGGTGGAGCGGCGGCCGGCCTTGCCGTGGATGGCACCGGCCTCGGAGATGACACGGGCATGCAGGGCCAGGGCCTCGGTGAGCGTCGACTTACCGGCGTCGGGGTGCGAGATCACCGCGAATGTTCGACGCCTCGCGACCTCGGTCTCGAGCTCTTTGGCCTGGCCTCGGGTGGTCCCGGACTCGTCGAGCGCAGCCGGTCCGGACCCTTCGAGCGTTGCGTCGACGTCGGGGGTGCTGGACGGGGTACTCACGAAGACCTCATTCTCGTAGCAAGGGCGGCACCGAAAGAGTGGCCGGGGCAAAATCAAAGGATACGCGGCCCGTTGTTCCCCTCGGTCGGGGCGGGAGTGCCTACTGTGAACGGTAGGCCGGGAGATCCCTCACGAGGAGACGTGCGTTGAGCAAGTTCACCGAAGAGATGTTCGAGACCGCGAGCACCAGCAAGCACGGTCTGGTCACCGGCGAGCCCGACGAGGCGCTTCGGCAGTCCTGGGGTGAGATCCACGAGCAGGCGCGGCGAATGGCCGGGGCTCTGGCCGACGCAGGCGTCGAACACGGGGACGCGATCGGGATTCTGGCCGGTCAGCCGGTGGACATCGCGCCCGCATGCCAGGCGACGTGGATGCGCGGGGGATCGGTGACGATGCTGCACCAGCCCACTCCGCGGACCGACCTCGCCGTCTGGGGCGAGGACACCGAGACCGTCGTACGGATGATCGAGGCCAAGGCCGTGATTCTCGGGGCTCCGTTCGACATCGCCGCACCCGTGCTCGAGGAGCGCGGCATCACCGTGCTGAAGATCGAGGACATGAAGACCGGTCGCGATATCGATCCGGTGCCGACGGCCGAGTCCGACATCGCGCTGCAGCAACTGACGTCCGGCTCGACCGGTTCGCCGAAGGCCGTGCGGATCACGCACGAGAACTTCTACGTCAATGCCTACGCCATGATCGATCGCATCGAATTCGATGTCGATTCCGATGTGATGGTCAGCTGGCTGCCACTGTTCCACGACATGGGGATGGTGGGCTTTCTGTCGGTGCCGATGCAGGTCGGTGCCGAGGTCGTCAGCATCACTCCACTGGACTTCCTGCGCTCGCCGCTGTTGTGGGCCAAGCTGATTCACAAGTACCGCGGAACCGTCACCGCAGCACCGAACTTCGCGTATTCGCTGCTGGCCCGGCGGCTGCGTCAGGCCGAGGACGATCTGGATCTCGACCTGTCGACTCTGCGCTACGCCTGGAACGGAGCCGAGCCGGTCGACCCGGACACCATGACCGCTCTCGCCGAGGCCGGGGCACCGTACAAGCTCAACCCGCTGGCTCTGGCTCCGGTCTACGGAATGGCGGAAACGACTCTCGCAGTGTCGATTCCGGATCCCGATCAGGGGCAGGTGATCGATGTGGTCGACGCGGACCTGCTCGAGACCCTCGGTCGCGCCGTCCCGTCGACCCGTGGCAACACCCGTTCCCTCGCGACGCTCGGCAAGTTCGTTCCCGGATTGGAGGGACGCGTCGTCGACAAGGAGGGACAGGTGCTCACCGCCCGCGGCGTGGGCATCATCGAGGTGCGGGGCAAGGCCGTCACCCCCGGCTACATCACCGTCGAAGGCCCGGTGTCGACGCTCGACGCGGACGGCTGGCTCGATACCGGCGACGTCGGCTACATCACCGAGGACGAACTGGTGGTCGTCTGCGGACGTATCAAGGACGTCATCATCATGGGTGGCCGCAACATCTATCCCACCGACATCGAACGGGCAGCGGGCACTGTTGCCGGTGTGCGGCCGGGCAATGCCGTCGCCATCCGGCTCGATGCCGGTGAGAAGCGCGAAAGCTTCGCTGTGGCAGTGGAAACCAACGACATCGACAAGCCGGACGAGGTCAAACGCATCGAACGGGAAGTGATCCACGCGGTGCACTCGGAGGTGGGTGTGCGACCGCGAACCGTTGCAGTGTTGGGGCCGGGCAGTATTCCGAAGACGTCGAGCGGCAAACTGCGACGGGCGAATTCGGCGTCGCTGTTGAACTGACACGAACGGCGGGGACCTCACACCCTTTCTGTGGGGTGCGCGCGTGTGCTCGGAGGTGAGAACAGGCGCTCACCGTGCAACAGGGGTGTGAGCTTCAGCGCGGGTGCACCCGGTTCTGCGCTGCTTCCAAGCCGGCCGAGAGCAGGAGTTCCGCGGCGTCCGCTGCTTCTTCGACGACCACGCCCAGATCCTTGCGCTCGGCAGCCGAGAACGGCTTGAGTACGAACGACGCCGGATCCATTCGCCCCGGAGGCCGTCCGACGCCGACGCGAACCCGCAGGTAGTCCTTGGTGCTCAGGTGCTGGGAGATCGAGCGGAGTCCGTTGTGGCCGCCTTCGCCGCCGCCGAGTTTGAGTCGCAGGGCACCGAAGTCGATGTCCAGCTCGTCGTGCACCACCACGATGTTCGCCGGTTCGATCGAGAAGAAACGCGCCAACGCAGCCACCGGCTGGCCCGAGAGATTCATGAACGTCCGCGGCTTGGCGATGATCACCGAGCGAGCGCCGAGGCGGGCCTGGACGACGTCGGAGTTGGACTTCTTGTGTGAGGAGAACGCTCCGCCGATGCGTCCGGCAAGGGCGTCGGCGACCATGAAACCGACGTTGTGGCGGGTCTTTTCGTACTGCGGGCCGGGATTGCCGAGGCCGACGATCAGGGCAGGCGCTGCACTTTCGGCACTCACGGGGTCAACACTCACGCTCGTCATTGTCGCATCACGCCTTCGAAACGAACGACGCGCTGTTCCCGGTGTGGGAGCAGCGCGTCGTACGCGGTCGGTGGAGAGAGATCAGCTGTCGCTGTCCTTGCTCTCTTCGTCGTCCGAATCCTCGTGGCTCTCGGCCTCTTCCTGAGTTTCGGCCTCGCCCTCTTCGGTGATCGGCTCGGTGCCTTCGCCGTCTGCCTCGAGCTCTTCCTCGGACGGTGCCTCGACGACGTTGACGAGCAGCTGCTCGGGGTCGGACATCAGGGTGACGCCCTCGGGCAGCTCGACGTCCTTTGCGTAGTACTGGGTGTCGATCTGGTTGTCCTCGACGGAGATGACGAAGTTCTCCGGGATCTCCAGGGCGTCGGCCTCGATCTCGATGTACGTGGAGTCGGTGACGACCAGGGTGCCCGGAGCTGCATCGCCTTCGACGATGATGTTGACCTCGACGGTGACGCGCTCGCCCTTCTTCAGGACGAGGAGGTCGGCATGCTCGATGCTGCGACGGATCGGGTGCACGACGATCGACTTGGTCAGCGCCAGCTGCGACTTGCCGTCGATGTCGAGGGTCAGCACGGCGTTGGTGCCGTCGTTACGCAGCACGGCTGCGAACGCGCGAGCGTCCAGAGCGAGGTGCTGGGGATCGGTGGCGTGTCCGTACAGAACGGCGGGAACGAGGCCGTCGCGACGGGTGCGGCGGGCAGCGCCCTTGCCGAATTCGGTGCGGACGAGCGCGGTGAGATTGTTTACCTTCGATGCCATGGTGCTGGATGCTCCTGATAAATGTGGTTCGTGCGGCGTACTTCGTCGGGCGGTCAAGCTCGTCGGGGCGGACACGAACGAGCGCGGCCAACGGGGCCGAGCCGCGTCGATAACGGTGGATCCGGAACTATTCGGATCTACCCTCGCCGAGACAACCTGGGAAACAATACACGACCACGTCACGTGCGTGGAAGCTCGACCCCTGCTACGAGCACGGAGTGGAGCCGGCGTAACGACCGCAGTTACTGTCGTGCACCTGCGAGCGCAGCGAGCAGATCCGACGCGATGCCCCGCGCGACCACGATGGCGTCATCGCGAGCTCCTGCCGTCCCCATGACCACCGCGCCCTCGTGCAGCACCGACAGCCGGGTTCCCAGCTGTTCGGCATCGGGATATCCGGCTTCGCTGGCCAGTCGCGCGAACAACGATCTGGTCCAGGCTTTCTCGGACTCGATGATCGCGAGCACCGGGCTGTCGGTGCCGCCGAACTCGGCGAAGGCGTTGACGAATCCGCAGCCGCGATGGTTGTCGCGCATCCAGACGTCCAGGGCGTCGTACACCCCGAGGATGCGGGCGTCGCCGGGTTCGAGGGCATCGACGAATTCCGTCACGTGATCGCACCACAGAGCGTATCGACGGGTGAGGTATCGCTGCACCAGGCCGTCCTTGGAGCCGAATCGGTCGTACAGGGTCTTCTTAGTGGTGCCGGCCTCCTCCGCGATCAGGTCGACTCCGACAGCTCGGATGCCGCGGGCGTAGAACAGCTCGCTGGCGACGGCGAGGATGCGTTCTCCGGCGGGGGTGAGGGGCTTGTCGAGCATGGTTGCCTTCCGAAAGCGCTGGTGAGAAGCAGGTGCACTGCAAGTATACAGACCTGTATGTTTACATCGCAGCATGAAAGCGAATGTCGACGCCGTTGGAGGTACGGCCCTGGTGGTGCTGTGGAGTTCGGGCTTCATCGGAGCCGAACTCGGTACAGCCGAAGCCCCCGCGCACACTCTGCTGGCCTGGCGTTATGTCGCGGCTGCGGTGCTACTGATCGCTTGGTGCCGGTACCGGCGGCTGACCCCCACCTGGCATGCCATCCGAATCCACGCGGTCCTCGGCCTCTTCTGTCAGTTCCTCTACCTCGGTGCCACGATCACCGGGATCGGGATGGGAGTGCCGCCGGGAGTCGCCGCATTGATCGCCGCACTGCAGCCGCTGGTCGTCGCGACGGCATCGAGCCGGATCTTCGGCGAACGAGTCGGAGGGCGGCAGAGTCTGGGGCTCGTCGTCGGCATCGCGGGTGTTTCGCTGGTGGTGCTGGGGGATATGTCCGGTGCCGACCTCGCCTGGCCAGTCTACCTACTACCGGCGGCCGGGATGCTGGCTCTGTCGATGGGCACGATCGGTCAACGAGTGCTGGCACCGAAGGAGCCGATCGCGCTGGCGATGGCCATCCAATGTTCTATCAGCGCAGCCGGTTTCATGACATGGAGCGCGTTGGCCGGTGATGTCGCACCGCCCATGACGACGGGCTTCTGGGCAGCTGTCGCGTGGACGGTCGTGCTCTCGACCTTCGGTGCGTACGGCGCATACCTGTTCGTGGTGCGTCGCAACGGGCCCACCCGCGCCAGTGTGTTGCTCTACCTGACCCCGCCGACGACGATGCTGTGGGCCTGGCTCATGTTCGGCGACGCGATCACCTGGCTCGGACTCGGTGGGCTGGTGATCTCGGCAATCGGTGTGGCCCTCTACGTGTACGGAACGTCGACCCCTGCTACGAAGTGTCACTCACCTGCGAGCGCAGCGAGCATCGTGTCCAGTTCGGCGAACGTGACGAAATAGTGGGGAGATGCACGCACGACCGCGTCGAGCCCCCGGCCGGTCATGTCCAGGCGGGTCGAGCTGCGGTGGCTGACGGTCACGGTCACCCCGCGCTCCCCGAGTCGGTCGCGCACGGCCACGGGATCTTCGCCGTCCACGGTGAACGAGACGATGCCGTTCTTGCGGTCGCCGAGGTCGTGCACGGTCACTCCGGGGATCTTCCGGAGCCCGGCCCGCAGGTATTCGGCACGTTCGACAACGGCTTCCTCGACCTGGTCGACGCCGAGCTCGAGGAGATAGTCGACGGCCGCCCCGAGCGCGAGTCTGGCCGCGACGTCGCATTCCCAGAACTCGAATCGTGTGGCATCGTCGGCCATTCGGTACGTCTGTCGGTCGACCCATTGAGCGCTGTGCAGGTCGAGGGCCGGCGGATGCAGCGTCGACGCCAATCCCGGTCGCAGATAGAGGAAGCCGGTTCCGCGGGGGCCGCGCAGCCATTTGCGGCCGGTGGCCGAGAGGGCATCGACTCCCAATTCCTCGACGTCGATGCGCATCTGCCCGATGGACTGGCAGGCGTCGAGCAGGACCAGTGCGCCGTGGCGGTGCGCGAGATCGGTAACGGCACGGGCCGGATTGATCAGTCCGCCGTTGGTTGGGGCGTGCACCACCGAGACCAGTTTCACCCGGTCGTCGAGCATCGATTCCAGTGCGTGTACGTCGATGCGTCCCGATTCGTCACTCGGGACGATCTCCACCGTTGCGCCGGTGACCTCGGCGCGGTGGAGGGCGGAGATCGCGTTGCTGGCGTATTCGGCCTCGCACAGCAGTATTCGGTCACCGGGGGACAGCGGCACCGAGTAGAAGAAGTCTGTCCAGGCCCGGGTCGCAGAATCGCTCAATGCGATGCTCGACGCCGGGGCTCCGATCAAGGTTCCGATCGAGGTCTTGACCGCGGCGAGATCATCGAGTCGTTCGTTCGCGGCCCGGTAGCCACCGATTTCCGCTTCCCGGCGCAGGTGCGCGATCGCGGTATCGAGGACGACGCTCGGAGGTAGAGACGATCCGGCGCTGTCGAGAAAGACCCGGCCCGACGCACCGGGGGTGTCGCGTCGAATGCGGTCGTGATCGAGCATCGGTCGTCCTTTCGGTAGCGAACTCTCGGGCACCAGAGTTCCACAATCGGTAGCCTCGATCAGACGAGGGATCGCGGCGTTTTCGATCCCCGCTGCTGGGTACGTACTCCGAGCGGAGAACGTGTTGAGTGCGGAAAGAAGGAATGAGTGTCGTCCAACGAGAAGTCTCTCGGGCTGAGCTCGCGCCCGGCAGCAGAGGCATATGTATCGAAGGTGTGTTTCAAGCTGGGGCCACCGGCTCTCATCGGTGCCGAACTCGAGTGGCTCACCGCCCTCGACGACGGAACGCGTCCGACCCTCCCAGCTCTGGCCGCTGCGCTCGGTGTTCACTCCCCGCGCAGTATCGATCCCGAGTCACCCGCCCTGTCGTTGCCGGGCGGCAGCATCGTCACCGTCGAACCCGGCGGTCAGGTCGAATTGTCCAGTTCGCCTTATCTATCCGTTTCCCAACTCGCACCGATGCTCGACGCCGATGCGCGGCTGCTGCGGGACATTCTCGGTAAGGCCGGCATCGACATCGCGTCCGTTCCGGCCGATACTGCTCGGGCACCCGAACGTCTCCTCGTGCTACCGCGGTACTGCGCGATGGAGAATCGGTTCACCACCATCGGCCCCTTCGGAAAGCTGATGATGTGCAACACCGCAGCGGCTCAAGTGAGCGTCGACGCGGGTCGTGATCGTGCCGAGGTCGCCGCGCGCTGGCACATGCTCCACGTCATCGGTCCTGCCTTCGTGGCTGCGTTCGCTCGCTCTCCCGAACTTTCCGGTGCACCCGCGGGACGCTGGGCATCCCAGCGGATGCGAACCTGGCTCGAACTCGATTCCAGCAGAACGGATTCCAGCAGAACGTCGGTGCCCAACACCGGCGACCCGATCACCGACTACGCACGGTGGGCACTCGACGTTCCGTTGCTCTGCATCCAGGGCGTCACGCAGAACTGGGAAGCGCCGCCGGGTACCACGTTCGCGCAGTGGGTGGACGATCCCGGCATCGTCGGACGCCCGCCGACCTACAGCGATCTCGACTATCACCTGACCACCCTGTTCCCTCAGGTGCGCGCCTGCGGGCACTTCGAGATTCGCTATCTCGACGCGCAACCGGACGGGCAGTGGGTGGTTCCGGCGGCGGCGTTCGAGGCGCTGCTGTCCACCCCCGAACTGGTGGCCCGAGCCACCGAGATCGGTGGCGGCACGGCGGGACGGTGGCTCGACGCGGCCCGCGTCGGGCTGGCAGATCGCGAGCTCCGCACAGCCGCAACCGAATTGCTCGACCTCGCAGCGGAGGTCGGTGGCGAGTTCTCCGACCATTTGTCGGCAGCGTCTCGACGATGCAGTGCCGGCGAGCCCCCCAGCGAACTCGACACGGCGGCACGGGAACTTCGGACTCGAAAGGAATCGGTGTGAGCGCCGAACAACTCAGGAGCAGGATAGAAACCGTACTCACGCGCAGCCGAGCCCGCAGTGCGGCGCTCACCGATTGCGTGGACGAGACCGAACTGATGTCGCAGCATTCGCCGTTGATGAGCCCGCTGGTCTGGGATCTCGCCCATATCGGTAGCCAGGAAGAGCTCTGGCTCGTCCGCGATGTCGGTGGACGGGATCCGGTGCGTCCCGACATCGACGAGCTGTACGACGCCTTCAAGCACACTCGTTCCTCGCGTACGTCCCTTCCGCTGCTCACTCCGGACGAGGCGCGCGTCTACGTCCAGACCGTCCGCGACAAGGCCTGGGATGTGCTCGACCACAGCACTTTCGAGGGTAGGCCGGTCGAGAAACATGGCTTCGCGTTCGGCATGATCGCCCAGCACGAGCAGCAACACGACGAGACCATGCTCGCGACCCATCAACTACGTTCGGGACCTGCGGTTCTGACCGCTCCTGCGCCTCCCAGTTCGGTCACACCGGTGTCGGGCGAGGCCGTCATCGCCGGTGGATCGTTCTCGATGGGGACCTCGCTCGATCCGTGGGCTCTCGACAACGAGCGACCGGCCCACACGGTGCACGTACCGACGTTCGCCATCGACCGGGCCCCGATCACCAACGCGCAGTTCATGGACTTCATTGCCGACGGCGGTTACGAACGCCGCGAGTTGTGGACCGACAAGGGGTGGCAGCATCGCGTCGACGCGAACCTGACCGCGCCGCAGTTCTGGGAGTCCGACTCCGACGGCACCTGGTGGCGTCGGAGTTTCGGAGTGCGCCGTCCGGTGCGACCGCATCAGCCCGTCGTGCACGTGTGTTGGTTCGAGGCCGACGCCTACGCGCGGTGGGCAGGCAAGCGTCTGCCGACGGAGGCGGAATGGGAGAAGGCTGCGCGATTCGACGCCGAGACCCGCTCCAGCAACGCCTACCCGTGGGGCGACGCCGAACCCACTGCGGCACATGCCAATTTGAATCAACGGCATCTGGAACCGGCAGACGTCGGCGCGTATCCCGACGGTGCCTCTGCAGCAGGCGTGCACCAACTCATCGGTGACGTGTGGGAGTGGACCTCCTCCGATTTCGAGCCGTACCCCGGCTTCGAGGCCTTCCCGTACGCCGAGTACTCCGAGGTGTTTCTCCGCGGCGACTACAAGGTGTTGCGCGGCGGGTCGTTCGGCACCGACGAGGTGGCGTGCCGGGGCACGTTCCGTAACTGGGACCACCCGATCCGCCGTCAGATCTTCAGTGGATTCCGGTTGGCCCGCGACGTCGAGTCCAGCTGAATGTGCCGTCATCTCGGGTATCTCGGCCCCTGCACGTCCGTCGGGGGAGTGCTCACCGAAGGTGAACACAGTCTGCGTGTGCAGGCGTATGCCCCCAGCGACATGCGCGGCGGCGGCACCATCAACGCCGACGGATTCGGTGTCGCATGGTGGGACGGCGACGCAGCGGTGCACAGCTACCGCAATCCCATGCCCATCTGGACCGATCCGGCGGTGGACGATGTTCTGCCGCAGATCGATTCGACGTCGGTGATCGCGGCGGTGCGATCGGCGACCGTGGGAATGCCGGTGGAGCGCACCGCCTGCGCCCCCTTCACCGACGGCCGTTGGGCATTCAGCCACAACGGTGTGGTGTTCGGCTGGCCGCAGTCGATGGCCGACCTGTGGTCGGAGGTGCCGCACGTCGACGCGCTCGCATTACCTGCGCCGACCGATGCCGCCGCTCTGTGGGTCGTGCTGCAGAACCTGCTGCGCACCCACGATCCCGAGTCGGCACTGCGCATGCTGGTCGGCAGGGTTCTCGCAACCTCGCCCAAGGCGCGCTTGAATTTTCTGCTGTCGGACGGCGAGAGCATGTACGCCACGGCGGTGCATCATTCGCTGTCGGTTCTGCGGACCGAGGATTCGGTGACGATCGCCTCCGAACCCCTCGACGATCGACCCGACTGGATCTTCATCGACGACCGACGGATGGTCGTCGCCACGACAACCGATCTCACCATTTCCAGCCTGGAATCATAAAAGGAGCGTCATGAGCACGGTGGACGTACATTTGGCCGACACAGCATTGCTCGACGAGTTGCGTAAGGACGTGCGGGACGGTCTCACTGCCGACCCGAAGTGGCTCTCGCCCAAGTACTTCTACGACGCACTGGGCAGCGAGCTCTTCGAGCAGATCACGGTGCTGCCGGAGTACTACCCGACGCGTACCGAGCGCGCCCTCCTCGAGGAGCACGCTCTGGACGTCGCGGAAGCAACCGGATCGACGATGTTGATCGAGCTGGGCTCCGGCTCGTCGGAGAAGACGAAAATCCTGCTCTCCGCCGGGGTGAAGCATGGATCGCTCGAAACCTATGTACCGCAGGATGTATCCGTCACGGCCCTCGAAGGTGCCATCGAGCAGATCTCGCACGAGTTCCCGGCGCTCGAGGTGCGCGGCATCGTCAGCGATTTCACCGACACGCTGCACAATCTGCCCAGCGGCCAGGCTCGTACGATTGCATTCCTGGGCGGAACGCTCGGCAACCTGATCCCCGAGGAACGCCGGGAGTTTCTCGGAGCCATCGCCGACGCCCTCGATTCCGGTGAGCACCTGCTGCTCGGTGTCGGCCTGGTGATCGACCCGGACGTGCTCGTTCCGGCGTACGACGACGCCGCAGGAGTGACCGCGAAGTTCAATCGAAACGTGTTGTCGGTGATCAACTCTCGCCTGGGTGGCAACTTCGATCCCGATGCCTTCGAGCATGTCGCGCTGTGGAATGCCGAGCAGGAGTGGATCGAGATGCGGCTACGGGCCAACGCGCCGCAGGAGGTGTACCTCGCCGACCTCGATCTGCACGTGCACTTCGACGCCGGTGAGGACCTGCGCACCGAGATCTCGGCGAAATTCCGGCCGGAGGGCATCACCGAAGAACTCGCTGCGGCGGGATTCGGCGTCGAACATCTCTGGTCCGACGCCGACTCCCGCTTCGCACTCATTCTTGCGCGGAAGGACGGGTAGCGGGTCCGCCGGAGTGGGCACCAGTGCACGCAACGATCGCCGATCGACGGAATTCCGTCGATCGGCGTCGATAGTGCGCAACCCTGCCCGCCGCAGCCGCGTACTCAGGGCAGTCGGCGGTCCGTTGCTGCGATCGACTTCCGACGACGCCGCACCACGGCGATGATTTCGTCCACGACGCGATCGAGGTCGGCAAGCGCCGTGGCCGCCGAGTAGCGGAGCACCAACCATCCATCGAGCACCAACTCGTTCTGGCGTCGACGATCGTTGTTGAACGTGGCGGGATCCGTGTGGAACTCTCGGCCATCGATTTCGACGATCACTCGTGCGGAAAAGTCGACCAGGTCGCCGTAGAACTTCCCGACGCGCGCATTGATCTCCATCGTGAAGTTGCGGGCTGTCAACGCCCGCGCTACCACTCGCTCCGGCTCTGATCGTGTTCTGGGGCAGCACGTTCGAAGCTGCTTCCGGACGGAAGCCATCCCGTGCATTCCCTTTGCCGTGTCACACAGTGCGGCAACCCGTCGCCACGGCAGATGATGGTCGATGGCGTCGTCGAAGAATTTCTCGAGATCGGGCTTTGACAACGAGGTCGCGACGTCGACGAATGTCTGCTCCAGTGACACCACTCGCAGGCCTCGGTGGAGCTGGACCTCGACGAGGCGTCGGCGATGAACTCGAACCCACGGCACCGATCTCGACTGGACGTTCGGGGCCACCGTGACAGAGACGAGTCGCGGTTCGTAATCGATCAGTCCCCACAACCAGGCCGCACTTTCGTGGCTCAACACGGCGTCCGGTTTCCACAGAAGCGCACCGGTGCACAGTCCGAGGTAGTCCGGTTTCTCCGTCGCGTAGACCTTCGGCAGCAGGCGCACGAGCTCCCCCGACCGCGATCGTCTCGAAATGCCGCTCGTACTGAGCCCTTGCGCCACCAATTGCTGCACTGTGTAAACCCCCATGGCTACACCGTTGCGTCTGGGGAGCCTCTGCAACAGTGGCAATCTCGCAATTGTGGATAACTCGATGACGTTATCCACAGGCAGTGCCCGGCAGAGTGGGCACCAGTGCACACAACGATCGCCGATCGACGGAATCCCGTCGATCGGCGGCGATAGTGCGCAACCCTGCCCGGCCGGCATCACCCAGCACTGTCGAACACGAGGCTAGGCATCCGCCAACGCGACCACCGGCGAAATTCGATTCGCCCGTCGTGCCGGAGTCAGTGATGCCCCGAGTGCGAGGAGGCCACCGCACAGCACGGTTCCGGCGATGACGGACCACGGCAGAGTGGGGGCCGTGAGTCCGCGTGAATCCAGTGAGCCGAGCAGCGATTGTGCTGCGGCCCAGCCGTATCCGATGCCGAGGATCAGCCCGAAGCCCATCGAGGCCACCACCATCTGGCTGCTCTCCGAGACGATCATCGACCGAATCTGCTTGCGGGTGAATCCGAGTGCACGCAACAGACCGATCTCCCGGGTGCGCTGCAGAATGCTCAGCAGCAGGTTGTTCACCATCCCGACCGCCGCGATCACGGCCGAGAAGCCGATCAGTCCGGTCATGATTCCCACTGTCACGGTGAGGACCTGGTCGACGGAGGCTTCGTCGAACTCGTTGACGAGCATCGTCCGGTAGCTGTACATCGCGACCGCGAACGTGGTCACCAGCGTCACCCCGATCAGCAATCCCACCGCGGTGCGGGTGCTGCGATCCGGATAGCGAATTGCGTTGGCCGAGGCCAGTCTTGCTGCAGGTCCGCGGCCGAACAGTTTCCCGACCAGCCTCAGCGTTGCGGGCAGAATTCGATAGGCACCGACCATGATGCCGGTGAACGAGGCGACACCGCCGAGGAACGCGACCAGCACACCCGTCGGGTTCACCATCCCGATCAGGATTCCGAGCCCGAGCAGTGCCACTCCGCCGGCGATCAGCACGATCGACATGCCCGTCCTGATTCGACGCGACCGCGGAGCCTCCACTCCCGTGTCCACGGCACCCCCCGTTGCCTGAACAGGAGTCACGTCCAGCACCTTTCGAGACCCGACGTACGACGCGAGGGTCGTCGTCAGCACCACGATGACCACCGGCAGAATCACCAGCGGTTGGACGGACGTGTACTGCACGTCCGGCAGCTGACCGGCCGAGACCGCAACGGCTCGGGCCAGATGACTCGCTCCGACACCGACAACCAAACCGAGTGCACCACCGAACAATCCGACGAGAAAGCCTTCCCTGGCCACCGATCGACGCAGGTCACGCGCCCGTGCACCCAGTAAGCGCAGAAGAGCGATGGTGCGGGTGCGGCCCGCGACGATCGTCGCGAACGTGTTCGAGGTGACCACCGCCGCGACATACAGTGCGAGACCGATGAATACCAGCGCCACGCTGTACAGCGCAGTGACGGCAGCACCGTCGGTATCCCCGAAGATGTCGACCAGAAACGCCGTTGCCTGAATCAACACCACACCGAAGAACGACGCGAGCGAGGTCACCAGAAGACTGGCACCGTGCTCCTTCGACGCCTGAGCCGATGTCAACCCACTCATCGGACGCTCTCCATTCCCAGCATGTAGCTCGAAATTTGTTCCGCACTCGAACGTCCCAGTTCGTTGACGATGTGCCCGTCGGCGAGGAAGACGATGCGATCGGCGTAGCTTGCCGCGATGGGGTCGTGGGTGACCATCACGATCGACTGGCCGTACTCGCGCACCGCCGCGGCGAGTAGGCCGAGAACCTCACGGCCGGTGCGGGAATCGAGGTTGCCGGTGGGTTCGTCGGCGAAGATCAGATGTGGACGGGTCCCCAACGCGCGGGCGATCGCGACGCGCTGCTGCTGCCCACCCGAGAGCTGATGCGGCCGGTGGTTCACCCGCGCCTGCAACCCCAGGGTGTCGATTAGCTGCTCGATCCAGGCCGCCTCCTCGGCGGTGGGTGCACGGCCGTCGAGCTCGAACGGCAGCAGGATGTTGCCCCGAACATCGAGGGTGGGAACGAGATTGAAGGACTGGAAGATGAAGCCGACCTGCTTGCGTCGCAGCGTGGTCAGTGCGTCGTCGTTCGCCGAGGTGATGTCTGCACCGGCCAGCATCAGATGACCCGAGCTGGCGTTGTCCAATCCCGCCATCACATGCATGAGTGTCGATTTGCCGGAACCGGACGGTCCCATGATGGCGGTGAACTGGCCACCGTGAATGTCGAGAGAGACGTTGTCGAGGGCGCTCACCGGATTGGACGAGTCGCCGAAATGTTTGCTGACTTGGAATGCCCGGGCAACAGGGCCTGCTGTGATCGTCATGCCCACAACGCTATGAACTCAGCGGCCCCGAGTAATCAGGCGCGAGTCTCTGCGTCGTACATCTACAGGATGACTTCGGTGTCAGTCCCAAGCAGGTCAAGGCGAGTTGAGTCCGTGCTCGAATGCGTAGACCACCAACTGCACTCTGTCACGCAGGTGCAGCTTGGCGAAGATGCGACTGATGTGCGTTTTCACCGTCGCCTCGCTGAGGAATTCCATCTCGGCGATCTCGGAGTTGCTCAGCCCGCGGGCGGTGAGTCGGAAGAGTTCCTTCTCCCGCGCCGTGAGGGTGGCGAACTCGGCCGGCACCTTCGGCACCACCGGTGTCGGCGTGAAATGCGCCAGCAGACCCGTCGTCGCCGACGCGGCGATCACCGAGTTGCCTGCATGAACCGTCCGGATCGCCGCGAGCAGAAATTCCGGGTCGGCATCCTTGAGTACGAATCCGCTTGCCCCCGAACGAATCGCTCGCGCCGCACTCTCGTCGAGGTCGAACGTCGTCAGCACCAGAATCCGCGGGGGAGTATCGGATCCGGCCACGATCTGCTCGGTCGCGGCGATACCGTCGAGCACAGGCATCCGGACGTCCATGAGCATCACGTCGGGACGTGCCGACGCGGCGAGCTCGACGGCTTCCTTCCCGTTGCCCGCCTCACCGACGAACTCCAGATCGGGCTGCGAGGAGATGAGCATGCGGATGCCCGCGCGGAACAACTGCTGATCGTCGACCAGCGCTACCTTGATTCGATCGGACATCAGCTGATTCCCTTCGTGGATGAGCCGCCTGCAGGAAGCCAGGCTGTCACGGTCCACGACGACCCGTCGCCGGACGCGGTGCACATGCCACCGGCGAGGCTGGCGCGTTCTTTCATACCGGCGATTCCGTGGCCGCCCGATTCCGACGTCGAACGCGCCGAGGGCACGCTGTTGCACACCGTCAGTTCGATGCCGGCGGAGTCGGATTCGATGGTGACGATCACCGGCTTGTCGGGATCGCCGTGACGTAGGGCATTGGTCAGCGATTCCTGCACGATCCGGTAGAGCGCCAGGTGCGCACCGGCACCCAACGACACCGACGTGGTGTCGATCGACGAGTCGATGGTCAGGCCGGTCGCACGCACTTGGTCGAACAGGCGCTCGAGATCGTCGGGGGTGGGGTTCGGGAGATCGCCCTGACTGTGGCGCAGCTGTCCGAGCAACACCCGAACGTCGGACAGCGCCTCGCGCGCGGTGTCGGAGATGGTCGTCAGGGCAGTGTCGACGGCAGCGGGGTCGACGGCGCGCACATAGCGTGCACCGTCGGCCTGCGCGATCACCACGGCGAGCGAATGCGCCACGATGTCGTGCATGTCGCGGGCAATTCTGTTGCGCTCCTGCTCAATTGCCACTTCGTGTTCGGCGCGGGCCTGATGCACTTCGGCGAGCTCACGTGCGTGTGCGGATTCGATGGCGGTGCGCCGGGCATAGGCCAAGCGACCCAGGGCCCAGGACAACCCGAGCATCGCCCACAGGCCGACGAGGAGGAAGGCGAACTGCAGGAGTCGGGGTTCCTGGAAGCCCTCTTCCGTGGCCGGGCCGAACGGATTGCCGTCCACGAACGCCAGGTACAGAGCCGCTATCACGCCACCGGCGACGGCCGAAGCGAGCCCGAGGCGTCGAAGCACGTTGTCGCCGTACGCGGCCGAGCAGTACAGAATCGCGAAGATTGCGATGTCCGCCGAGAGGGGGAGTACCCCGCTGATCATCTGCACGACGGCCAGCACCCAGGCCAGTGCTAACGACAGTCGCGGTGACCGTCGCCGAACTGCCAGCGCGACGCCGAAACCGACCAGGACGCCGAAGCCTGCGGAACCGTACGGGCCGTCCAGCGTGGACGGCATCATGAGCAGAACGAAGACGACGGCGTAGGCGACGTCGAGCACCTGCCGTGAGATCGAACGCTTGCGCAGCACTCGATCAGACTACGTGGATCAGTTGGTGCGGCGACGAGCCTTCTCGAGCGCGGCCAGAGTCGACAGGACAGTGGTGCGCTGCCGTTCGAGATCCTTCATGCGCGCACGTGCCGGCAGGCCCTGAACGCCGTCGAGCGCGCTGATCTGCTCGTCGACGGAGGTGAGCTGGCCGAGCAACTTCTGCACACGGGACTGCAGTTCGATCGCATCGATCCCGGTGACGCCGGCCTGCGACTTCTTCGTCGGTGCCTTCGCGGGCGTTCCGGACGTCGTGGAGGCCGGTGCGTTGCCCGCGGCAGCGGCCCTGGGGCGCAAGGCTTTGCGGACGGCGGCAGGATCGGGCAGCTTCTCGAGCCGAATGCGGTTGAGCACCTCACGCGCATCCCGAGCGGTGACGCGGTACTCGCGCTCCTCCTCGTCCTCGGACGCCAGCGTGCCGCCCAGGGGCCGCAGGCCGTACATCCCGATGAAGTGCTTGGCCTCGTCGATGACGGCTTCCTTCTCGCGGCACAGACCACAGCGCGGCTCGTTTCGGAAGTCCTCGACGCTGTCGGTGCTACCGCACCAGACGCACCCGCCCGGCGTCCATCGGGCAATTCTGACCGTAGTAGTTCCAGCCGGGCCGTGGGGAGAGTCTGCGTCGATCACGACGAGTCATCTTAGGTGACAACGAAACCCGCCCCGCACACCCCCGTCTCGCGAGCTGCAGGTTCCGGTCACGGACGTGACGTAGTTCATGCAGAGCGGACGGAGAGTGGGCGGGGCGGAGTGAAACAGACCCGAAGGTCGGCAGTGGAGCCTGCGGAGTGACCCGAAAAGGCTATGCGCTGCCGTTGAACAAGCTTGTGACGGAGCCGTTTTCGAAGACCTCGCGGATGGTGCGAGCCAGCAGCGGCGCGATCGAGAGCTCGGTCAGCGTTGCGAAGCGCTTCTCGTCGCTGATCGGCAGGGTGTTGGTGACGACGACTTCCTTGGCACCGCAGTTCGCGAGCCGCTCGGCGGCCGGGTGGGACAGAACTCCGTGGGTGGCGGCGATGACGACGTCACCGGCTCCGGCTTCCTTGAGCACCTTCACGGCACCGGCGATGGTGCCGCCGGTGTCGATCATGTCGTCGATGAGGATGCAGGTGCGGCCTTCGACGTCACCGACGACGCGGTTGGACTTGACCTGGTTGGGCACCAACGGGTCACGTGTCTTGTGGATGAACGCCAGCGGCGCACCGTCGAACGAGTCGGCCCACTTCTCGGCGACGCGCACGCGGCCGGAGTCGGGGGAGACCACGGTGATGTGCTCGAGGCTGTAGGTCGCCCGGATGTGATCGGCGAGCTGGCTGTGTGCGTGCATGTGATCGACGGGGCCGTCGAAGAAGCCCTGGATCTGATCGGTGTGCAGGTCGACGGTGATGATGCGGTCGGCACCGGCGGTCTTGAGCAGATCCGCGACCAGACGAGCGGAGATGGGCTCGCGTCCCCGGTGCTTCTTGTCCTGACGCGCGTACGGGTAGAACGGCAGGATCGCGGTGATGCGCTTGGCCGATCCGCGCTTGAGCGCGTCGATCATGATGAGCTGTTCCATCAGCCACGTGTTGAGCGGGAACGGATGCGACTGCAGCACGAAGGCGTCCGATCCGCGGACCGACTCCTCGAAGCGAACGAAGATCTCGCCGTTGGCGAAGTCACGCGCGGTCTGCGGGGTGACGTCGATCCCGAGTTCCTTGGCGACCTGCTCGGCCAACTCCGGATGTGCTCGACCAGAAAACAACATCAGGTTCTTCTGGTTGTCGATCCAATTAGGGGTGGTCACTGCTCTTCGCCGTCCTTTTGTTCTTGCCGATCACGATCTGCGAGCGCCGCTGCTTTCGCAGCTTCGGTTCCGGGCCTGTTGTCGATGACCCAGCCTTCGATATTGCGTTGCTTGCCACCGGAGACGGCCAGCGCGCCGGGAGGAACATCGTCCCGAACCACTGTTCCTGCACCGGTGTAAGCGCCGTCGCCCACATGAACGGGAGCGACGAACGTCGAGTCGGAACCGGTCCGCACATGGGATCCGATTTCCGTGCGGCTCTTGTTGACACCGTCGTAGTTGGCGAAGACGTTGGAGCAACCGATGTTGCTGTGGTCGCCGATCGTGGCATCGCCGACGTAGGTGAGGTGCGGGACCTTGGTGTTGCGGCCGATCGTCGCGTTCTTGGTCTCCACGTAGGCACCGAGTTTGCCGCCCTCGCCCAGGACCGTGCCGGGACGCAGGTAGGTGAACGGTCCGACGGTGGCATCCGGTCCGATCACCGTCTGCTCGGCGTGGGTGCGCACGACCGACGCGCGCTCGCCGATCTCGACGTCACGCAGGGTCGAGTCCGGTCCGACGACCGCGTCGTCGGCGATGTGGGTCTTGCCGTGGAGCTGGACGCCGGGTTCGATGCGGACGTCCGCGCCGAGGGTGACGTCGATGTCGATCCAGGTGGTCGACGGATCGACGACGGTGACGCCGGCCCGCATGTGTCGTTCGACGATGTGACGGTTCAACACGGAGGTGACGTGCGCCAGCTGGACGCGGTCGTTGACGCCCACCACCAGATCGGGATCGGCGAGCTGGGTGCCGTAGACGGCTTTGCCGTCGGCCTTGCTGATCTTGACGACGTCGGTCAGATACAGCTCGTGCTGGGCGTTCGCGGTGCTGAGTTTGCCCAGGGCGGTACGCAGCGCCACGGCGTCGAACGCGTAGACGCCGGAGTTGACCTCACCGATCAGCACCTGAGCCGGGGTGGCGTCGGCGTGCTCGACGATCTCGGCCACCTCGCCGTCGTCGGTGCGGACGATACGGCCGTAGCCGTTCGCATCGTCCGGGACGAAGGTCAGCACCGTGGCGGCAGCGGGCCTGGGGGCGCTCAGGTGCTCGTCGAGCAGAGCTTTGAGAGTATGGCCGTCGAGCAGGGGCACGTCGGCGGCGGTGACGAGGATCGTGCCCTCGAAATCGTCGGGCAGGGCGGCCAGGCCGCACTGCACGGCATGTCCGGTGCCGAGCTGGCGATCCTGGACTGCGGTGTGAATCGTGCGCCCGAAGGTGGCCGCGAGGTCCTGGACGGCCTCGGTCACTCGTTCGCGATCGTGTCCGACGACGGTCACCAGGTGGTCAGGACCCAGGTCGGCGGCCGCGTGGAGGGCATGCGCGAGCATGGTGCGGCCGGCGAGGGGATGCAGAACTTTCGGAGTCTTCGACCGCATTCGGGTACCTGCACCCGCAGCGAGAACGACCACGGCGGTCTGCACAGGCATTGAGCTCCTCAGGCGGTAACGCGAAGACGGTATGCACGAATGATGTTGCTCGCTCCGCCGCCAGGACTCGAACCTGAACTATCTGAACCAAAATCAGAGGTGCTGCCATTACACCACGGCGGATAAACGGCCAGCGGTTTCGCCAGTGGCCGACGAATCGAACGACTCATTCGTTTGCCGCTGCGCTCCCACTGAGCGCAACGATCCTCGCACGCGAGGTGGTGGTGAGTCGAACCGCGATGAAGATTCCGCCCTCCGGGTCGTTCCTGCAGGCTCCACTCCCGCCCTCCGGGTCGTTCCTGCAGGCTCCACTCCCGCAGGGACAAACGGATGGATCGGACATCGTTAGTGTGGGGGAGGCGTCGATTCCGGCGTCGAAAATGCAGGGTCGGTAACGGGAGCGGTTTTCGATGACAGGCGCAGCCTCGGAGCAGGAACGCTCACCTCGGGTCCGAATGACAGGGACGCAGCGGCGCGAGCAGTTGATCGAGGTGGGGCGCACGCTGTTCGCCGAACGCGGGTACGAGGCCGCCTCGGTCGAGGAGATCGCCGGACGAGCGAACGTGTCCAAGCCGGTCGTCTACGAGCACTTCGGCGGTAAGGAAGGTCTCTACGCCGTCATCGTCGATCGGGAGATGTCGACGCTTCTCGGAATGATCACCAAATCACTCGACCTCAATCGCTCACGGATTCGCGTCGAACGCGTCGCACTTGCACTGCTCACCTACATCGAGGACCGCACCGACGGTTTCCGCATTCTCGTGCGCGATTCCCCTGCGGCTGCCGAGGACGGCAAGTACTCGTCGTTGCTCAACGAGGCCATCGGTCGCGTAGGGCACATGCTGGCCGGGGATTTCTCCCGCCGCGGACTCGATCCCGAGTTCGCGCCGATGTACGCCCAGGCGCTGGTCGGAATGGTGTCGATGACGGCGCAGTGGTGGCTCGACGTGCGGACACCGTCGAAAGAAGTGGTTGCGGCGCATGTGGTCAACCTGTGCTGGAACGGGCTGACGAATCTGGAAGCCGACCCTCGATTGACCGAGGAATGAGAACTCGGTTTCGTCTCTTCGCGGTTAAAGAGGGGGTATCGTCCCCTTTGTCGGTCATGAGAGCTGTGTCACACACGGCGTAAGGCTCGATCGGACCGATGCATGTTGGCACGAGACGTAAAGCAAGTCAGTGGTACCGTTCGGGCGTAATTTGCGCAGTGGCAGTTCAGAATTGCGAAGGCGGATCCCATGGTCAGGCAGGCCCGCGCTGAAATAACCCGCGACACCGTGCTCGCGGGCGCAGCGAACGTATTTCTGCGCCTGGGGTACGCGAACGCGAGTCTCAGCGAAATCATCTCTCAGTCCCAGGTCACCAAAGGCGCTCTGTACTTCCACTTCGGTTCCAAGGAAGAACTCGCGCGTGCGGTCATCGACGAGGGCAACGCTCGGCTGACCACTGCGTGCATGCAGTTCAACGACGGTCGCATCCCCGCACTCGAGGCGGCGATCGGCATCTCCTACATCGTCGTCGACCTTTCGGTCAGCGACCCCATGGTCTCGGCCATGCTCCGGCTGAGCCATCAGATCGGCGATTACCGCGGCACCGAGGGCAATGTCATGGCCGGGTGGAGCGAGTCGTTCGACAAGCTCGCCGCCAAGGCCATCGCGCAAGGCGACATCGACCCCAACTCGGACTCGCGCACCATCGGTTCGCTCGTGCTCGAGATCCTGGCCGGCGTGCACATGGTTGCGGTTGCCACCTCCACCACCGAGGAACTGCCGTCGCGCATGGAGCGTCTCTGGTACTACCTTCTCCCGGCTCTGGTCCCCGCCAACAAGCTGGACTACTTCCGCGAATTCGCAGCGCGTCGAGTCATCCGCTTCGGCCCGTAACTCACGAGTTCTTCGCAACGAAAGCCGCTACGTCGTCGCGCAGTCGATCCGGGTATTCACCGTTGATCGCATGTGAGGCGTCGGGATAGAGATGGACTGTCCCATCGGGCAGAGTTCTCTCGGCCGTGGTAGCGGCTTCCTCGGCGTCGTGCATCACCGACCTGCCCGCGATGATTGCCAGCACGGGCACGTCGAGTGTCGCGAGTTCCTTGTCGGTGATGCGCGTGGGCTGCGGCAGTTTCAGCGAGTAGCCCTGCATACCGGCTTCGATCATGTCTGCGATAGGAACGTCCTGGACCTCCGCGTCGCCTGCGGTATAGGAGTTGAAGCTGTCCCGCCAGGATTTCGGAAGCCACGGCACGGCCGCCGGTAGGGCGCGAATCGCAGTGCCCCAGGGAATGTCGGCGAAGGTCTGGGCCGGGTCTATCAGAGTGAGAGTGGCCAGGTGGGTGCTGTCGTGCACCGCCAGGTTCGTCGCGGTCCACCCGCCGATCGACAGCCCGACGAGATGGACCTGATCGGCGGGTAGCGCCTCGAGTGTCTGGTCGAGCCACGCAGCCTGGTCCTCGTCGCTGGAGATCGGCCGTTCCTGGATGCTCCGTCCCGGCTCGCCGAGCAGGTCGACGGTGTAGACGTCACCGATGGTCAGCAGGCCGGGCAGGTTGGCCGCCCAAACCGGCGTGCCCGAGGAACGGCCCGGCAGAAGGAGCAGCGGGTGGGTGGAGGTTCCCGTGCCATCGAACCGATACACGCGGACGACGCCGTAGTCGGTTCTGATGTCGAGCGTCTCCGCAGGATTCGGTAGATCTTCGAACGCGCGGTCGTAGGCGGCGAGGAATCTGTCCTCGCTCGCTGCGCTGTTCCAGTGGCCGACCGGTGAGGGCGACCGGAGTGCGAACGCGAGGGCGAGCGCGCCGACGGTCAATGCCCCGGCGGTGATCTTCAGGTATCGACGCCGTGTGCTCGCTGCTCGGACGTTCATTCGGGATCTCTTAACCGATCGGTAAGTAATTCAACCGTACGGTAGGCTGGCGAGCGTGGCAACGAGAGAACCGAGCTTCATCGAGCGCGCGCGACGCGCTCAGCTGATCGACGTCACGATCGACGCGGTCGCCCGGCACGGGTATGCGAAGGTCTCGCTCGCGCGCATCGCGGACAGTGCCGGAATCACGAAAGCGGCTGTGCTGTATCACTTTCGGACCAAGGATGCGGTGATCGACGCGGCGTATCGATTCGTTCTCGCAGCGCTGGTCGAGGACGTGGCTGCCGCGGTCGAGGCCGTCGACGCGCGGAAGGGACCCGAGGCGTACGTGCGTGCGATGATCGGCCACCTACGCGATCACCCGACGCACACCCGGATGTTGGTCGAGGCGCTCGGCAACTCGGCTCTGGGGCACACCCCGGAAGACCGATGGCGTCCGTTGGCCGACCTCATCGACGCATCCGTCCGGGCTCGCGGGACGGCCGGCATCGATTCGCGCACCCTGGCCATCATCGTCGGCGGGGGAATCGATGCGATCGTCACCGAGCGCCTGCACGACCCGGAGTACGACTCGGCTGCTGCTGCCGAGTCTCTCGCGGCGATGTTGGACGCAGCTCTGAGGTAGTCCGTCGGCGTCTCCCGCCTGCCGGGCTGTCGGTGTGCTCCCATAGACTCGCTGAGGACTGTGCGTAAGCAGCCGTCGCCTCGAATCGCTTCTAGGAGCATTGCTGTTGTCTTCCGATTCTCTGCCTGCCATTTCTCCATCCGGGCCGGCCCCGATCGTTCCCGACGCGGCGCTGCAACTCTCGGGTCTGGCCAGCGTCGCGCTGACGGATTCGTCCATGGTGGCCGTCGCCGATGCGATCGGAACCGCCGAGCACACGCTCATCGGACCGCACTCGGTTCGCCCGTTCGTTGCCGCCGCGATCGCTCAGCACACGCAGCTGTTGATCGTCACCGCCACCGGACGTGAAGCGGACGATCTCACCGACGAACTGCGCCAGATCCTCGGCGGCGGCGTTGTCATGTTCCCGTCGTGGGAGACGCTTCCGCACGAGCGACTCTCACCGAGCGCCGACACCGTGGGCAAGCGGCTGGACGTACTCCGCCGGCTCGCTCGCCCCGGCGACACCGATTACGGCGATCCTCTGCGCGTCATCGTCACCACCGTCCGCTCGTTGGTGCAGCCGATGGCACCCGGTCTGGGCGAGATCGAACCCGTGACCCTGAAGGTCGGCCTGGACATCGACTTCGACGGCTTGATCCATCGACTCGTCGAGTTCGGCTACCTGCGCGTGGACATGGTCGGCAAGCGCGGTGAGTTCGCCGTCCGCGGCGGCATCCTCGACCTCTTCTCGCCGACGGCAGATCACCCGGTGCGTGTGGAATTCTGGGGCGACGAGATCACCGAGCTTCGCGCGTTCGCGGTCTCCGATCAGCGTTCGCTGCCCGATCACGAGGTCGATCTCGTCATCGCTCCGCCGTGCCGCGAGTTGCTTCTCACCCAGGAAGTTCGCGACCGCGCCGCGGTACTCGCAGCCGACAACGCCGGCGACACCGCGTTGGTCGAGATGCTCGACAAGCTGTCCGCCGGCGTCCCGGTCGAGGGCATGGAGGCGTTGCTGCCGCTGCTGCAGCCGGGTGAATTGCAGTTGCTCGCCGATACTCTCCCCGCAGGTACACACGTATTGCTCTGCGACCCCGAGCGAATCCGCACGCGCGCAACCGATCTGGTACGCACGGGCCAGGAGTTCCTCGAAGCATCCTGGACGGCAGCATCGATCGGTGGAGTTGCGCCGCTCGATACCTCCACCCTGGACACCTCCAGCCTCGAAGGTGCGTCACTGGATCTCGGTGCCTCGGCCTACCGTTCGCTGCGACAGGTTCGGGAGTCGGCTCAGGTGCACGGTCGGCCGTGGTGGACCATCAGCCCGTTGGCATCCGGAAACGGCGAAGAAGTCGAACTCGCCGTCGATTCGGTCCCGGAGGTCCGTGGGTCCGAGGAAGCACTGACGGCCCTGTTCGCCACGCTGCGAGCCCATATCGCCACCGGTGGTCGTGCGGTCATCTCGGTCGCGGGCGCCGGTACCGCCACCCGCATCATCGAACGCCTCGCCGAGGCCGAAGTGCCTGCGGCACATCTCGATTCCGGTGCGGTCCCGGTCGCCGACATCGTGAACGTCCTGTGTGGATCGTTGCACGACGGTCTGGTGTTTCCCGACGCGAAACTCGTGGTCGTCACCGAGAGCGACCTGACCGGCAACCGCGTGGCCGCAGCGGGCGAGGGACGTAAGCTCCCGGCGAAGCGTCGTAATCAGGTCGATCCGCTCGCGCTCGTCGCCGGCGACAGCGTCGTGCACGATCAGCACGGCATCGGTCGATTCGTCGAGATGGTCGAACGCACCATCGGTGGTGCTCGACGCGAATACCTCGTCGTCGAGTACGCACCCAGCAAGCGCGGCCATCCTGGAGACCGACTCTTCGTCCCGATGGACTCGCTCGATCAGCTCTCGCGTTACGTCGGCGGCGAGCTGCCGTCTCTGAGCAAGCTCGGCGGATCCGACTGGGCCAACACCAAACGCAAGGCGCGCAAGGCAGTTCGCGAGATCGCCGGCGAGCTGGTGCAGCTGTACGCGGCTCGTCAGGCAGCTCCCGGGCATGCCTTCGGACCCGACACCCCGTGGCAGCTCGAGATGGAAGATGCGTTCGGATTCACCGAGACGGTCGACCAGATGACGGCCATCACCGACGTCAAGGCCGACATGGAGAAGGCGGTTCCGATGGACCGCGTCATTCTCGGTGACGTCGGCTACGGCAAGACCGAGATCGCGGTTCGCGCCGCATTCAAGGCGGTGCAGGACGGCAAGCAGGTCGCCGTGCTGGTGCCGACAACACTTCTGGCGCAACAGCATCTGCAGACCTTCACTGCTCGCATGGCGTCGTTCCCGGTGACCGTCAAGGGGCTCTCGCGCTTCACTCACGGCTCCGAATCCAAAGAGGTCATGGCGGGGCTGGCCGACGGTACGGTCGACATCGTCGTCGGTACGCACCGGTTGTTGCAGACCGGTGTCGCCTGGAAGGACCTCGGGTTGGTCATCGTCGACGAGGAGCAGCGCTTCGGCGTCGAGCACAAGGAGCACATCAAGTCGCTCCGAACCCACGTCGACGTCCTGACGATGTCTGCGACTCCTATTCCGCGAACGCTCGAGATGAGCCTCGCCGGCATCCGCGAGATGTCGACCATCCTCACTCCGCCCGAGGAGCGGCACCCGGTGCTCACCTACGTGGGCGCGTACAACGACAAGCAGGTCGCCGCGGCCATCAGGCGTGAGCTGCTGCGTGACGGCCAGGTGTTCTTCGTGCACAACCGAGTCAGCTCGATCGACAAGGCCGCCAAGAAGATTCGCGATCTGGTCCCGGAGGCCAGGGTGGCGACGGCGCACGGTCAGATGAACGAGGAAACACTCGAGCGCACCGTGCAAGGGTTCTGGCAGCGCGAGACCGACGTCCTGGTGTGTACCACCATCATCGAGACCGGCCTCGACATCTCCAACGCCAACACCCTGATCGTGGAGCGGTCCGATTCGCTCGGCCTGTCCCAGTTGCATCAGCTGCGCGGTCGAGTGGGCCGTAGCCGCGAGCGTGGCTACGCGTACTTCCTGTACCCGCCCGAGAAGCCGCTCACCGAAACGGCCTACGACCGATTGGCGACCATCTCGCAGAACTCCGACCTCGGTGCCGGTATGGCGGTGGCGATGAAGGACCTCGAAATCCGCGGTGCCGGAAACGTTCTGGGAGCAGAGCAGTCCGGTCACGTCGCGGGCGTCGGATTCGACCTGTACGTGCGGCTCGTCGGTGAAGCAGTCGAGGCGTACCGCGCGGCCGCCGACGGAAAGCCCATCACCACCGACGAAGCCCCCAAGGAAGTGCGCATCGACCTTCCCGTCGACGCCAACATCCCACCGGACTACGTCACCAGCGATCGGTTGCGCCTCGAGGGTTACCGAAAGCTCGCTGCGGCAGCCGATTCCGAGGGCATCGACGCGGTCATCGAAGAACTCGTCGACCGGTACGGTCCGCTGCCCGAGGAGGTCGGCCGCCTGGTCTCCATCGCCAAGCTGCGGCTTATCGCGAAGGAATACGGCCTGACCGACGTCAATGTTGCCGGAACACAGGTGAAGCTGGCTCCGATGGACCTGCCCGACTCCAAGCAGATCCGCCTCAAGCGGCTCTACCCGAGCGCTGCCTATCGGGCCACCACCGGTGTGGTGCAGTTGCCGCTGCCGCGCGTCGAAGGCGGCGGCGTGGGGGCGGCGCGCGTACGCGACGTCGAATTGGTGCAGTTCATCGCCGATCTCATCCTATCCTTGGACGGTAAGCCATCTCGGTCGGTGTTGTTGGAGCAAACAGTGGGGGTGTAGCGGTGACGGTAGTTCTGCTCGACCCTGTTCGGCCCACACAAGTGCCGGTGGATGCTGTCGAATTTCTCGGCGGTGCAGTGCAATTCACCGAAGAAGTGCCGGTGCGAGTGCGGTGGCTGTTCTCCGGAACCGCTGCGCCCGACGCCGTCGACGCGGTGCTGGTGAGCACCGATCCCGCCAACCCCGACGTCCAGGAACGGATTGCACGCGGAGAACGGGTCATCGCCGCCGAGAAGCTGCCCGGTGACGACCTCATTGCGGCGGTCCGGCTCATGGATCGGCTGCGCACCCTCGGCGGATGGGAAGCGCAGCAGACTCACGAGTCGTTGCGGGGCTACCTGCTGGAAGAAACGTACGAGCTGCTCGACGCCATCGCCGCGGGCAACCTGGTGGACTTGCGCGAGGAACTCGGAGACCTGTTGCTGCAGGTGCTGTTCCATTCCAGGATCGCTCAGGATGCCGCCGAGAACGCGTTCGATGTCGACGACGTCGCCGCAGGACTCGTCGCCAAACTCACCCATCGCAGCCCACACCTCGGTCGAACGGGCAACGGCCCCATCGACATTGCCGAACAAGAGCGAGCCTGGGAAGAGAAGAAGGCGTCGGAGAAGGCACGCGGATCCTGCGTCGACGGAATCGCCCTGTCTCAGCCGTCACTCGCCCTGGCGCAGAAAGTGATCGGACGGGCCACCAAGGCAGGCCTGCCCGACGAGCTGATTCCCGACGGCCTACGCGTCGTACACATCGGGGTCGATCACTCGCACGGTGGAGACAGTGCCGAGGACCTGCTGAGGCGTCGGGTATTGGATTTCGCTGTGTTGATCCGTAATGCCGAAGCCTCCGCCCGCAATGCAGGCATCGGGCCGGGGGAGATGTCTGCACTCGACTGGATCGAGCACTGGGGTCTGCGAGGCTGAGGGCTCACCACCCCGCCCGCTCTCTCTCCGTACCCTCGTCCCTCGGGTTGGGATCAATGTGGGGTTCAGTCGGTCAGAGTGCAACAAAGTGGCATTGATCCGGCCCGGCTACCTGCGCCAGAACAAGTGATGAGTGATGCCGCTGCTACTGGGGACGACCTCGTGCTCGAATCTGTCGTTCAACTCGTCGGGTGAATCCCACAGCTTCAGGCCCGAGCCGAATTCGATGGGCGAGACGACGATGTGCATGGTGTCGACGAGATCGGCGTCGAGGAATTCCCGAATACTGGTGACGCCGCCGCCGAGTCGCACGTCCTTACCGTCGGCTGCCTCCTTTGCTTGCTTCAGTACTTCGGAGGGCTCCCCGTCGACGAAGTGAAACGTTGTGTCGGAGAGCGTGATCGAGGGTCGCTCGTGGTGTGTGAGCACAAAGACTGGAGTGTGGAACGGCGGCTCGTCACCCCACCAGCCCTGCCATTCGTGGTCGGTCCACGGTCCGCGTTGGGGTCCGAACTTGTGCCGGCCCATGATCTCGGCACCGATGTTGTTCGCGAAGTCGCGGGCGAAGTAGTCGTCGAGTCCGCGACTACCACCCGAACCGGCGTTTCCAGGAAAGCTGGCGGTGCCGAAGTACCATCCCATCAGGGCCAGATGGTCGAGTCCGAACGGGCTCTCGAAGCTCTGGTCGACCCCCGCAGCGATTCCGTCGCTCGACACGGTGAAGTTCTGTACCCGAACAAGCTGTCCCATGTGTGCTCCCGAAGTCGATGATAGGACGTACGACGTATGGACCGAGCCGACTGTACGAACTCACCGCTCGACCGCGTCAATGGACCACTGCAGCGGTCAGACGTATGCAGTGTGCCATCCACGCAGACCGGGGTCTCGCGTGAATGAACCCTTGCAGCGGTCAGACGTATGCAAGGGTCCATTGACGCGGACGGGGGGCGGGCACGTCTACTCGAACAGTGTCGAACCCCAATACTCGGATTCTTCGACGCCGGGTGGGCAGGCGAATACCGCAGACCCGACGTGTTGGATGTATTCGTTCAGTGCGTCCTTGCGCGAGAGTGCCAGTTGCATCGGGACGAATTGGGTCAGTGGGTCGCGGCAGTAGGCGATGAAGAACAGTCCGGCGTCGAGGTGGCCGAAGCCGTCGGATCCGTCGGTGAAGTTGTATCCCCGACGCAGGAGTTGGACGCCACCGAGGTTTTCATTCGACGCCAAGCGCACGTGCGCGGTCTTGTCGATGAAGGTGCCCTCGGGTCCCTGGGACTCGAAGTCGAGTGCGTCGAATTCGTCCTTCTGGCCCAGCGGTGCGCCGGTTCCCTTGCTGCGCCCGATCACTCGCTCTTGTTCCTTCAACGTGGTGCGGTCCCAGGATTCGATGAGCATGCGAATTCGACGCGCCACGAGGTACGAGCCGCCGGCCATCCATTCCTGATCATCATCGGCAGCAACCCACACGTTGTCGTCCAGCAACGACGGGTCCTCGGCCTTGAGGTTGGCCGTTCCATCCTTGAAGCCGAACAGGTTTCGCGGTGTGGCCTGGGTAGTCGAGGTGGACGATGTCCGCCCGAACCCGAGTTGTGACCACTTGACCGACACGGTGCCGAATCCGACGCGAGCGAGGTTGCGGATCGCGTGGACGGCAACCTGCGGGTCGTCGGCGCAGGCCTGGATGCAGAGGTCGCCGCCGGAGCGACGCGGGTCTAGGTTGTCGGCCGGGAAATGCTGCAGATCGGCAAGGGACGCAGGCTTTTTCGATGCCAGGTCGAATCGATCGAACATCGACGGTCCGAACCCGATCGTCAACGTCAGCGACGACGCCGTCAGGCCGAGTGCTTCGCCGGTATCCGACGGCACGTTGTACTCGCCACCGTCGACCGCGCCGCCGTCGAAGGTCTCCTCACCATGCACCAACCGCTCGGCCATCAGCGTCCACTTCTTCAGCAGCGCAACGAAATCCTCCCGAGAATCGGTGGTGATGTCGAAGGCGACGAAGTGCATGCGATCCTGGGCCGGGGTGACGATTCCGGCCTGATGGTCTCCGCGAAATTCGACGACATCCGATGTCGGCACCTCGGCGCCCGACGCCGTCGCATGTCCCGCGATTGCCCCGACTCCGACGAGTGCAGCACCGGTCCCGACGGCACCGAAGAGGCGCCGCCGGGAGAACTGGCCGGTCTTATTGTCCTGCAACGACACCCTGCACCTGGCTCACTTCGGCGGACAATGCGTCGATCTTGTTGGACAGTTCCTGGCGCTGCGGCTCGGTCACGGTGTCGTAGAAGACGAAGCCGTCGCCGTTGCGGTACTTGGCGAGTTCGGCATCGAGTTCGGCGAAGCGTGCGTCGATCGCGGTGCCCAGCTCGGCGTTGCGCTCGTCGAGGATGGGGCGGACGGCGGCGATGGCGGCCTGCGAGCCGTCGACGTTGGCTTGGAAGTCCCACAGGTCGGTGTGCGAGAAGAAGTCCTCTTCGCCGCTGATCTTGGTCTTGGCGACCTCGTCGAGCAATCCCTGTGCGCCGCCTGCCACCTGGATCGGGTCGATGGTGAAGTCTTCGGCCTTGATCTTGTCTGCGAGCTCGGTGATGTCGGCCTCGAGCTGATCGGCCATCGCGTTCGTGTCGGGCTGCAGTCCCTGTGTCCACAGGTCCTTCTCGATGCGGTGGAAGCCGGTCCATTCGGCCCCTGGCTCCACGTCGGGCTCACGCAGATCGATGCGGGGGTCGAGGTCGTCGGGGAAGCTCTCGGCGACGGGCTCGATGCGCTCGTAATAGCTACGCGTGATGGGGAATTGAGCCTTGGCCGCGTCGACGTCTCCGCTCTTGACGGCGGTGACGAACGAGGCGGTGGTCTCCTGCAAGGCATCGATCTGGCTGACGACGTACCGCTTGTACCCGGCTGCGGCCTCGGTGAGGAGTCCGTCCTCGCCTGCGGTGCGGACCGAGTCGCCGGTGACGACGTAGTCGGCGCGGATACCGTCGCCCACCATGCCTGCCTTGCAGGCGGTTTGGTACGTGCCGGGATCGGGCAGGGCGACGATGAGCTGACGCGTCAGGCCGGGTCCGATGTTCTCCACCTCGCCCATGACGCGGTCGCCTTCGCCGTAGACGTAGAACTCGGTGACCTTGCTGCCGTTGTTGGTGATCTGGAACGTCGAGTTCCCGGTGGTGCCCTCGGAAGCGCCGACGTCGCAGGAGGAGTCGGTCGCGGTGACGGCGATATCGCCCGACGCGGCCTCGGTGGAGGACTTCTCGGTGCAGCCGGCCAGAGCCATCGGCAGAACCGCGACGGCGGCCAGAGCGTAGGTGGTACGACGCATGGTGGTGGTGCCTTTCAGGAGGATTGCAGAGCAGGCTCGGGTGTCGCGGGAACACGGACCGGGCGGAGGAAGAGGTAGAGGACGATCACGATGTAGAGCACCCACGCGATCGCTTGGAACACAGTGGGTTCGGGCCGGAAGTTGAAGATGCCGGCGAGCACGGTTCCGTACCAGCTCGAGGCGTCGAAGTGTGCGGTGATGTCGAAGGCGACGGCGCTGCCGCCGGGGAGGACTCCACCGATCTGCAGTGCGCGGATGCCGTAGGCGAGGATCCCGGCGGCGACGACGATCAGGAAGATGCCGGTGTACTTGAAGAACACCGCGAAGTTGACGCGCACGGCACCGAAGTAGAGGAATACCGTCAGGACAGCGGCGACGACGATTCCGAGCAGCAGTCCCAGCAGTGGCCACAGGCTGCCGTTGGTGTTCTCGGCGTAGCCGACCATGAGCAACGCAGTTTCGACGCCTTCGCGGCCGACCGCGAAGAAGGCCAGCGTCAGCACTGCGGCGGGCCCGACGGTCAGCGCTTTCTCCATGTTCGCCCGCAGTTCTCCGGAGATGTTCTTCGCGGCGGTGCGCATCCAGAGCACCATCGCCGTCACGATCACCACAGCAACGAGTGACGCCGCTCCGGCGATGATCTCGGCGGTCAACCCGGTGACGGTGGACGTGCCGTAATGGATCACGAAGAAGATGGCGGCGACCATGGCGACGGCAAGGCCTACTCCCAGCCAGACCCACTTGAGCGCGTCGCGGCGATCGGCTTTGACGAGGAACGCGACGAGGATCATCACGACGATGCCGGTCTCGAGCCCTTCACGCAGGCCGATCAAGCCACTGCCGAACATTTGGGTGGCGATCGACGGCGCTGAGCCTGCGGCGGCGAGAACTGGCATGAATCAGGCTCCTGCGGTGCGTCGAACATTGGTACGCCTTCCCTCGCAAAGGGTAGGCGACCCTCATGCGTGAGGGCTGACCAGAACATACACCCTGCAACCCGGCTCGAATACGCGTTGACCAGGGGTTATCTCCGTCTTTAGCTTTCTATTACCTTGCGTGTGCAGGATGGAGTGGTGATCTCCCGTATCTGCGTGCTCGCCACAGCGTCGGTCCTTCTCGCGTTGACGGCGTGCGGCACCGGCGAACCCGAGCGCGAGATTCCCGAGGGCATCCCGCCCGGACCCGGCACCGAAGTGCCGGCCATCGATTTCAACGCGCCCGGGCGGACGGCCGATCTGTTGCTCGCCTGGGCCGAACCACAGACCGAAGCGTTGGGCATTTCGGTGACCGCGTTGGCCTCGTACGGGCACGCGGCCGCGATCATGACCGAGACAGATGCCGATTGCGGAATCGCATGGACGACGCTCGCCGGAATCGGCTACATCGAAAGTCGGCACGGCACCTACCAGGGTTCGTCGGTCGCGCCCGACGGTCTCGTCGCACCGCCGATCCGCGGGATTCCTCTCGACGGCGGACCGGGCGTCGCCGAGATTCCGGACACCGACGGCGGCGTCATGGACGGTGACACCGAGTTCGACCGGGCCATGGGCCCCATGCAGTTCATTCCCGAGACGTGGAAGAAGTGGGGTGTCGACGCCAACGGCGATGGCGTCGCCGATCCCGACAACATCGACGACGCCGCGCTGACCGCTGCTCGATACCTGTGTGCGCGCGGCGGTGATCTGCGAACCGCGCAGGGCTGGGAGACGGCGTTGATGGCCTACAACCTGTCGGGTCAGTATCTGCGGGATGTGCGCGATCGTGCGGCCGCGTACTCGGTGGGCACCAGGCCGTAGGACCTCCATGCATCGCGGACATCACAGGGGAGCGGTTAGTCTTGCACCCGGCACAGTCCGTCGGTACCCGTTTATAGGAGAAGCATTCGTGGCCATCATTGAGCAGGTCGGAGCGCGCGAAATCCTCGATTCTCGTGGCAACCCCACGATCGAGGTCGAGGTCGCATTGGACGACGGGACGCTGAGTCGCGCCGCCGTTCCCTCCGGTGCATCCACCGGTGAGCACGAGGCCGTCGAGCTTCGTGACGGCGGAGACCGCTACGGCGGCAAGGGTGTCGAGAAGGCCGTCAATGCAGTGCTGGACGAGATCGCTCCCGCCGTCATCGGCCTGGACGCCATCGAGCAGCGCACCGTCGACCAGGCTCTGTTGGATCTGGACGGCACGCCCGACAAGTCTCGCCTAGGCGCAAACGCCCTGCTCGGTGTCTCGCTCGCGGTCGCGAAGTCCGCTGCCGAGTCCACCGGACTCGAACTCTTCCGTTACCTCGGTGGCCCCAACGCGCACATCCTCCCCGTTCCGATGATGAACATCATCAACGGTGGCGCGCACGCAGACAGTGGCGTCGACGTGCAGGAATTCATGATCGCCCCCATAGGCGCGCCGACCTTCAAGGAGTCGCTGCGCTGGGGTGCGGAGGTCTACCACGCACTCAAGGCCGTGCTCAAGGCCAAGGGCCTGGGCACCGGCCTCGGCGACGAGGGCGGCTTCGCTCCCGACCTCGCCGGCACCAAGGCTGCCCTCGACCTCATCCTCGAGGCCATCGGCAAGACCGGCCTCAAGCCCGGTCAGGACGTTGCGCTCGCTCTCGACGTGGCGGCCACCGAGTTCTACACCGCAGGCACGGGCTACGCCTTCGAGCGTGAGACCAAGTCAGCCGAGGAGATGTCGGCGTTCTACGGCGAGCTCGTCGACGCCTACCCGCTGGTCTCCATCGAGGATCCGCTCGACGAGAACGACTGGGACGGCTGGGTTGCGCTGACCGAGGCCATCGGCGACAAGGTGCAGATCGTCGGCGACGATCTCTTCGTCACCAACCCCGAGCGTCTCGAAGACGGCATCGTCAAGGGTGCGGCCAACGCACTGCTGGTCAAGGTCAATCAGATCGGCACACTCACCGAGACCCTCGACGCAGTCGATCTCGCGCACCGCAACGGCTACAAGACGATGATGAGCCACCGGTCCGGCGAGACCGAGGACACCACCATCGCTGACCTGGCAGTTGCCGTCGGCAGCGGCCAGATCAAGACCGGTGCTCCGGCTCGAAGCGAGCGCGTCGCCAAGTACAACCAGTTGCTGCGTATCGAAGAAGCTCTGGGCGACGCGGCGCGTTACGCCGGCGAGTTGTCTTTCCCCCGGTTCAATTACGAGGGATAGCGAACAGGCTCGTATGACACGAAGTGGAGAGGTCAATGATGGCACGGCGCGGCAGGTCCGGGACCAGTCCAGGTGGACGTGATCCCCGACCCCGCGGCCGTTCCTCCTCTTCGAGTCGGTCCAAGGCCGGGGGCGTCTCGCGTGACGCGAACGCCTCCGGCCGACAGGCCACCCCACCGGAACCCTCCGAGCAGGTGCGCGACGCGGTGGTCGGCGGCAAGGCTGCGCCTCGACGCGTCGGTGTTCGCCGGCCCAAGATGCCCGAGCGGACGTTCTTCGGACTGTCCACCGGACGAGCCGTCATTCTCGGTGTCGTGGTGTGTGCGCTGGCGTTGACGCTGGCCGTGCCGCTGCGCACCTACTTCTCGCAACGCAGTGAGCTCGAATCCGTGCTGGCCGAACGGCAGGCGCTGCAAGACGACGTGAACCGCCTGCAGGTTCAGAAGTCTCAACTCGACGAGCCGTCCCGCATCGCGGCCGACGCTCGCGAACGTCTGCGGTTCGTCATGCCGGGGGAGACGCCCTATCAGGTCCAGCTGCCCGGCGACTACTCGCCGAGCTCCGAGGACCTCGCAGTGGACAACACTCCGAAGGGACCGTGGTACACCGAATTGTGGAACACCGCGGTCCAGCCACAGGGATCGGACGAGCCCCCGGAGCCGACGTCTGCACCGATGCCTGTCGTACAGCCAGAACCCGCACCGGCCGTGCCGCCGGTGCCAGAACCAGAAGGAGGACCGGTCGGGTGAATTCCTCGGCAGTCTCGCAGGAAGATCTCGATGCGGTCGCATCGCAACTCGGACGTGAACCGCGTGGCGTACTCGAGATCGCGTACAGATCGCCGGACGGCAGGCCGGGTGTGGTCAAAACCGCCCCGAAGCTGCCCGACGGCACGCCTTTTCCCACCCTGTTCTACTTGACGGACCCCCGGCTGACGGCCGAGGCGAGCCGGCAGGAATCGGCCGGCGTGATGCGCGAGATGACCGAACGTCTCGGTACCGACCCGGAATTGGCTGCGGCATACCTGCGCGCCCATCAGTCCTATCTGGCCGAGCGTGACGAGATCGAATCTCTCGGAACCGATTTCACCGGTGGCGGCATGCCCGATCGGGTCAAGTGCCTCCATGTGCTGATCGCGCACTCGTTGGCCAAGGGTCCGGGCGTCAACCCGCTGGGTGATGAGTCGGTTGCGTTGGCCGCCGAGAACTCGTTGCGCGGCAAAGCTATTCCGGCCGACTGGCCGACCATCGAAGAACTACGTGCGGAGAAATCATGACCAGGGTTGCAGCAATAGATTGCGGCACCAACTCGATCCGCCTGCTCGTCGCCGACAACAACGGCAAATCCCTCGCCGACGTCGCTCGTGAGATGCGGATCGTGCGACTCGGCCAGGGAGTCGACGCCACCGGAGCATTCGTACCCGAGGCCATCGAGCGCACCCGGGTGGCGCTGGTCGAATACGCCGAGATCATCCGCAAGACCGGGGCCACCGCAGTGCGCATGGTCGCCACCTCGGCCACACGTGATGCGTCCAATCGCGAGGACTTCTTCTCGATGGTGCGCGAGGTACTCGGCAAAGTCATCCCCGGTGCCGAGGCCGAGGTGATCACCGGCGACGAGGAGGCTCGGTTGTCCTTCGCCGGCGCTGTCGGTGAACTCGACTCTGCTGCAGGACCTTTCCTGGTTGTCGATCTGGGCGGCGGTTCGACCGAGCTCGTGCTGGGCGACGCCAAAGGAGTGAAGGCCGCGTTCTCGGCCAACATCGGGTGTGTGCGCCTGACCGAGCGTTTCCTGCATTCGGATCCTCCCACCGCGGACGAGATCAACGGTGCGCGTGAGTACGCCCGCGAGAAGTTGGCGGAGGCGTTCGAGGAAGTGTCGATCGGCGACGCGTCGAGCTGGGTGGGGGTTGCCGGCACGATGACCACCATCGCCGCCATCGCCAAGGAACTGCCCGAGTACGACGCCGACGCCGTGCACCTCTCGCGAGTGCCGTTCGATCAGCTCTTCGAGGTGTGCGAGCGACTGATCGGCATGACTCATACGCAACGAAGTGCGTTGGGCCCCATGCATCCCGGACGGGTCGACGTCATCGGCGGCGGCGCAATTGTGTGCAGCGTGCTGGCCGAGGAATTCGAGCGGCGGGGTGCTGTGAGCTCGTTGACGGTGAGTGAACACGACATCCTCGACGGCATCGCGATGTCCATCAGGATCTGATCTGCAATTCTGCAGATGCGGTCTGCGGCGATGTAGGTTGCATCACTGCATGATTCGGTGAAGCCTTACAGGTGCTGTGGCCCACGTCACGGCTCCCTTCGAGGTGAGGACCACCGATGACGTCACCCGCCGAGCAGATTCCGGCCGACCAGGCGCCGGCCGAGAAAGGTTTGGCGCGCGTCGCGCAGATGCTCGCCAGGGGAACCGAGAAGTGGTTTCCCGACGCCTACATCTTCGCTCTCGTCGGCGTGGTGGTCGTGGCTGTCGCTGCTTTCGCCAACGGGTCGTCTCCGCAGAATGTGGTCGACGCCTTCGGAAACGGCTTCTGGGACCTGACCGCCTTCACCCTGCAGATGGCGATGGTCGTTCTCACCGGTTACGTCGTGGCCACCTCTCCACCGGTCGCTCGGCTCATCACTCGATTGGCGCAGGTGCCCAAGAGCTCCAGTAGCGCAGTGAGTTTCGTGGCGCTGCTGTCCTGCTCGGTGTCGTTCCTCAACTGGGGGCTATCGCTGGTTTTCGCGGGACTGTTGGCCCGTGCCATCGCGCGGCGTGACGATCTCCGCGTGGACTACCGGGCCTTGGGTGCCGCTGCGTTCATGGGACTCGGTGCGGTGTGGGCGCTGGGAATGTCGTCCTCGGCTGCGCAGCTACAGGCGACGGCCAGTTCGCTTCCGGCAACGCTGCTTTCGGTCACCGGTGTACTCGACTTCGGCACCACCATCTTCACGTGGCAGTCGCTGTTGATGTGCGTGATCATCATCGTTCTGACGGTCGTCATCGCGCATGTGTCGGCTCCCAAGGGTGCCGCGATCAAGACTGCCGCAGACATGGAGGTCGATCTCGACGACACGGTGTCGGAGCCTGCTCCGCGCAGTCGACCGGGGGAGTGGCTCGAGTACAGCCGAATTCTTCCGCTCTTCGTTGGTGCGATGACGCTGGGATGGCTTGTCTCCCAATTGTTGACGCTGCCGGTGCTGTCGGTGGTCAGCAGCCTCAACGGGTACCTCTTGGTGTTCCTGATGCTCGGGTTGGTGCTGCACGGCACCCCGCGGCGCTTCCTCGATTCCGTCAGCAAGGCGGTGCCCGCTACTGCCGGGATCCTGGTGCAGTTCCCGCTCTACGCCGCGATGGCAGCCATGCTCACCGAGGCGGAGGGCCGGGGAGGCATCACGATTTCCGAGCATCTGGCGACCTTCTTCACCGAGATCGGGTCAGGTGGAGGCTTCGCGGTGGTCATCGCGATCTACACCGTTGTACTCGGACTCTTCGTTCCCTCGGGCGGTGGCAAGTGGCTCGTCGAAGCGCCGTACGTGATGCAGTCGGCCACCGATGTGCAGATGAATCTGGGCTGGACCGTCCAGATCTACAACGTCGCCGAGGCGTTGCCGAACCTGATCAACCCGTTCTTCATGCTGCCCTTGCTGGCCGTACTGGGTCTGCGAGCGCGCGATCTGATCGGATTCACGTTCCTGCAGTTCATCTTTCACTTCCCGGTAGTCCTGCTGCTCGTATGGCTACTCGGCATGACCTTCGAGTTCGTGCCGCCGGTCATCCCGGCGCAGTAGCAGCCCGATATGATCGTCACCGCCGGAGCGAACCTCCGGCGGTGGCCCCTATAGCCCAATTGGCAGAGGCAGCGGACTTAAAATCCGCACAGTGTCGGTTCGAGTCCGACTGGGGGCACCGGAGTCCATATGGATCCAGATTTCTGGACTAGGACAGTGCTTTTCGGGTGGTAGCGTGGACTTCGGCGGTCTACCACGGATTTGAGTGGACAACCGAGACAGCGGATTTCAGATCCGCGGTAATCGACATTTCCGCAGGTCAAAAATTTCGTTTCCGCAGGTCAGAGGCTTCGAGCTCTGTGGCGTTCGGTCTCGGTGTCACAACGTTGTCACAACTGCCTCGTGAGCATCCAGATGGTCGTGAATCGACGTGCGTGGACTTGCCAGACCTTCGATTCGTTCACATCGGATCGCTACATGCCGACGATGTCCTCGAACGCCGCGACTCGGCGATTCTGCTACGGAGTTTGCTGGGTCCTTCCGGCGCAGCGAGCTCTCGGAACTTTCATGCGGGGACGTGACCGTGCATCGGCACGACGGCTTGCACATGCAGCTACGAAAGTCGAAGGCCGACCAAGAAGGCAGGGAAGCGGTCAAGGCGCTGCCGTTCACCGACTCCCACGAGACCTTCCCGCCCTGCGCGTATGTCCGGTGTTCGGTGTACACAGATCTTCGCCGCGTTCGACACCGGTGGCCGCCCCTCGATCACCCGGCCGCTACGGAAGCCGGCACCGTTCACCGACCGCGTCTGCCATGGGAATTCCCCGGACCGCCGCCCGCGCACCGCTGCTGAGGGCGATCGCGAAGAACGGCAACCTCGGCGCCACAGTGCTGTGCGGGGCGGCGATCCACCGAACCATCCGACGCCGCGCCGAGCACGCGGGCTATGACCACGCCTGGCCAAACTCGGCGGACACTCTTTACGAGCTGGTTTCGTCGCCCAAGGCACCCGCAACGGCGCTGGCGGTCCAGCCATCGCCCGCCAAACCGGACACGCCAGCCTCGACTCCGGTGGAGGTCTACCGTCGCGAACATGCACCCCGCGTCGGGAACGCCGTCAACGAAATCGGTCTGTAGACCAGGAGTCGGTTTGAGGACGTCTACGTCTTCGGGTTCGCCCGCTACCTGCGAAGCGGTTCCTAGCTTCTTCGAGCACGCTAAGTGGTTTGGCACCAGAATAATGGTGCCTGCCTGTGCGTCTACAGCCTTTGCATAAGCATCGATCGCGCAATCGTCGGGTACTTGCCCATCGGTCGTGTCCGTGGCCATGAAAAAGTACCCACTGGTGGCCAGGTCGAGGTCCCCACTGGTGGCCAACTGAAAGTCCCCACCCCGTGTTCGTCGTGTCGAT
>NZ_JBFBLH010000011.1:0-165472 GCF_040702585.1 Rhodococcus sp. NPDC079359
CACTACGCGATGGCCCACCCACAACACGGGTACGACACGCCCGAGCTGCGGCTACGCCGCCTCACCGAATGTCCACCACCCCACGGGACTTACCCCGTACCGGCGAACTGGTTACCGACATCGTCAGTTACGAGCGGTCCGAACTTGCAACGATGAACGTTGACGGCTCCGATCAGATTCGGCTGACTCCGCAATCGATCACAGCGCAGGACGCGAGCTTTGGCGGAGGAAGGCCCTGACGGCATGTTGCTTGCGCGACGCGGACCGGCACTAGGGCTGTTGTCGGCTTTCCGTTTGGGACACTGTTCTCGTGAACGATGCGGACCTCGAACAGCGGAGATGAAACACTCCTGCCCGACTTCAGCGCCGCGGAGGTCGAGCGGCTCCTGAATGCAACCGGTCCATGGTCCGTGACTAGCCAATGGGAGCGGCTGTCACGGTTTCTGACAGCGAATCTGAAGGTCGAGAATTTCGGTGTCTCCGACAAAGCGATCACAGAAGCCGAGCTCGCGATGTGCCCGTTGACCGAAGAAGTACGGGAACTCTACCGATGTGTCGAACGAGTTGATGACCGCCGGGGCATGCTGCTCTTTCCTCCCAGTTTCGAGCTGTTGCCCGTTTCGCAGGCCACCGATCTGGCGGTCGATAAGCGCGATGCTCGAAGACTTGACCCTCTCGCTCGGTGGCCGACGTTGGTGTATCGACCAGAATGAAAAGTATGGCGCAATACTGGAGCGAGTATCCGTTGTCCGAGGTAGACGAACGGGTGCCTAGCGAGCTACCCGCGGGGCGCTACGTCAGCGTCATATCGAACGGTCACGGCGCGTTGACCGCGTGGGTTGCTGGACCGGGCCGGTGCTACCGCACGCCCTATCCAGCATCCGCTCATCCGCCAGTGCGGGTCACTCGCGGTGACCCGAGCAAAGAACCCGAGGAAGTCTGGTTCGAGCCCTTCACCGAGTCGGACCTTCGGATGGTGAACGACGACGTCAACTCCTACCTCGCAGACGCCGGCGTTCGCCTGCAGCCACAGGGATACAAATGGCACGTGCTGGTGCCTGAGAACATCCGCGACGGTCGTGAGTTGGACAACGCGATGCGAGAGAAGAACCAGTGGATCGAGCCAGCAGAGGTCCTGAAGGCAATACAACGGTTGTACGAATCAGTGGTGGGCCAAGCGCCGCCGCCATCGTGACAGCGCCGGCTGTGTCTGCATCGGTTGGTCTTGTGCTGGTCAACGGCCTACCGAGTCTGCTGGTGACCGTGCTGCACAACGGCAATCTGCGATCACAACCACAGGGCTGAAACCGTTACGACGCGAATACCTTGCCCGGGTTCAGGATTCCGTGGGGATCGAGCGCCTTTTTCACCGCGCGGTGCAGGTCCAACACCACCGGATCGAGTTCTTGCACCAGACCGTCCATCTTGAGCAGTCCGACTCCATGCTCGCCGGTGACGGTGCCACCGAGTTCCAATGCCGCGTCGATGATTTCGGCGAAGGCGGCCTGAGCCCGCTCCCGAGCCGGGAGGTCGTCGTGCGGCGTGATGAGCAATGGGTGCAGGTTTCCGTCGCCTGCGTGGGCGATGTTGGCGATCGTCGTCTCGTAGCGCAGGCCGATCTGCTCGATACGCGAGAGCATCTCGGGCACATGCTTCTTCGGCACGCACACGTCCTCGGTCAACACCGGACCCAGGCGTTCCATCGCCGGATACGCCAACCGTCGGGCAGCGAACAGCGCGTCGGCCTCCTCCTGATCCGTCGAGACCGCGGACCACGTGGCCCCGGCCTCCTCGAAGCACGAGAGCATCTTCTCGGCTTCCTGGTCTCCGATGAGTCCGGGATCGTCGATCCGTCCGAGCAACACCACATTCGCCTCCACCGACAGCCCCATGTTCTTCCAGGCGTCGACGGCGATAAGGCACTGCTTGTCGATCAGCTCCAGCGCGGACGGCGTCAATCCGGCGGCGGCCACCGCTGCGACGGCACGCCCGGCGTCGACGATCGAATCGAAGTAGCCGGCGACGGTCCGCTGCGGATCCTGGAGCGGACGGAGCTTGAGCGTCACCTCCGTGATGATGCCGAGCGTGCCTTCCGATCCGACCATCAGGCCCGCAAGATCGTATCCGGCAACACCTTTGGCGGTCTTACGTCCGAGCCTCACCAGCTCTCCGGTTCCGGTGACCACCTGCATGCCCATGACGTAATCGCGGGTGACGCCGTACTTCACGCAGCACAATCCGCCGGCATTGGTGGCGACGTTGCCGCCGATGGTCGACCACGGCGCGCTGGCCGGATCCGGGGGATACCAGAGACCCTGTTCGGCGACCGCTGCCCGCAAGTGGTCGTTGACCACCCCCGGTTCGACGACGGCGTAGCGCTCGAGCGGGTCGATCTCCTTGATCGCGTCCATGCCGTCGAGGGCGAGCACGACGCATCCCTCGGTGGCATTCGCACCACCGGACAGTCCGGTGCCCGCCCCGCGAGTGACAATGGGCGCGCCGTGAGCGAGGCATGCGCGAACGACGGCCTGCACTTCCTCAGCGGTGCGGGGCCGAACGACCGCGATCGGGACCGAATACGGTGCCCACTCTGCCTCGTCGTGCTGGTACGACGCGATGACGTCGGGATCGACAACGATCCGATCCGTGGGGAGCGAGTTCGACAACCGATCGACGAGCGACATGTCTCGACTGTAGCTATGCGATGTCCGATAGCGTCGGGTCATGGCAGTCGACTTCTCGTGGTCTCAGTTTCTGTGGATTGTCTTCGTTTTCGTCGGTGTTCCGTCGACGTTCTGGGCTCTTGTTCTGTGGGCCATCTTCTCGAAGCGCCGAGAGACTGCGGGGACCGGCCCGCTTGGCTTGTGGGCCACCGGATCGACTGCTGCCGCATCGGGTTTCGTAGCGTGTGCGGGCTGGTTGAGCTGGTCTGCCGATCAACGGGGCGAGTTCCGCGGACCGGGTCTCCCAGCTCCCAACGCGTTCCCGTCATGGCAGGTGGCGGCGTGCGGTGCGACGGTGGTGTTGCTGTGCCTGCTGGCCGCGCACCTGTCACGATGGCCGAAGACCGGCGGACACGTTGCTGCGTTGGGCCTGACGGCGGGCTTCTCGACGGCGTTCTGCATCGAAGCGAGCACCGATGTCACCGGGCAGTCGGGCGTGGGTGTCATTCTGTGCATGCTCGGCTGGGGATTCAGCTTGACCCTGCTGATCCTCATTCGAAACGCGGTCGTTGGGCGGAAACAGCCTGCACGCGAGCCGTGAACGACGTCAGATCTCGATACCCGTTGCCTCGACCACGCTGGCCCACAGGGCATCTCGCACGCGAGGTGAATCACCCCGCCACGACGGGTAGTGCGTCGGACGCGGGGCTCGGTCGTGCCAGAACGTGCCGGTACTGGTCAACGCCTGGTCGGATGCGACGAGCCAGACGATGGTGTCGGCCCCGTTGTCGGCACTGCGCAGAATCGGCTTCATCACCGAACCGAACAGTGGCATCGATCCGGTGACGCCGGGTGTCGCCGCCCAGCCGGGATGCATGCTGTGCACCACCGGATCGTCTTCGAGTGAGAACCGCTCGGCCAGTTGCTCGGTTACCACCACCTGCATGCGCTTGGTCCTGGCGTACGCCGTCATACCGGAGTATTTGCCGTTCTCGTACTCGAAGTCGGCGGACTGCAGCGGCACCGGGTACATGCCGCCGCTGGAGACGAACACGACCCGCGATCCGGCGTCGAACAGCTCGCGCAGTCCCACCGTCAGCGCGACCGGTCCCAGAACGTGGGTGGCGAAAGCAGATTCGTGACCTTGCGCGGACAGGTGCCGCCCGTCCGGCATGACCCCGGCGCAGTGCACGAGCGCGTGCACCGCGGTGAGTTCCGACGCCAATGCCGCGATCAATTCGGCAACGGAATCGAGATTGCTGATATCGCACTCGCGCACCACGAGCGAGGCGTCGGGCACCTCGGCTCGGATGGCGGCGGCCGCGGACTCCAGCCGATCGGCCGACCTGCCGACCAGGTGCACCCGTGCCCCCAACCTGGCCAGTTCCTTCGCCGTAGCTGCGCCCAAGCCGGACGACGCGCCGGTCACCACCATGTCTATGGGGGAGGGGAACGGCGTCGGATCCGCGGCCCAGAATCGGCGACGCACCGTGGCACCGATGCGGGAGTATCCGGGAACGACTGCTCTGTCGAGGATCGTGTCCAGCGTGCGGGTCAGCAATGACATGGGCCTCTGATACCCCGCGGTAACCGGATGTATGCGCGGCCGCACGCTGGGGTCGATGCCAGAATGTGTCCATGGTTCACCCCGCCGTCTCCGACGACACCCGAGGCATCCTCGCCGAACTTCCCGCCCACCGACGCGAGACGTTCGAGTTGCGTCTCGAGCAGTGGTTTCCCGATCTGCACGACGCGGTCACCGCCGTATACCCCGATCCCGATGCCGTGGCGGCCACCCTCGTGGAGATCGCTGCGCGCGCCTATGCCGCCCGCCCGGAGGATCTGCACCGGCTCGATCAACGCCGTTTGCTCGAACCGGACTGGTTTCAGCAGCCGGACATGTTCGGTTACGCCTGTTACGTCGACCGGTACGGCCGAACCCTGCGCGGGGTGGGGGAGCGGCTCGACCATCTGACCGATCTGGGTGTCACCTACCTGCACCTGATGCCGCTGCTGCAACCGCGGCCCGGCGACAACGACGGCGGCTACGCGGTGATGGACTACCGAGCGGTGCGCGAGGATCTCGGTACCAACGAAGACTTACGGGCACTCGCGGAGACGCTACGCGGCCGCGGCATCAGTCTAGTGGTCGATCTGGTGCTCAATCACGTTGCTCGCGAACACGAATGGGCAGAGAAGGCGCGCGCAGGCGATCCGAAGTATCGAGACTACTTCCTGATCTATCCCGATCGCACCACCCCGGACTCGTACGAGCGCACTCTCCCCGAGGTGTTTCCCGATTTCGCGCCCGGCAGCTTCACCTTCGACGACACCCTCGGCGAGTGGGTGTGGACGACGTTCAACGAATGGCAGTGGGATCTGAACTGGGCCAATCCCGCTGTGCTGCAGGAGTTCGCGAGTATCGTGCTGCACCTGGCAAACCTCGGGGTGGAAGTGCTGCGCCTCGATGCGATCGCATTCCTGTGGAAGCGGCTGGGAACCAACTGCCAGAACCAGCCCGAGGTGCACGCGGTCACCCAGGCCTTGCGCGCTACTGCTCGACTCGCTGCTCCGGCCACGTTGTTCAAGGCCGAGGCGATCGTCGGACCCCGGGATCTGTTGCCGTACCTGGGTCAGGGGCGGCACACCGGACGAGTCTCGGACATCGCCTACCACAACTCGCTGATGGTGCAGGTGTGGTCGATGTTGGCAACGGGCAGTACAGCATTGGCGCGACACGCGTTGGCGTCGTTGCCCCCGACGCCGCCGAGTGGCACCTGGGTGACCTACGTTCGCTGCCACGACGACATCGGCTGGGCCATCGACGACGGCGACGCGGCGTCTCTCGGACTCTCGGGCGCAGGGCATCGCCATTTCCTGGCCGACTGGTACTCCGGGGAATTCGACGGCTCCTGGGCCGAAGGCCTTGTATTCCAGTACAATCCGGACACCGGCGACCGCCGGATCAGCGGAACCGCAGCAGCGCTGACCGGTCTGGGCCCGTCCCGCCCGGATCCCGACGGCGCGTTCGGACGAATCTTCCTGGCGCACGCCGTCATTGCCGGATGGGGCGGAATTCCTGTCGTCTGGAGCGGCGACGAGCTCGGGTCCCCGGGCGATCCGAACTGGGCCGAGGAACCAGCTCATGCCGAGGACAACCGGTGGGTGCACCGACCCCGCGTGACCGACGCCGATCGCGCCGGCCGATTCCAGCAGGGGAGCGACGCGCAACGAGTGTTCGACGGGATCGCGCGGATCGCGAAGGTTCGCGCCGGACTACCGATGTTGCACGCCGAGGCACCGGTGGACGTACAGAGTGAGTCGGACGACGGTCTGCTCGTGGTGCGCAGACGGCATCCCAGCGGCACCCTCGTCGCCCTCTACAACGTCACCGCCGAACACCGGCCGTTCCCGCACGCGCAGCTGATCGAACTCGGAATTCCGGCCCCGGTCGAGGTTCTCTCGCAGCACGATCTGCAGGTCGACGACGCCGGTTCGGTGTGGTTGCCGCCGTATGCGGCGTGGTGGATCGTCGACAGCCCGCTGCGTTAGGAGAGGCGGAGCCGTGACCGGGCTGTTACCCTCCCCGAGACGGTCGGATGGATACGAACAAGGGGACAATGTTCATGCTGCATGGTCGGATACGAAGTCTGGTGCTCGCTGTAGTGGCGGTGTTGGTCGCCACGATGGCAACGGTGCTGATGGGGACCGGTGTGGCGAAGGCCGACTCCGAGCTCGTCTACGTCTACTCGCCGTCGATGGACAAGAACATTCCGGTCAAGGTGCTCAAAGCTGCGGGTGGGGGCCCGGCACCCACCCTGTATCTGCTCGACGGCCTGCGCGCGCCCGAGAACGACAACGGCTGGCTCATCGAGACCGACGTCGAGAGCTTCTTCGCCGACAAGCACGTCAACGTGGCCATCCCGTTCGGCGGCGGCGGCACCTTCTACTCCGACTGGCAGCGTGACGACCCCAAGCTCGGACGCGTGAAGTGGGAAACCTTCCTCACCCAGGAGCTGCCTCCGTTCATGGCCGATCGCTTCGGCAGCGACAACGTCAACAACGCGGTGGCCGGACTGTCGATGAGCGGAACCTCGGCGCTCAACCTGGCCGCCCATCACCCCGACTTCTACAAGGCCGTCGCCTCGTTCAGCGGCTACCCGACCGCCAGCAGCCCCGGATTCGCGCAGGGCATTGCCGTCGCCGTCGGCGAGATGGGCGGCAACGCTCGCAACATGTGGGGTACCTGGCCGTCTGCGGACTGGATCCGCAACGATCCGTCCCTCAACGTCGGTGCGCTGCGCAACACGGCAGTCTTCGTCTCCTCGGGAAGTGGCTCACCGGCCACGGACCCTGTGTTCAACCCGGCCAGCAGCAGCTTCGACCCGGTCAGGTTCGCGCAGATGGTGCCGCTCGAAACAGCCGCAGGCATGAGCAGCCGGGCATTCGTCCCGCTGCTGCAGGCTGTCGGTGGTCGACCCAACGTCAAGATCACCGGTACCGGTGTGCACTGGTGGAACCACTGGGAGCAGCACCTGCACGACGCATGGTTCGAGACAATCGCCCCTGCCGTCGGAGGCTGACAGCTACTCTTTCCGCCATGACGCCACCGCGGATCACCGTCGACTACACGGTGCTCGATTGCCCGGATCCAGCAGCGCTTGCCCGCTTCTACAGCACAATTCTCGGCTGGGAGCATGCCGGCGACGACGGGGACTGGGTGGTGGTGCACGGCCCGGGCGAACTGCGGCTCGCCTTCCAGAAGGCGCCGGACTTCACCCCCATCGACTGGCCGAGCGAGGGCATCAAGATTCACCTCGATCTGGTGGTGGACGACATGGAACAGGCCAGGGACTTCGTCGTCGACGCCGGGGCCGAACTCATCGACCACGCGCAGCCCTCGTTCTGGGTGTACCGCGATCCCGCGGGGCACATCTTCTGCCTGTGCAAAAGAAAATGAAGGAACCGTCATGGTCAGCGAAACCCACCCGGTACTCGTCGAGCGATCGGCCCTCGTCCGGGCGGACGCCGCCACCGTGCACGCTCTGATCGACAACTTTCACCATTGGAAGCAATGGTCGCCCTACGAGGGACTCGACCCTGGTTTGCAGCGCACCTACACCGGTCCCGACGCCGGAGTGGGGGCGTCGTACTCGTGGTCGGGTAACCGCAAGGCCGGCGCGGGGACGATGACCATCACCGAGTCGATTCCCGAAGAACTGATCGTGCTCGACCTCGCGTTCACCAAGCCGTTCAAGAATCGGAACGTCACGGCGTTCCTGCTCGAGCCCGTCGCCGACGGGACCCGGGTGACCTGGCGTATGTCGGGAAAACAGAACAAGCTCTTCGCTCTGATCGGAAAAGTGTTCTCGATGGACAAGCTCGTCGGACCGGATTTCGAGAAGGGGCTCAGGCAGCTCGCCGTTGTGGCCCAGAAGGGCTGAGTCGGTTCTCCCGTAGATCCGCCTGCTCGCCGAGCCAGCGGGCGAGAACCTGGCAGCCGGTGAGGCCGTCTGCATAATCCTCGCGCGCATACGCGATGTGTCGGCCACCGCCGGGGTTCGACCACTCGAATCGACGCCAGCGCATCGACTGCGGCAGATACCCGCCCAATTCTGCGGCCGCGGTGCGGAGGCGTCGAACATCCTTCGCCCACTGCGAGGGTCGAAGGCGCGTCCGGGTCGCGTTTTGGAAGCTGTTGCTGCGCAGTAGTTTCAGTAGTTCACGCAGCCAGATTTTCGGGGTGCGAAACGACATCCATCGGGTCAGGTCGGCAACGTCGCGGATGAGACTGTCGTCGCTTGCGTTGCAGATCATGTCCGAGGCGAGGCCGATCCACCGGACCGGAATCGACTCGGGCAGAGCCGGACCCGCACCGGCGACGCCACGTCCGGTGCAGCCGTCGACGGCACCCACCGGCTGCTGAGGATCCGACACCAGACCAGCGGCAACGATGCGGCTGCCGTCGATCGTCCCGTCGTGGACGAGACCGAGGACCTCGCGCACCACCGTCGCTCCCTGGGAGTATCCGATCAGCGCAATCGGCCCGGCAGTGCTCTCGAGTGTGCGGCGTAGACGCCGGACACCGATGTCTGCGCTGTGCCGAAAGCAGAGTCCACCGAGCGCGACCGGACCGTACGACGCCGGATAGCCGACCCAGCGGCCGACGAAGCGGTCGTCGAGCTCGCGGGTGACGCAGGCCAGCAGGCCCGTCACTCGCGTCCGGTGGTCGGACGGATGTGATTCACCGGTACCTCCGACGGCGAGTACGGTGACCGTTTCGTGGCTCATGGCTGTCAGTCTGGTCGGGGAACCTGAGCCCGACGCCCGACAAATGCTGAGAACTGTCTGGCAGTTCGGTCCCGGTCAGGTCAGAGCAGTGCGGACCTTGTCGAGGGCGTCGCGAAGGAGTGCCTCGTACAGATCCGGGTCGGGTACGGCTGCGCTGTTCGACGTGATTCCGATGGTGACGGTATCGCCGATGCCGTGGACTCCGTGGGTCAGGCTCATGGCGGGGGACAGGGCCGGAAAACCTGCGGTGAATCGGACGCGGCCGCCGCCGAGCGTCAGGTCTGCAGCACCGCGCGAAACACTGGACACGACGGTGTTCCCGGTGACCATCGGAGGGGCTGCGGTCGGATCGAACTGTGCGACGCCCCATTCGGCCAGAAACGCGGGCACGTGTGCTTCGACGTCGTCCTGTGATGCGCGGGCTGCCTGCGACAGCGGATGATTCGCGCGAGCTCGGCGCGCAGCCAGATCGGCGGCGACGAGCTGACTGCGAGTACGGATGTCCGGTTCGGCGGGAAACAGTCCGACGCCGACGTTGCCGAAATTGTTTCGCGCGGCGGCTCGCTCATCCCTGGCGACGGTGACCTCGGCGGCCAGATCCGGACCGTCGCCGAGAAGCCGTTGCAGTGCAACGGATACTGCAGTCAGCACGAACGTGGTGACGGTGGTCCCGCCGGACTGCAGCTCGGTTTTCGGAAGCACGATGGTCCGCACCGACGTCCGGCCGGTGGGCGGCACGTCGAGGGCGGTCGGAGCGCGCGAATGTGCGGGCGGGGGAATGTCGCCCGAATCGGTACCTCGCCCGAGGCTCAGCGCGTCGCGTCGGGCGCGGACACCGCCGCGAACCATCTGCGCCAGTCGAAGCGGAAGAGTTGCGGCGGCAACGATTGTGGATGCCGACTCGAACACCGCGCGAGGCTCTGCTCGGACGCAGGCAGGCGGGAGCGGATGCGTGCCGAACAGCTCTCGAGCAGTGCGAGCGGCCAGTGTTCCGTCGGCCGCCGCGTGCGAAAGCTGCAGCACAGCAACGAGGGCCGTGCCGCCGGGAGCGTCGACGATGTTCGGATACAGGTGCAGGTGCCACACGGACACTCGGGGGTCGACCTGACGTGCGAACGATGCGGCGATCGCATCGAGGCACTCCGACCACGTGCTCGTTTTTCGGTGCACGGAGATCGCGTCGGAGCGCGGGCCCGCCTCGGTCCAACGGGGATAGTCGAGGCCGCACGCGACGTCGCTGATGCGTCGACTCAGGACCTCGATGCGGCTGCTGCGCTCGTGCAATCGGGCCACCTCGGAATCGAGGTCTCCCGATTCGCTGGCGAAGCAGTACAGCAGAAACTGGTCACTCGGAATCTTCGATGCCATCCAGTACGCACGCGCGTCGGTCGGATGCAGGCGGGTCGATCCGGGGCGGCTGTGGGCGGCTCGAACGCGGGGCACTCGTCGAGCCTATGCGTCCCTGCGTGAACCGGAAATCCACAGACTGGCCGGTCCCATTCTGTGAACTGTCACCAGGATGGGCCGAGGACTTCTTCGATTGCCTGGAGGTCTACCGGCATCATGGGCGCTAGCCTGATCCAATGCATCGACCAGCACTGTGGCCGCGACGCCGCGGCGGCACCCAACGGCGGGTGTCGTGACGCCCAGAGTTGCCTCGGGTTATCGGGCTGGACTGCGTTCCTCGACCAATGCCGCCGCATCGGCCGACTTCGTCACCGACATCTCCTACACCGAGTACGGCTCCGCCGCCTGCACCCTCGGGGTCGCGGCGGACAACACCGTGTTCGTCGCGCCCGCGTTCACCGTAGACGGCATCGGGGTACTGCGCTCGTCCGATTTCGGAAAGTCATGGCGCGCATCGGTTCCCGAGGGCGTGCAACAGAGTCGGAATCGTCCGTATCTGTATTTCGACGACGTCGACGAGCGTCTGTTTCTCCACGCCGGACGATTCGACGCGGTACCGCCCCATCAGTTGCGAACGGGCTTCACCCTGGGAGTCAGTGACGATCGGGGCGAAACCTGGCGCACGCGCACAGTGGCATCGAAAGCCAGGATGGATGCCAAAGTCTTTGCCGGTCCGAGCAATTCACGGACCGGAAGGGTTACGTACCTGTCCGCGCCCACGCCGTTCGCAGTACGTGTGAGGCCACTGATCAACGTCACCCGTCAGGTCATCTGGCGGTCCTTCGACGGCGGGGTGAAGTGGGAGGTAGCCGGTGGTTTCGACATCGATTCGAAGAACATCCCCGGATTGCCGAGTCGGGAGTACGTCGCGTTCGGTAAGGGTGTCGTCGGTCCGGACGGCACCGTCTACATCGGTGGCCGCTACGGTCGACGGTTCGCTGTGGCGGTCAGTCGCGACGAGGGCCTGACGTGGGACGTACGGATGGTCCCGGGATCGGCGCTGGCGAAGTACCACAACGCAGTGCATTTTCTGCTGCTCGGTTCGCGCTATCTGCTGCCGGAGTCGATGGCCGTCGACGACGACGGAAACGTGTACGCGGTGTGGCCGGACCGCGACGGATTGCTGCATGCTGCCTGGTCCTCGGACGGCGCGGTGAATTGGTCGAGGCCGGTGGTGGTGTCGGCACCGGGAGTGCGCGACGCCCGCTTCGGCGCGATCACCGCCACCGGGTCCGGGCGGGTGGGCATCGCATACTACGGACGCGAGAAGGGGCGTGCCTTCCACGGCTTCATCGCGCAGTGCCGCGACTTCCGTACCAGCAGCCCGGTGTTCGTCGGCGGTAAGTACAACGAACCCGATGCACCGCTGTTTCCCTACGGATTCTGCAGTGGCGTTGCGGGTTTCGGTTTGGGCCGTTCACTCAACGAGATAGTCCGCGTGCATTTCGCCCCCAACGGTGACCTCGTGACCGGGGCCGCGATGCAGATGCGGGGACGAAACAGGCAACGCCCCTGGGCGGCGCGCTCGCAACACACCGAGATGCAGGCGGTCCTGGGACGGCTGGGTCGAATCGTCAGGGCATAGACGAAGGGCCCTGCAGCAGAGCGCTGCAGGGCCCTTCGTGGTCTTGCTTACCTACTAGGCGACGTTGATCATGCCGACTGTGGGGAAGAAGAAGCAGCTCTTGTCCGAACCGTCAAGGGCCTTGTGGTTCACCGTGCCGAACACCGCGGCCAGAACGGTTCCCGATCCGGTTTCGACGGGTACGGCGCGGGCACCGGCGGCAGGCAGCGAGTCGATCGCTCCGATGACGAACGGCCGAACGATGTCCTTCGCGGCGTCGGGCACACCGGAATTGGTGAGGATCGAATCGGCGAGAGTGGTTGCCAGGCCGCCGAAGTCGGCGAATCCGCCCTGCAGGGTGTTGACGTTGAACCAGGCGACCTGCATCCCGGTCTTGTTCTCGGAATCGTTCACGATTCCGGCCGGGACGAACGCGAACATCGTCTCGCCCTTGTCGACTGCATTGAGCTCGGGAATCTGGATGGACGGCAGGAACGGCAACGTGGGGATGGCGGGCGCGGTCAGCTGCGGCCACGGTCCTGCCGCTCCGCCTGCGACACCGGGAACGATGCCGAGGGGCGAGCTCGCCGTTGCGGAGCAGTTGATGGCTGCGGTGGGGTAGAAGAACGGCGTGATGCCGAAGTCGGTGAGGGCTTTGTTGGCTGCGTTCAGTGCGGCGAAGGGATCGACGTTCGCATCCTCGGCGACCGGGGTGCGTGAGTCGGCGATCGCGGTCGCGGCGTCGAGCGAGGCACCACCCTGTCCCTGCAGTGCGGCGATCGCCTGCGCCAGCGGATCGGCCGGTGCCGGATCCGCTGCGGCAGTGGCGGGAACAGCGAGCAATGCCGCGCAGGAGAGCGCGAGCGCGCCCGCCAGACGGCTGAGGCGACGAGACATGTGTGACTCCTGTGACTGATGTGGCTTATGTTGCGGTTGCGCTGATATCACCACACATCATCTCGACGTCACAAGCTCAGAAAGATTCCGTTGTTCAATCGAGACGGTCCCAACGAGCCGGGGTGTGACTGCCGTCACCCCACGTCGATGCCGAAGTCGCGCACGATTCCCTCCAGCCCCGAGGCGTAGCCCTGGCCGATGGCGCGAAATTTCCATTCGGCCCCGCGTCGGTACAGCTCGCCGAACACCATCGCGGTTTCGGTTGAGGCGTCTTCGCTGAGGTCGAAACGGGCGAGTTCGCGCCCATCGGACTTGTCGACCACGCGAATGAAGGCGTTGACGACCTGACCGAAGTTCTGGCCCAGGGCGTCGGCGTTGTGAATGGACACGGGGAAGACGATGGAGTCCACTTCCGGGGTCAGGGCAGCCAGGTCGACATCGATGCTCTCGTCGTCACCTTCGCCCTCGCCGGTCCGGTTGTCGCCGGTGTGCTCGATGGCACCGTCGGGGGAGCGCAGGTTGTTGTAGAAGACGAAGTAGCTGTCGCTCAGTGCCTTCTTCGTGGTGCGAAGTCCGATGGCGCTGGCGTCGAGATCGAAGTCACCGCCGGTGGTGGCGCGGACATCCCAGCCGAGTCCCACGCTCACAGCCGTCAGATTAGGTGCTTCTTTGGTCAGCGAGACATTTCCACCCTTGGCAAGCGTTACGCCCATGTCCATCCACTCCTCAGCGCGTTCGTCCGTGCGTCGTCCCCTCCACCATATTCATGTTCGTTATCTGGGTGCGCGAGGTGCTCGTGTGAAGCTGGAGGGGAACGGGGTGGGTGTGAGCAGTGGGGCTGGCGGTACCGATGGGATTGTGGTGGGATACGACAAACGATGGAAGATAGCAGTGGTTGTGCGATTTCTCGGGTAGGCGCGCCGCCGCGATCGAACGACGATGGAGATTTTTGTGCAGGTTTCGCGACGTGAACTGTTCAAGTACGCCGCCGCGGGGTCCGCGGCCGCCGTCGGATTGGTTGCGTTGGGCTCTGCGACCGCGCACGCCGACGCTGGGCTCGGCACACTCGTCGACTATTCGGGTGGGGTGCCATCGGCATCCGCGATCAAGAATGCCGGTCACCTCGGAGCTGTCCGCTACGTTTCCGATCGGCGACCGGATGCGAACTGGATGATCGGGAAGCCGATGCGCAAGTCCGAGGCCGATGCCTTGACATCCGCAGGCCTGGAAGTGGTCTCGAACTATCAATTCGGCAAGGGGACCACGTCCGACTGGCGTGGCGGGTACGCAGCGGGCGTGAAGCACGCAGAGCGAGGCCTCGAGCTCCACCTCGCCGCCGGAGGTCCGGCAGACCGCCCGATCTACGCGTCGATCGACGACAACCCCACCGCAGTGGAGTTCGCAACCCTGATCGCGCCGTACATCCTGGGCTGGCAATCGGTGATCGGAGCCGAGAACACGGGAATCTACGCCAATTCACCGACCATCGAATTGGCCTCGGTCGCCGCCCTCGGCCGGTGGTATTGGCAGCACAATTGGGGAACGCCGAAGGGCTTCGTTCATCCCGACGCGCACATTCATCAGATCCGAATCGACAAGGATTTCGTAGGCGGAGTCAAAGTCGACATCAACAATATTCTGAAGGCCGATTACGGGCAGTGGTCGAAATCTGCCGCTGACATTCTCTGAAATACCAACGATGTAATTCATCCGACAATCTCCGAATGCAGCACGGCATTCGGAGAACCCGTGCACATTCTTTCCGAATTCACCCCACAAACAGTTCGCCCCCGGCTTCTCACGGAAGCCGGGGGCGAACTGCGTCAGTAGTGCAGATACGAGCTACGGGACGTAGACCGTACCGATGGTGGGCAGGAAGGTGCAGCTGCGCGGTGCTGCCGCCGGGTCTTCCTTCGACTGCGTGGTGATCGAACCGGAGACGACCGAGAGAACGCGTCCGGGTCCGGTGTCGGCGATCGCGGACAGCGTCGCCGGACCGTCGGTGTTGATCATGGATGCGCCGGTGAGATCCTGGGTGCCCGAGCGACGGTTGTCGATGTTGAGCCAGGTCACCGTCAGGGGAGCTGCCTGCTCGGCGGCGATCGGGGCGGTGCCGAGAGCAGTGAAGACGAAGCCGGCCTGGCCTGCGCCGGGTCCGGGAGGCGGCAGGGTGGCTGGGCCGGGTACGGCCAAGGCGGTTCCGACGGAATCGGCGGTGTCGGAGATGCATCCCACGCCGAGCGTCGGGTACAGGAACTGGGCGATGACGGGTCCGTCGGCCGGCAGTTCCGGTCCGCCGCCGCCGGAGCCGTCCAGGAACGTGATGACCCGTTCGAGCAGGGACTTGACCTGGTCCGGCAGCTGCGCCGTCTCGAGCAGCGCGCGGGCCTGCCCCAGCAGGTCGGCGGCCGGGGCGGCACCCACGTCGGCAGGTCCGGCTGCGGCACCGACGATGGCCGGTGCGAACGCGGCGAGTGCCTCCACCTCGGCCAGGTTGGGCATCGGCTCACCGGGGGCGGGAAGGAACTGAGCAATCAGAGCAGCGGGATCGGCCGGTGCTGCGGGCAGATCTGCCGGTGCCATCGGCACCAACGGCTGTGCGGATGCGCTGGTCGGCACGACTAGTGCGGCGGCTGCGGCTACGGCGAAAGCTGTAACTACGCGACGCGTTCCGCGGGTACGAAGCACGGTGATATTCCCCATTCTGATCATGACGCGGGCCCACGGCGACAGCCGGTGCTCGAGGGGTCACTCTATGTAGCGCAATCCCCGATGTACAGCTGTTGTCGATAGAGCCCTCCCCCGTCGCATCTATGCCAGGGCAGTCTATTGGTCACACGCTGCGAATTCTCCGCAGACGCACACGATAACCTGTTACTGAAGTTGTCAGTGTGAAAGGTGATGCAAATGTTACTCGGGCACATCTGTGGTTGGGGCGTATGAGCTGAGCCCTATAAGCTCGACGATCGATACACGGCATCGATACCGAACGGAACCGCACGCACAGTGAACCGACTTGTTCGGCTGGCCCCCGTTCTGCTCGCGGTCTCGGTGATCAGCCGATTCGTCTGGGCCTTCGCGACGCCCAACGGAATGAACCTCGTGGACCTCCACGTCTACGTCGACGGCTCCGCGACACTTCTCGGCGGCAATCTGTACGACTACACGTACTCGGTGCAGACCCCGGACTTCCCGCTCCCGTTCACGTACCCGCCTTTCGCCGCGCTCGTGTTCTTTCCGCTGCACTATCTGCCGTTCACGCTGGTCGGAGTGCTCTGGCAGGCCGCGACCATGATCGCGCTGTTCGCCGTGGTGAAGCTGACGCTGTCGATGGTTCTCGGCGACGAGCGCGCCGCCGAGCCGCGCTGGGTGCGTATCGCGATGCTGTGGACCGCGCTGGGTCTGTGGTCCGAACCCGTGCGAACGACGCTGGACTACGGCCAGGTCAACGTGTTCCTGGTGCTGCTGGCGATTGTCGCGGTACGCAGCAGCAAGTGGTGGGTGGCAGGCGGGCTGGTCGGGTTCGCTGCCGGAATCAAGCTGACCCCGGCCATCACCGGCCTGTACTTCCTGGCCACTCGGCGGTGGAAGGCAGCGGCGTTCTCGGCAGTGGCCTTCGCCCTCACCGTCGCGGTCAGCTACGCGGCACTCGGACACCAGGCGGCCACCTACTTCACCACGCTGCTCGGCGATGCCGACCGAATCGGCCCCGTCGGCTCGGTCTGGAATCAGTCCCTGCGGGGCGCGCTCAGCCGGATCGCGGGGGAGGACGTCGGGCAGGGGCCGGTGTGGATCGCCGCCGCCGTACTCGCGACAGGACTTGCGATCGCGGCATGGCGGGCGATCGGACGCGAGGACCATCTGGGCACGCTGGTGATCGTGCAGCTCCTCGGTCTGCTGATCTCGCCCATCTCGTGGTCCCATCACTGGATCTGGGTGATCCCGATGGTGATCTGGCTGGTGCACGGGCCGCTACGCGACGTCGCCGGGTCGAAGATCGTCGCGGGCTACTGGTTGGTGACGGTCACCGTGGGGGTCCCGTGGCTGCTCAGTTTCTTCCAGGAATCGATCTGGACCATTCCCCGTCCCGGCCTCGAGGCGTGGGCCGGTGCCGTGGACGTCGTCGGAGCTGCCCTGTTCCTGGGCTGGGTCGTCTATGCCGGACGACTCAAGAAATCGCGACCAGTGAGTCGATCCGACGCGCCAGATCCACATCCTTCTGTGTGAGGCCGCCGGCGCTGTGCGTCGAGAGCGTGAACGTGAGCGTCCGCCATCTGATGTCGATGTCGGGGTGATGGTCCGCCTCTTCCGCGGCCTCGGCCACGCGGTTCACCGCCTCGATCGCCGCTGGAAACGACACCAGTTCGACGGTGCGCGTCAGCGATTTCCCGTCCACGGTCCATTCGGCGAGTCGGGCGTCCTCGATGTCACGGTCGGTCAGCAGTTCGGTCATAGAAAGATGGTGGCATGTCCGGTACCCCCGCCGCTGTGGTTGTCGCAGCCGCATTGACGCACCAGGGCAGGCTGCTGCTCGCCCAACGAACTCGTCCGCCCGAGCTGGCCGGCCGGTGGGAACTGCCCGGCGGCAAGGTGGAGCCGGGGGAGTCGGAGGACGCTGCCCTGGTGCGCGAGCTGCGTGAGGAACTGGGCGTGGAGTGCTCGATCGGCGCGGCGCTCTCCGGCGACGTCGACCTGCCCGGCGGTCTCGTGCTCCGCGCCTACCGGGCCTGCCTCATCTCGGGAGTTCCTGCAGCACTTGAACATTCGGCTCTACGGTGGGTGGACGCAGAAACCTTGCCGACGATGGATCTGGTCGATGCCGACCGACTCTGGATGCCCGAGTTGCAGGACATTCTGCTCACTTCGCCCGGGCGGTCTTCAGACCTTTCTTGAGGTCTTTCTTGGTCGCCCCCGCGGATTCCAGCTTCTTCATTCGCATGATCACGACGGGGCATTTGATGCAACGAACCTTCTTGCGGCAGCATTTTTTCTTGGGCTTCATCCCCGAGACATCTGCGGCCTTTATCTTGCCCATGAGCACCAAGACTAATGGGTGGCGCAGGTCACAGACCTGAGGGTGGCGCGGGGCACTGCCGGACTACGGGTAAACTCGATCAGTCGCGAGAACCTCGCGGTGCAGCGCGCTTCTCTAGCGACATAAGCCCGCTAGCGAACAAGAGCCCGCATTCGACTCCAGGAGAATTTTTCGCGTGAGCGCCCCAAGCAGTGCAGACAACATCGACAGCACCACCACTTTCCGCAACGTCGCCATCGTTGCACACGTCGACCACGGCAAGACCACCCTGGTCGACGCCATGCTTCGACAGTCAGGCGCGTTCGAGGAACGTGCCGAAGCGATCGACCGCGTCATGGACTCGGGTGACCTCGAAAAAGAAAAAGGCATCACGATCCTGGCCAAGAACACGGCCGTCCACAAGCGCAATGCCGACGGCACCATCACCGTCATCAACGTGATCGACACCCCCGGCCACGCCGACTTCGGCGGAGAGGTCGAGCGCGGCCTGTCCATGGTCGACGGTGTCGTCCTCCTCGTCGACGCATCCGAGGGCCCGCTTCCGCAGACCCGCTTCGTGCTCCGCAAGGCGCTCGCCGCCTCGCTGCCGGTGATCCTGGTCGTGAACAAGACCGACCGTCCCGACGCGCGTATCGAAGAGGTCGTCTCGGAGAGCCACGATCTGCTCCTCGACCTCGCGTCCGACCTGGACGACGAGGCATCCGAAGCCGCCGAGCTGGCGCTGGACCTTCCGGTTCTCTACGCCTCCGGCCGTGAAGGCAAGGCATCGAAGGTTCAGCCCGAGAACGGCCACGCCCCCGACGCCGAGAACCTCGACGAGCTCTTCGAGGTTCTGCTCAGCTACGTCCCCGCGCCCAAGGGCAACGTCGACGCTCCGCTGCAAGCGCACGTCACCAACCTCGACGCGTCGGCCTTCCTCGGCCGTCTCGCCCTGGTCCGTATCCACAACGGACAGCTCTCCAAGGGCCAGACCGTGAGCTGGATGCGTGAGGTCGACGGCGAGCCCGTCGTCCAGAAGGCCAAGATCACCGAGCTGCTCAACACCATCGGCGTCGAGCGCGTGCCCGGCGAGAAGGGTGTTGCAGGAGACATCGTCGCCGTCGCAGGCTTCCCGGACATCATGATCGGCGACACCCTCGCCGACCTCGAGAACCCGGTTGCCCTGCCGCGCATCACCGTCGACCAGCCGGCCATCTCGGTCACCATCGGCACCAACACGAGCCCGCTCGTCGGACGCGTCAGCGGCCACAAGCTGACCTCGCGCATGGTCAAGAGCCGTCTGGACCAGGAGCTCATCGGTAACGTCTCGCTCAAGGTCCTCGACATCGGTCGCCCCGATGCCTGGGAGGTCCAGGGTCGTGGCGAGCTCGCACTCGCCATCCTCGTCGAGCAGATGCGTCGTGAGGGCTTCGAGCTCACCGTCGGCAAGCCCCAGGTGGTCACCCAGACGGTCGACGGCAAACTGCACGAGCCCTTCGAAGAGCTCATGGTCGACACACCGGAGGAGTACCTCGGTGCCGTCACTCAGCTGCTCGCCGCACGCAAGGGCAAGATGGTCCAGATGACGAACCACGGCGCAGGCTGGGTTCGCATGGAATTCATCGTTCCTTCGCGTGGCCTGATCGGTTTCCGCACCGAGTTCCTCACGGACACTCGCGGTACCGGTATCGCCAACGCCGTCTTCCACGGGTACGCACCGTGGGCCGGTGAGATCCGCGCGCGCCACACCGGCTCGCTCGTGTCGGACCGTCACGGCACCGTCACTCCGTTCGCGATGATCCAGCTGGCCGATCGCGGCACGTTCTTCGTCGAGCCGGGCGCAGACACCTACGAGGGCATGGTCGTGGGCATCAACCCGCGTCAGGAAGACCTCGACATCAACGTCACCCGCGAGAAGAAGCTGACCAACATGCGTCAGTCCTCCGCAGACGTCATGGAGACCCTGGCCAAGCCCAAGAAGCTGGACCTGGAAATGGCCATGGAGTTCTGTGCAGGCGACGAGTGCGTCGAGGTGACCCCCGAGGTCGTCCGCGTCCGCAAGGTGCACCTCGATTCCAACGAGCGCGCTCGTGAGCGTTCGCGGAGCAAGACCCGCGACAAGGCTGCTCTGTAAGACTCACTTCGTGCGGCAGAAGCGACGTGTCACCCTTGTGGGGCGCGTCGCTTCTGTCGCACAAGGTAGCCGACTACGAAGGAGATCCTCGTTGCGCAAGGTGCTGATGCCGACGGTTCTGGTTTCTGCCATCGCTTTGGTACTCACCGCGTGCACTGCGGATCCCCCGCCCCCGATCGAGAGCATCGAGACCACGGTCAGCACCACGATGGTGCCGGCGAAGACCGGTGACCCGGTCGTCGTCGCCATCGACGATGTCGGCATCGGCTTCAACCCCCATCTTCTGGCAGATCAGTCGCCTGCCACTGCCGCGGTCGGTTCACTGGTACTGCCCAGCCCGTTCCGTCCCTCGCGCGACCCGGACACCGGGGTGACGACCTGGGAACCGGACCTGTCGTTGTTGATCTCGGCCGAGGTGACGTCGCAATCGCCGTTCACCATTCGCTATCAGCTGCGCAACGAAGCCCAGTGGTCCGACAGCGCGCCGATCGCCGCCGAGGATTTCCGCTACCTGTGGCAGCAGATGACCACTCAACCCGGTGTCGTCGATCCGGCGGGGTACGCCTTGATCGACGACGTCGCATCCTCGGGCGGTGGCAAGACGGTCGACGTGACGCTCTCGTCGCCGTACCCGGCCTGGCAGCGACTGTTCGCCGATCTGGTGCCCTCGCATCTGCTCAAGGACTCACCCGGCGGTTTTCAAGGCGGCCTGACGGACAATGTGCCGGTCTCCGGTTCTCGGTTCAACATCAAGACCGTCGACCGGGGTCGGGACGAGATTCTGCTCGAACGCAACGACCGATTCTGGGGCGAGCCCGCATCACCCGACCAGATCCTGATCCGCCGCGGGGGCACCTCCGCGCAGCTGGCCGATTCACTGCGGTCCAGTGACGCTCAGATCGCCCAGGTTCGTGGCGACTCGGCCCTGCGAGCCCAACTCTCGGCGATTCCCGGCGTGCGGACCGACACCATCCGACAATCCCGCGTGCTGTCGATGACGGTCAACGGGCGAGCGCCGAACATGTCGAATTCGGTTGTGCGACAGGGGATATTGGGTCTACTCGACCCCGATCTACTGGCGACGGTCGGAGCCGGCGGTGGCGCGACGGATCGCCGGGCTGCAGCGCAGCTGTCCTCGCCGTCCGACCCCGGATACACCGCGACGGCACCGGCCCCCATCGGCAGAACAGCTGCTCTCCAACTGCTCGAACGGGCCGGGTTCGTACCGACACCCGATGCCGTGGTCACATCGACCCCGAACCCGAGCGCACCGACCACCGCCGCTCCGACGACGAGTCCCGACCCGACCTCCACGAGCGCTCCGGGCCCGAGTGTCACCAAGCTTGCGGACCCGACCGGCACAGCGTTGCGGTTCGTGATCGGTGCCGTCGAGAACGACGACATCGCGCTCGCGGTCGCCGGAACGGCCGCAGACGAACTCGTCGGCGCAGGCATCGATGCGACCGTGACCCCACTTCCCGCCGACGAGCTGTACTCGACGGCGTTGATAGACGGAACCGTCGATGCGGTGGTCGGATGGACCAGCGCGGGAGTCGACCCCGCCACGGCCCTCGCCTCCCGGTTCGGTTGCGTCGACGAGCCGGCCGACAGCGGCGGCGACGGCGTCGAGATACCGCGAAATCTGTCCGGCCTGTGTGTTCCGGAACTGCAACCGACGATCGACAGGGCACTGGTGAGCGGTCTCGAGTCCTCCGTGGCCACCAACGACATCGAGCCGAGGCTGTGGTCGCTGGCGTCGACGCTGCCGATCATGCAGGACGCATCCGTGGTGGCCGCCGTACCCGGCATCACCGGCGTCTCGCTGACCGGCCCGGTCGAGGTCGGGATCTTCGCCGACGCGCCGCAGTGGATGCGGACGCCCCGGTGACTCGCATCGATCGCCCCGCCGTCATCGTGTTCGACGTGAACGAGACGTTGTCCGACATGTCCACGATGCCGGCACGGTTCGCCGACGTGGGCGCTCCGCCGCACTTGTTCGCGACGTGGTTCGCGGGCCTGCTCCGGGACGGATTCGCGTTGGCAGCAGCGGATGCTGCCCAGCCCTTCGCCGTCATCGGTTCCGGTTCACTTCGTACGCTGCTGTTCGACACCGCCTCGAACCCGGATCTGGACGCCGCGGTGGACCACATCATGGGTGGTTTCGCGGAGCTCGACGTTCATTCCGATGTCGTCGAGGGAGTGACCGCCCTGGCAGCACTCGGCATCCGGCTGATCACTCTGAGCAACGGTTCGGTCCAGGTGGCACAGACCCTGCTGGACAAGGCCGGAGTGCGCGAGAGTTTCGAGTCGTTGCTGTCGGTGGAGGCCGCCGGTCGATGGAAGCCGCACGCGGACTCCTACCGCTACGCACTCGAGCAGTGCGGCGCGAAGCCGGAGGACGTCATGCTCGTCGCGGTTCATCCCTGGGACATCGACGGCGCGCACCGTGCAGGCTTGGCGACCGCCTGGATCCATCGCGACGGCGGGCCCTACCCGGATTACCTTGCTGCGCCCGACGTGACGGCACGATCGCTACCGCATCTGGCGCAGCTGCTCGGCCGATGACAGCAGTGATGCCGATGCCGGCAGTGATACGGACGACAGAACGAACGGCGAGTAACCAGCGATGACAGGGCAGGCAATGACGGATCAGGCGATGACGGAGCCACAGCGGTTGCTCCTGGTGCACGCGCATCCGGACGACGAAACCATCACCACCGGCGGCACCATCGCGCATTACGTCCGCGCCGGGGCCGAGGTCACGGTGCTCACCTGCTCGCTCGGCGAGGAGGGAGAAGTGATCGGTGAGACGTGGGCCGATCTGGTGGTCGATCGCGCTGATCAGCTCGGCGGCTACCGGATCCTGGAATTGCACCGCGCGCTCGCTGCCCTGGGCTGCAACCCGCCGCGCTTTCTCGGCGGCGCCGGACGCTGGCGGGACTCCGGGATGGCGGGGACGTCGGCGGCTCGCAAACCGCGCGCATTCGTCAACGCGGACCGTGACGAGGCCCTCGGAGCGCTCGTGACGGTCATACGTGAGCTCCGGCCGCAGGTCGTCGTCGGATACGACCCCGAGGGCGGGTACGGCCACCCCGATCACCAGCAGGTGCACTCGCTGGTGACCGAGGCCGTCGAGGTCTGCGGAACCGAGGTCTACCCCGATGCCGGAGCGACGTGGGAGGTGTCGAAGTTCTACTGGACCGTCACCGGACACGATCAACTGCAGTCGGGTCTCGCCGCGATCGACGAGCTTCCGGCCGGATGGCGACTGCCGGTCGACGGTGAGCTGCCCAGCGTCCCCGAAAGCACGATCACCACCAGCATCGACATTCGGGGCGTGCTCGACGCCAAGCGAGAAGCACTGCGCGCACATGCGACTCAGGTGACCGTCGCGCCGTCGGGCAACGAGTACGCACTGTCCAACGACATCGCCCAGCCGATATTGCTCGACGAGCAGTACGTGCTCGTGCGGGGCGAGCCCGGCGGCGATGCGACGGGCAGGGAGACGGACCTTTTCGCAGGCGTACTAGGCTGTGCTTCGCATCACTGAATGACCACAGGGTCGATCTCACCACAGCAGGGGCGGAACACACATGTACAACTGGGTAGTGCAGGACGCCATCGTCGCGTTCGTCGATTCTCTCAAGCCGCAGTTCGGCGCACAGGCAGATCTGTACCAGTACGTTCTGGGTCAGATCGCCATGGGTGCGAGCAATCTGCTCACCTCTCTCGGGTACCCGCCGGTTTCCTGAGTGCCGGCGCACTGAAACAACCAGGGTCAAGGCAGTATTGGGCGCATGATCTCGAAAGCTGCATCCAATACTGTCGCCCTGGTGTCCTGGGCGACGGTCGCAGTGCTGGTGTTCGACGGCTTTCTGTCCGGAATTCTGTCGGTCTTCTTTCTCCCGACCTACCTCGGTTCGGTGCAATTCCCCGTCAGTGCACTGCTCGGCGGAGTTGCCAACGTCGCGTTGATCCTGGCGGCGCGCAAGGTCGCCGAGCGGCCGCTCTGGGTGGCGTCACCCTTGATCGGATGGTTCGCCGCGGTTCTGCTGTGCATGTTCGGCGGGCCCGGCGGCGACGTTCTCCTGCTCGCCGATTGGCGCACCATGCTGCTGATCGTTGCCGGAGCGGGCCCCGCGGGAGTGCTGCTGTTCATGTTCCGGATGAAGGCGATCACAGCAAGCGTGCATGCCGACCCGCATCCCGCAGTACGTCCTCGATCATCGTCGGAGTCAACAGTCCGGTGAAGGTGTTTCGCTGGCTGACGTGATAGCTGGCGAACACGGTGATCGAGCCCAGATCGAGCTTGGCTCCATGGCCGAACTTCGGTGCAGGCCTTGGTATCTCCCATCCATTGGCCGCCAGTATGGGCAACAGGGACTGCCAGCCGAAGGCGCCGAGAACGAGCACCGACCGTAGCGTCGGGCGCAGCAACCGCAATTCGTCGTCCAGCCAGGGCCTGCATGCATCTCGCTCGGCGGGAGTCGGCTTGTTCTGCGGTGGAGCGCAGTGCACCGGCGCGGCAATCCGAACTCCGTTGAGCGTCAACCCGTCTCCGATATGTGTCGCGGTGGGTTGGTTGGCCAAACCGACCGCATGCATCGCGCGATAGAGAACGTCTCCGCTTCGGTCTCCGGTGAACATCCGACCGGTGCGGTTGCCACCGTGCGCTGCCGGGGCGAGCCCGACGATCAGCATGGCCGCGTCGGCGGGTCCGAAGCTGGGAACCGCTCTACCCCAATATGTTTCGTTCGCAAAAGCGGCTCGCTTCTCGAGCGCGACCTGCTCGCGCCATTGCACGAGACGCGGGCAGGCGCGGCATTCCGACACTGCGAGGTCGAGTTCCTCGATGCTCTGCGGCCGCGTCATGTCAGGTTCGGTGCAGCCAGATGTCTCCGGCTCCAGGGGTGACGGCGTCGATCATCGCCCACGCGTTCTCGATGGGGATGTCGATCACCTCGTAGTGACCTACGCCGGCCGGAGTAGCGGCGACGATGGTGGCCACCCCGGCGCGACGCTGGAAGAACGTCTGCCGCACCGTCCAGCCGATGATGCCTGCGGCCTCGAGGCTGTGCCGACTCCTGTCGAGCGAGCCGTGTCGGGTGATGAGCCAACCGGGCAGTACCGCGTGGCCGAGGCCACGGAAGCGATCGTGCGCGAGCCCGAAGGCGGCGAGGAACAACACCCCGAGCGCGATCCAGGCGAGTATCGGGATGGGCGCGCCGAAGTACTGCGCGATTCCCAGGCCGGCCGCGATGACCAACACCGGCAGCACCGCCCGGGTGTAGCGGCGACGCCGCGCCGCGGGTCCGTGTTGCAGCAGGGGGCGGTCGGCACCGCCGTGCAAACCGGCGTCGCCGAGGACCGTGGTCATCATCCGTAGTGCCTCGGCGCGCGGGGCCTGGGGGAGCAGCAGGGACGATTCCTTCTTCTCGGCGCTGACGCCGGTCATGATGGCGTCGAGCCTGGCGCCTTTCACCGCGCGCAGCAGCAGTGGTTCGGACAGTGACGTGCCGCGCAGCCGCTTGCGATCGAGTGTCGACTGGCGGGTCCGCAGCAGTCCATGACTGACGTGCAGCGTGCGCCCCTGATCGGTGACCGTCAGATTGGCGTAGGTCAACAGGTAGCGAACGCACGCGAAGATGCTCGACACGACCAGTAGCGCAATCAGAGCCACGACCACGAACAACGCGATTCCCAGTTGCTCTGCGGAATCGATGCTGTTGGAGACCACCGAAGATTCGGCCAATGTTCGCCCGAGTCCGTACTGGAACAGCACACCGACGGCCGCGGCGATGGTGACGATGCCGGTGATGGAGAACGGCGCGAACCGTACCCACGAGAACTGCCAGTGAGCGATCTCCACTTCGGGTTCCGATGCCGCCGTTGGCATCCCGTCGGACGTCGGTATCTGTCCCGAGACCCGCTGCAGCAGATCCCCACGAAGCGCAGGCACCAGTGACGTGTCGAGTGCGTTGAGCTCGAAGGCCTCGCCGTTGCCTGCTTGTCGGCCGGTGCCGATACGCAGGATGGACAGCCCGAGCACCCGGTGCAGAACGTTCGCCTCCACGTCGACCGACCGAATCCTGTTGCGCGGAATGGACAGAACTTTCTTCTGCAGCACCCCGCTGCGCAGCTGCACGTGCACCGGACCGATCCGGTAACTGGTGGTGAACCACCGCAGGATCGCGAACACCACGACGACCACGAGAATGCCGAGACTCCAGTAGTGGTTGCCGCTCTGGCTGCCGACGAAGAACGAGATCAGCAATACGGGCAGGAGCTTGATGCCCTCGTTCACCGGATGTACCAACAACATTCGCTTGTCCAGGCGCAGCCACGGCTGCTCCTCCTCGACGGCCAGCAGTTCTGCCTGATCCTGCGGGTCCCCGACGGTCACGTTGCGTCTCCGACGGTACGGCCGGCGATGTCGGTGAGTCGCGCGACCGTCTTGTCCGCGACTTCCTGGTCGAGCGCCGTGATCTTCACCGCGCCGGCAGAGGACGCCGTCGTGACCGTGACCGTGGCCAACCCCAGCAGGCGATCGAGAGGTCCACGCTCGGTGTCGACGGTCTGTACCCGCGAGATCGGTGCGATGCGTCGCTCCTGGCTCAGCCAGCCGGTGCGGGTGTAGACCGCGGTGTCGCTGATCTCCCAGCGATGCACGCGATACCGCCACTGGGGCACGATCGCGATGTGCAGCACAGCGAGCACCACCGAGGCGACGAGGACGGCCACATGCGGCCAGGTCGTCCAATTCGAGTCGACGATGGCCCACACGATCTGGGCGACGAAGATCGGTACCCACAGCAGACCGGCACTCAGAGCCCAGAGCAGACGTGCGCGCGGAGACGGTTGCCACTGTGGATCGGTCATCGTTGTCACGGTTGCAAACCTAGCCGTCTGTTCGTGCCGCGGTCGTGACGACGCGGTGCACGAACCGCAACTTCTCGTGCACGGGTTGCGCAATGGTGAATGGATAGAGGTCGCCCTTGCCCATCGACCTGTTGACCCTGTTGAACACTCCCGACAGGATCTGCCAGTCCTCGAGGATGTCGTCGATGTCCGCGTCGTGATAGCTCGTTCGAGGAGCGACATCGTCTCGCATTGCCCAGGCCGCCAGGTCGGCGCGCAACACCACTCCGGACTCGGCGGCTGTGGCCAGTGTGTCGGTGATGTGCAGGTAGTGCGCAAAGCATTCCGCGAAGTCCTCCCACGGATGCATCGTGGCGTACTCCGAGATGAAACTCTGCTGCCAGTCCTCGGGTGCACCGAACTTGTAATGACGTGCGATCGAATCCGAGTAACTTGCGCGTTCATCGCCGAACAGCACTCGACAGTCGTCGATGAGCGGACCGTTCTCGACGAGGATGTTCTCGTAGTAGTGGCCGACCTCGTGCCGCAGATGACCCAGCATGGTCCGATACGGTTCACGAAGCCGCACCCTCAGGGCCTCGCGATGTGCGTCGAGTGACTCCGCCAGGTCGATGGTGATGACACCGTTGGCATGACCGATGGTGATCTGCTGACCGGAGGTCCGGGAAGACAGTAGGTCGAAAGCGAGCCCGCCGTCACGTTGTCGGTACGAATCGACGGGTAGGCCCAGATCCAGCAACTGGAAGAGAAGCTGACGCAGGGAAGCGGATGCGTCGGCCAGCTTTTCCAGTGCGATCGTGTCGTCGCTCTCGGGCCTGCGGCGAATGAGGCGGCCCGCCGCACACTGCCCGCTGCCGGAGTCCTCGGGAACCAGCCAGTTGCAGTGCCACGACCAATTGACGCAACGGTGCCAGCGAACTCCGTCGACGACGATCTCGTCGCCCGGGATCGCGACCAAGGTTCTGGACGGGAGATGAAGGCCGAGCAGGATCGAGCACGATGGGCAGCTCTGCGACTCGAAAGGGGCGAGTCGGCCGCAGGCCGGGCAGGCGAAAGCGCGCATGAACAGGAGCTTCCCACGATGGCGTGCGCTTTCCCGTCCGTACGAACGGCGGCATCCCGAGTCGTTACCGAATGGCGACGCACGGATCGGCGAAGGACTACCGACCCCTGCGGTGGCACGTGCGTACCAGGAAGGCGCATGATCGACTGGTGACTTCGTTGCCTGACACCGCTCCAGCTGCTTCTGCCATGCGCCGCGTACTGCGTCGTGCCCGGGACGGAGTCTCGTTGAACGTCGACGAGGCGACGGTTCTGCTGCATGCGCGTGGGGACGATCTGGTAGATCTGATGGCGTCGGCTGCGCGGGTTCGTGATGCGGGGCTCGAGTCGGCCGGGCGTCCGAAGACGGTGTCGTACTCGCGAAAGGTGTTCGTACCCATCACCCGGTTGTGCCGCGACAAGTGCCACTACTGCACGTTCGTCACGGTCCCGGGCAAGCTCAATGCTTCCGGGCACGGGATGTTCATGGATCCCGACGAGATCATCGACGTCGCCCGCAAGGGTGCCGCGCTGGGCTGCAAGGAGGCGCTGTTCACTCTCGGCGACCGGCCGGAGGAGCGGTGGCCGGAGGCCAAGGCGTGGCTCGACTCCCGCGGCTACGATTCCACGCTCGACTACGTGCGTGCGATGTCGATCAGGGTGCTCGAGGAGACAGGTTTGCTGCCGCACCTCAATCCCGGTGTGATGTCGTGGCAGGAACTCTCGCGCCTCAAGCCGGTCGCTCCGTCGATGGGGATGATGCTCGAGACCACGTCGCGTCGGTTGTTCGAGGAGAAGGGGCAGGCGCACTACGGCAGTCCGGACAAGGATCCCGAGGTTCGTCTGCGCACGCTGACCGACGCGGGACGGCTCAACATTCCGTTCACGACGGGAATCCTGGTGGGAATCGGCGAGACGCTGCGCGACCGCGCCGAGTCGATCATGGCAATTCGCAAGGTGCACAAGTCTTTCGGGCACGTGCAGGAAATCATCGTGCAGAACTTCCTGGCCAAGTCCGATACCGCGATGCGGTCCGTTCCCGACGCCGGTCTCGAGGAATTCCTGGCGACGATCGCGGTGACGCGCATGGTGGTCGGCCCGTCGATGCGAATCCAGGCTCCGCCGAACCTGGTGGCAGTGGAGGAGACCGCAGCGTTGCTGGGCGCAGGCGTCGACGATTGGGGCGGGGTCTCGCCGCTGACCCCCGATCACGTCAATCCCGAGCGGCCGTGGCCGAACCTCGACACCCTGGCGGAACTGTCGGACAAGGCGGGCTACCGCTTGGTGGAACGTGTTGCAGCGCAGCCGCAGTACGTCCTCGCCGGTGCTCCGTGGATCGATCCGCGGATCTCGGCGCACGTTCGGGCGCTGGCCGATCCCGAGACCGGCATGGCGCGCGAGAACGTGAACCCGACGGGTCTGCCGTGGCAGGAGCCGGACGAGGAATGGGAGTCCTCGGGCCGTGTCGACCTGAACACCGAGATCGACACCCAGGGGCGTAATACCGAAACGCGTTCAGATCTGGCGAATGCGTTCGGTGACTGGGATTCGATCCGCGAGCAGGTGCGTGATCTCGCCGGCCTCGAACGGGTGGACCGGGACCTGGTCTCGGCGTTGACAGCTGCGGAGAAGGACCCGGCCGGGTTGTCCGACGAGCAGTACCTCGCGCTCGCGACCGCCGAGGGCCCGGGCATGGACGCCGTCGCTGCCCTCGCCGACGATCTGCGCAAGCAGGTCAACGGAGACACCGTCACCTACGTGGTGAACCGGAACATCAACTTCACCAACATCTGCTACACCGGCTGCCGCTTCTGCGCGTTCGCTCAGCGCAAGGGTGACGCCGACGCATTCACGTTGTCCACCACCGAGGTCGCCGATCGGGCATGGGAAGCGCACGTCGTCGGGGCCACCGAGGTGTGCATGCAGGGCGGGATCGACCCCGAACTGCCGGTGACGGGTTACGCCGACCTGGTCCGCGCGGTCAAGGCCAAGGTGCCGTCGATGCACGTGCACGCCTTCTCTCCGATGGAGATCGTCAACGGGGCATCGCGGGGCGGTCAGTCGATCCGTGAGTGGCTGACCGAGCTCCGGGCCGCCGGGCTGGACTCGATCCCGGGAACGGCTGCGGAAATTCTCGACGACGAGGTCCGCTGGGTACTCACCAAGGGCAAGCTGCCCGCGGCCGAGTGGATCGAAGTGATCACCACCGCGCACGAGGTGGGCCTGCGGTCGAGCTCGACGATGATGTACGGCCACGTCGACAATCCGTCGCACTGGGTCGGTCACCTGAACGTGCTCAAGAAGATCCAGGACAAGACCGGTGGGTTCACCGAGTTCGTGCCGCTGCCGTTCGTGCACCAGTCCTCGCCGCTGTACCTGGCCGGGGCCTCGCGACCCGGCCCGACCAACCGGGACAACCGCGCCGTGCATGCTCTTGCCCGGATCATGCTGCACGGCCGAATCGACAATATTCAGACCTCATGGGTGAAATTGGGAATCACGGGTACACAGGCGATGCTGAACGGGGGCGCGAACGATCTGGGCGGGACCCTGATGGAGGAGACGATCTCACGCATGGCGGGTTCGCAGAACGGTTCGGAGAAGACCGTTGCGGAACTGCACGAGATCGCCGACGGCATCGGACGACCGGTTCGTCAGCGCACCACCACGTACGGCCCGGCTCCGGCGGTGTCCGTTGCCGGCCTGATCTGACCCTCGGGGTCACTCTCGAAATGGAGCTTGTCTGACATGGACGACCGTCGCGTCGCCGCGGTGCTGAGCAGTGCCGTCGCCATCATTCATCCCGTGCTCGACATCCTCGCGACACGCGACCCGATAGGGCTCAAGGGCAGGACGTTCCGCGAGTCCTCCGCGGATGATTCGACCCTCGACAACGTCATCGATTTCCTGGCGAAAGCCTTCGACACCACCGACTTCCCGGGCACCGCAGGCTGGGAGAAGCTCGGCAGTGACGCTCGGTCGCAGTGGTGGGTCAATCGCATCGGAGCTCTCAACACCGTTGCCGTCGCGTTTCCCGGCGTGTTCGGCATCCTGGTCAACCGCCTGCCGATCCAGGATCTGCTCGGGTTCGCCAACCAGGCGATGGTGCTGGTCGCCGTGGCCCGCGAATCAGGGGTGACCGACCGCGAGACGCATGTGGCGCTACTCGGCTCGGTGTTGTGCAAGCGCGACCTGACGTCCCTGGCCGACAGTGCTCCGGCGAAGAAGGAAGAGTCCCCCAAGTCGGGTCCGTTCGCGCTGCTGCGCGGCATGTGGCAGATCGCCAACGTGCTGCGCGACGTCGCAGGCGAGTTGGAGAAGCGTCCGCATCCTCGCGGCATCTACCGCGTGCTCGGTGCCATCCCGGTCGTCGGTGGCGTCGCCGGCTACTTCGGCGAGCGCGGCGCGCTCTCGCGCGCCGCCAAGCAGGGACGCAAGTGGCTCGCGGCCCACAAGAAGGCCTCGGCGCTCGGTGCAGACTCACCGGCAAAGCAGCTGCGGCGATAGCCAACCGGGGCAGGTGAGGCCACCCTGGTCGGTTTGCCCCATGTTCGGACCGCGATACTAGGATGCTCAGGGCGCGCGAGCGCCCACGATCGATACAGGAGGGGAGAGCAGCAGTGACCTACTCGATTGCAGAACCGTGCGTAGATGTACTGGACAAAGCGTGCATCGAAGAGTGCCCGGTGGATTGCATCTACGAGGGTAACCGAATGCTGTACATCCACCCCGACGAATGCGTCGACTGCGGAGCCTGCGAGCCCGTGTGCCCCGTCGAGGCCATTTTTTACGAGGACGACGTGCCCGAGCAGTGGAGCGCATACGTCGGTGCCAACGTCGACTTCTTCGACGACCTGGGATCTCCGGGCGGCGCTGCGAAGCTCGGCAAGACCGACTACGACCCGCCGTTCATCAAGGCTCTGCCTCCCATGGGCGAGAACTGACGCCTTGGCACGCAGAGCGGTGGCAGCGGCGCTGCCCGATTTTCCATGGGACTCGCTGACCGCTGCCAAGGACAAGGCGTCGGCGCACCCGGGCGGCATCGTCAACCTGTCGGTGGGTACACCGGTGGATCCGGTTGCGCAGGTGATCCGCACGGCCTTGAATTCCGTTGCGGGCGAGCCCGGTTACCCCACCACGGTCGGTACCGCCGCATTGCGCGAGGCCGCGGTGGCCGCGCTCGAGCGTCGGTATTCGATCACCGGTCTCTCGCCCGACGCGGTGCTCCCGGCCATCGGCACCAAGGAAATGATCGCCTGGCTGCCGACGCTGCTCGGCCTGGGAGCTGACGACCTGGTTGTCATCCCCGAATTGGCTTACCCCACTTACGAAGTGGGGGCACTGCTGGCGGGTGCGCGAATTCTGCGGGCCGACGGGTTGTCGCGTTTGGGCCCCGAGCGGGCGTCGCTGATCTTCGTCAATTCACCGTCCAACCCGTCCGGCAAGGTGCTCGGAGTCGAGCATCTCCGCAAAGTCGTCGACTGGGCCCGCGAGCGTGACGCCATCGTCGTGTCGGACGAGTGCTACTTGGGTCTGACCTGGGAAGCCGAAGCGGTCTCTGTGCTGGATCCGCGCGTGTGCGACGGCGATCACACCAATCTGCTTGCGGTGCACTCGCTTTCGAAGACCTCGAACCTGGCCAGCTACCGCGCCGGCTTCGTCACCGGCGACGCATCCCTGGTTGCCGAGCTGCTCGAGGTACGCAAGCACGCCGGCATGATGGTGCCGCTGCCGATCCAGGCCGCCATGACCGCCGCACTCGCCGACGACGAGCACGAGAGCATTCAGCGCGAGCGGTACCGATCACGCAGGACTGTATTGAAGGAAGCCGTCGAAGCAGCCGGATTCACCGTCGACCACTCCGAGGCCGGGCTGTACCTGTGGGCTACGCGGGGTGAACCGTGCCGCGACACCGTCGACTGGCTCGCCGAACGCGGCATCCTCGCTGCCCCGGGAGAGTTCTACGGACCGAACGGTGGACAGCACGTGCGCATCGCACTCACGGCCACGGACGAACGCATCGAGGCTGCGGCGGCTCGCCTGCGCGGGTAGTCGGGTTTCTCTGGTGCGCTGAGCGTCCACTATTCGACTTCGCGAGCGGGATTCCGTCGCTGGACGTGAATTGTGGACACTCACGTCAGTTGGCTGGCGTACGACCGCGCGAATCCTCGTCTCGGCTGACGTTGGTGCGCTGAGTGTCCACAATTTCCCACGGCTGACGGGATCCCGCCTGCCGACGTGAATTGTGGACACTCACGTCAGTTGGACCCAGCTCGGACCGGGTGTTCTCATGTACCCATGACCCTCAGCCTGCTGCTCAGCTTCGCCGGTGTGTGCTTTCTGCTGGCGATTCTGCCCGGGCCCGATTCGTTTCTGGTGCTGCGGTACAGCATCGGCGGTCTCAAGCCCGGGATCGCGGCGGCGATGGGCGTCGCGATCGGTGGACTGTTCTGGGCCGTGCTGGTAGCCGTCGGGCTGGCGGCGATCGTCGAGCAATCCGCGACGGCGTATCGCGTCGTCAAGATCCTCGGTGGGCTGTATCTGCTGTACCTGGGCGTGAAGGCTTTCGGGGCGCGACGCAAGAACAAGGTGGCCGGTGAGCCGCTGGTGCCTGTCGCTGCGTCTGCGTGGTCGGCGTTCGGTGCGGGTGTTCTTTCGTGCGCGCTCAATCCCAAGGTCGGACTGTTCTACCTTGCGGTGGTGCCGCAGTTCCTGACCGTGGTCACCTTCGCCGGTGCCATGACGCTCGGGCTGGTCGAGGTGGTTGTCGCCGCGCTGGTGATGGGAGTGTTCTCCGTTCTCGCCTCACGTGCGGTGGCTTTGCTGAGCAGGCCCGCGGTGACCGACTGGCTGGACCGAATCAGCGCTGGATTCCTGGTTGCGCTCGGCGTCGGAACTGTCGGGTCCGCCGCCTAGCGGAGCGCGCCGATCACGGCTCGAGTACCGGCTCGATCCCATCCCAGCCGCCGCGTCGGATGCGCAGGATGTAGACCAGTTCGTTGCTGCCGAACGCCTCGACGGTGGTGAAGCGTTTGGGTTCGGTGTTGACCTCGGGATTGCGTGCGTGCGCTTCCTCGTAGAGCTGAGTGGCTCGAAGATCGGCCAACTCCACCCGGGTCCAGAAGTCGTCGGACTGCACCGAGTAGACCAGCCTGGGCGCGCCGTCGGTGACGTGCGCGATGTCGATGTCGTCATCGTCGGAATCGGAGTCCTCGAGGTCCAGGTCGAGGTCGTCCTCGGAATCGGTGTCCTGCTCGGCGTCGGTTCCGATCAGATAGACACCCGCCTGCAGGTCACCGGCGGCGACCGTCATGTACTCGGCGTAGTCGCCGGTGTCGATTCCGTCCACGTCCATGTATGTACGGTAGCCATGTGCTGCTTCGTTCACTGAACCCACTCGCCGTTGCGCGGGGAGACGATATTCCCGACGCCATCACCATCGACGGTGTCTCGCTTTCCCGTGCCGACATCCTGGGTGCGGCGACCTCGGTTGCCGAACGCATCTCGCGAGCCGACCGCCTCGCGATCTACGCGACGCCGTCGGTCAAGACGGTGCTCGCGGTCGTGGGCGCGCTGATCGCCGGAGTCACCGTGGTGCCGGTTCCGCCGGACGCAGGGATCGCCGAACGCGAGCACATCCTTCGCGACTCGGGTGCCCAGGCATGGCTCGGTGAGGCACCGTCGGACACCTCCGGGCTGGAGGTCCTGCCGGTGCGTCAGCACGCACGCTCGTGGCACAGCTACGCCGAACCGCAGCCGTCCTCGGTCGCGTTCGTCCTCTACACCTCCGGTACCACCGGCCCACCCAAAGGCGTACTGATCTCGCGCAGTGCCATCGCCGCCGGCCTGGACGCGTTGGCGCAGGCGTGGGCATGGACTTCGAGAGACACTGTGGTGCACGGACTTCCGTTGTTCCACGTCCACGGTCTCATCCTCGGTGTCCTCGGCCCACTGCGTGTGGGCAGCCCGCTGATCCACACCGGTAAGCCGACGCCGGAGCTCTACGCGGCCGCGCGTGGATCCTTGTACTTCGGAGTGCCGACCGTGTGGTCGCGCATCGCCGCGGACGAGACGTCCGCCCGCGCCCTGGCCCACGCCCGACTGCTGGTGTCCGGCAGTGCGCCGCTCCCGGTTCCGGTGTTCGAGAAGCTGCGTGAACTCACCGGGCAGGCGCCGATCGAGCGATACGGCATGAGCGAAACCCTCATCACCATCAGCACCCGCGCCGACGGGGAGCGGCGCGCTGGCTCGGTGGGACTGCCGGTCGCGGGCGTCGAGACACGGTTGCGCGGTGAGAAGGGCGAAATCCTGCCGCACGACGGCGAATCCATCGGCGCGCTGCAGATCCGCTGCCCCATGCTGTTCGACGGTTACCTGAACAACCCCGACGCGACAGCGAAGACCTTCACCGAGGACGGCTGGTTCGATACCGGAGACGTCGCCCTCATCGAGCCGGACGGCTTCCACCGCATCGTCGGGCGAGCGTCGACGGACCTGATCAAATCCGGCGGCTATCGCGTCGGCGCGGGGGAGATCGAGACCGTGTTGCTGGGCCACCCGAGCGTCGACGAGGTGGCCGTGGTCGGTATGCCCGACGCCGATCTCGGTCAGCGCATCGTGGCGTTTGTCGTCGGTACCGATGTGGAGGATCGGGTGCTGATCGATCTGGTGGCCACCGAGCTGTCGATTCACAAGCGGCCCCGCGAGATTCGAGTGGTCGACTCCCTCCCGCGCAATGCCATGGGCAAAGTTCAGAAGAAGCTGCTCGGCTGACATCCTCTTGACGACCTAGGTTAGGCATGCCTACTATTCCGGGTCATGACCGCACCTGCGCCTGCATTCGCTATCGGGGAAACCCAGTTCGAGACAAACACGATCGAGGCGGCGACGCGTCGTGAGTTCCTCATCGGCAGCGTCGCGCTTGCGGCCTTGCTGGCCGGATGCGGGAGCGGTGAGGAGCAGCCGTCGGGCGACGGGACTGCAGGGGACGGCTATCCCCGTACGATCGTCGACGATGCCGGTGAGTCCGTCGTGATCGACCGTCGGCCGCAGCGGGTGGCGTGTGTGGCCAACCTGTGGGACCTCGACACGGTGCTCGCGCTGGGCGTCGTTCCCGTGCAGTTCGGGGTGCGCGAGGGCTTCGCCGAGATGATCGGCGCACCGAACAGGTCCTGGGAGTGGCACGAGAACGCCCTCATCGAACTCGGCGGGTCGAGTGAGCGGATCTCCCTCGGCGAGTCGATCGACACCGAGCGCATCGCCGCAGCCGAACCGGATCTCATCATCGGAGACGACGGGGTGGCCGATTCTCGTTCTCAGCTCGAATCGCTCGCCTCCGTTGTCCAGATCGCGTCGTTCGACTGGCGGCGCAACCTCGAGATGATCGGCGACGCACTCGATCGGCGAGATCGCGCCGACGAACTCATCGCGGACACCGAGGCGCGAATGTCCGCCGCGCTCGACGGGCTCGACGTCGGCGGTGCCACGGTCGGTTTGATCGCCGCCTACGACACGTCGATGTTCTACGGGCTGGGGCACGAGTCCATCCCCGCCGTGGATCTGTTCCGACGAGCCGGGTTCACGACGGTCGCCGCTCTGTCCGACGGAGCGACCGCGGACGCCCCGCGCCCCGAGTTCTCCACTGAGAACGCCGACGTTCTCGCCGATGCCGACGTACTCGTCGTGTTCGACTTCGGCTCGGCCGGGATCGTCGATACCGGACTGTTCACCTCGTTGCCGAGCGTCGCGGCGGGCCGGGTGGTGGTGCTCGAGCAAGGCGAAGTGGCTCAAGGCTTCTCGACGTTGAGCCCGCTCAATCTCGACATCTGCATCGATGTGGTCCGCCGCGCAGCCGAACTGCTCTGATGAACGCCGTCGTCAGCGGGGGTGTGAGGTGGCCGTTAGCCTCGAAAGTATGACGACACTCGACGGTGCACGCATTCTCGTATTCGGTGCCAGTGGCGGTCTCGGCGGACCGATCGTCGAGCAGCTCGCGCAGGCCGGTGCTCGGTTGACCGTGAGCGGCCGGAGCATCGAGTCGGACCATCACACGGTCGATGCCGATCTGACGCTTCCGGATTCGGCTCGCTCGGTGGTCGCGGAGGCCGTCGAACACCACGGTGGCTTGGACGGGATCGTCATCGCCGCAGGTGTCGTGGCGTTCGGTCCGGTGACCGAAGTGGACGACGACACCGTCGACGAATTGCTGCTGCTGAACTATCTGGCACCGCTGCGGGTGCTTCGCGAAGCGCTGACCACCCTGGGTCAGGGCGGGTTCGTGCTCAACATCAGCGCCGTCGTGGCCGACAAGCCGATGCCGAACATGGGTGCCTACTCGGCGACCAAGGCCGCGGTGAGCGCATTGCTGAAAAGCGTTCGTACAGAGGCACGTAAGTCGAAGATCCGAATCGTGGACGTGCGTCCGCCGCACACCGAGACGGGACTGGCGACACGGCCGATCGCCGGGCAGGCACCGAAACTACCGCAGGGTCTGACTCCGGATGCGGTGGCCGCACGTATCGTCGCGGCGATCGTCGACGATGAGACGGACGTCGGCGCGGATCAGTTCTCGTAGGCTATTGTCGGCATCGTGACCGAGACACACGTGATCGACGCAGCCAGAAGGCTCGTGCGTCGTCGCACCATCGACTTCGGTCTCGTCTGCACTTCTTCCTGTTCGTAACTGTCGATCGAACCCATCCCCGACGAGCATTTCGCGCTTCTCGGGTCGTTCCGGCAACCCTCGAATCGAACAGGAATTTCCCATGACCACATCTGTGTCTCATCTCGGCGGCGTCATCGCTGCCACCGACGATGCCGTGCAGGCCGATCCGAAGAACGCGCAGGCAGTCTTCCGGGCTTCGGTCACCGCGCACGACGCTGTTGCCAGCACCGTCACCTTGGGCAAGTACACCGTCGAGGTCGACGAGCCCCCTGCCCTCGGCGGTGAGAACAAGGCGGCCAACCCGGTCGAGTACTACCTGGCGTCGCTGCTGTCCTGCCAGGTGGTCACCTACCGCGTCTGGGCGGAGAAGCTCGGGATCGTCGTCGACGACATCAAGGCCAAGGCCGAGGGTGACCTCGACGTTCGCGGCTTCTTCGGTTTCGACGACGACGTTCGTCCCGGGTTCGGTGAGGTGCGCGTCGTCGTGACCGTCTCCGGTCCCGAGTCACGGGAGCGGTACGAGGAGCTGCAGAAGGCCGTCGACGACCACTGCCCCGTGCTGGATCTGACGCGCAATCCCACTCCGATCCACACCGTTCTCGAAACGGCCTGACGTCATGAGCGAACGGACATTCGGCCTGCGTACCAGAGCAATTCACGCCGGAGCGAGGCCGGATCCTTCCACCGGTTCGCGTGCGGTGCCGATCTACCAGACGGCGAGCTACGTGTTCGAGAATTCTGCGGACGCAGGCGATCTGTTCGCTCTGCAGAAGTACGGCAATGTCTACAGTCGTATCGGTAACCCCACCGTCGCCGCCTTCGAGGAGCGCATTGCGAGCCTCGAAGGCGGCATCGGAGCGGTTGCGTTCGCCAGTGGGTTGGCGGCCGAGTTCGCAGTGTTCGCTGCGCTTGCCGGCACCGGAGACCACATCGTTGCCGCGGCCGGGCTGTACGGCGGCACGGTGACCCAGCTGGACGTCACGCTCCGTCGCTTCGGCGTCGAGACCACGTTCGTTCCCGGCACCGATCCGTCGGATTACGCAGCAGCGGTGACGGGTTCGACCAAACTGATCTACGCGGAGATCATCGGTAACCCGTCGGGGGAGATCGCCGACCTCGAGGGTCTCGCCGCCGTCGCCCACGATCACGGAATTCCGCTGGTGATCGACGCGACGATGGCGACGCCGTGGCTCAGCCGGCCTATCGAATTCGGTGCCGACATCGTGATTCACTCGGCGACGAAGTTTCTCGGCGGGCACGGTTCGACGCTGGGGGGAGTGGTGGTCGAGTCCGGACGATTCGACTGGGGCTCAGGCAAATTCCCGCAAATGACAGAACCGGTGGCCTCCTACGGCGGGCTGTCGTGGTGGGGAAACTTCGGCGAGTACGGCTTTCTGACCAAACTGCGCAGTGAGCAACTGCGCGACATCGGGGGCGCGTTGGCACCGCAATCGGCGTTCACCTTGATCCAGGGGGTGGAAACGTTGCCGCAGCGCATGGACGCGCATGTCGGCAATGCCCGAGTGGTCGCCGAATGGCTCGAAGCAGATTCCCGGATCGAGTACGTGAGATGGGCTGGGCTGGAGGGGCATCCGCATCACGACCGCGCAGCGAAGTACCTACCCGCCGGCCCTGGTGCGGTATTCGCTTTCGGAATCGACGGTGGCCGCGAGGCCGGTCAGGCGTTCGTCGAGAGCGTTCAGGTCGCCAGCCATGTCGCCAATATCGGTGACGTGCGCACGCTGGTGATCCACCCGGGCAGCACCACCCACCGACAACTGAGTGACGAGCAACTCCGCGGAGCAGGTGTCGGCCCAGAGCTGATACGCATCAGCGTCGGACTCGAAGATGCCGAGGACATTCTGTGGGACCTGGATCAGGCCCTGACACTGGCAACAGGAAAGGCGCGGTCATGAGCGAACGCACCTGGCAGGGCCCGTCCGCGCCGCAGCGGCAACGCATCCTGCGTGAGACGAAGACCGTCGCGATCGTCGGTGCGTCCAAGAATCCCTCGCGGGCAAGCTACTTCGTCAACCGGTATCTGTCGTCGACGAGCAACTACGAGATATTTCTCGTGAATCCGACGGTTGCCGACATCGAGGGCACGCCCGTGTACCCGACGCTCGCCGATCTCCCGAAGAGACCGGACATGGTGGACGTGTTCCGCAAGTACGACGACTTGCCCGACGTTCTCTCCGAAACCATTGCAGTGCAGGCGAAGACGATCTGGTTGCAGCTGGGACTGTGGCACGAGCAGGTGGCCCACGACGCCGAAGCAGCCGGATTGAACGTCGTCATGGATCGGTGCCTCAAGATCGAACACGCCCGATTCCACGGAGGGTTGCATCTGGCCGGATTCGATACGGGAGTGATCGATTCGCGTCGTACGCGCGGTTAGCGGTTCAGGCCTTCAGCAGGCGACCGCTGATCTTCGCGGCCAGTGAACGTGGGGCCAAACGCACACCGCCGGCGCTGATCTTGTTGGACAGGCCGGATACGACGCTGGCGGGGGTGCGGCGAGAATCCAACGCGCGCATAGCCGTCGAGACCACCTGCTCGGAGGTCTGGTAGTTACCCACCGCGGCGTCGCCGGTTCCGACGACGTCGAAGAACTCGGTGCGGGTGGGGCCGGGGGAGAGCGCGAGAATCTTCAGCGACGAGGTGCGGTGCTCGAATGCCAGCGCTTCGGTGAAGTTGAGGACGAAGGCCTTCGTGGCACCGTAGACGGCCATGTTGGGGGTGGGTTGGTACGCAGCAGTACTCGCGATGTTGATCAACGCGCCGGTGAGGTTCGGCAGAAATGCGTGCGTCAGGTCGACCAGGGCGCTCACGTTCAGTGCGATCTCGGCGGCGATGCGCGCAGGATCCTCGTCGGTGAACTTTCCGTGCGTCCCGAAGCCTGCATTGTTGACGAGGGTTGTGGGGGTGATTCCCTTGTCCACCAGCGTGGTTCGCAGGGCTGCGCCGACACCGGGCGCGCCCAGGTCCATGACCACGACGGTGGCCGTCACGCCGTGCTCGGTTTCGATGCGCCGCGCCAGGGTGTTCAACCGATCGGCGCGTCGTGCCACGAGGACGACGTTCTCGCCGCGTGCGGCGAAGCGGGTGGCGAATTCCTCGCCGAGGCCCGAGCTTGCTCCGGTGATGAGCGCTGTGGAAGTCATGGCAGCCAATGTAGGCAGTGTCAGCATTGTTGTCAACGCCAACATCACCTAGGGTGAATGCATGGCAACGCAGCGCTACCACCACGGCGACCTGCGCGCGGTGTTGCTCGACGAGGCCGAACGGAGCATCGCGCACGGCGGAGTCGAGGCGTTGTCGCTTCGGCAGCTGGCCAGAGATGTCGGCGTCAGTCACGGTGCCCCGGCGCGCCACTTCCGCGACAAGCAAGCGCTCCTGGATGCGCTGGCGCTGCACGGTTTCGAGGAACTGAACCGCCGGATGGTCACAGCGGCAACGGGGCCCGGTGAGCTGATGGCTCGGTTCCGTGGAGTTGCCCGCGCCTACGTGGGATTCGCCGTCGAACACCCGGAGTTGCTGGACGTCATGTACAGCACCAAGCATCATCCCGACGCCAGCGAGAAGCTGAAAAGTGTTGCGCACGAAAGTATGACCGCTACCGAGGCATTGCTCGGCGAAGCCATAGCAGCCGGTGTGATCACCGAGGCTCCAACGGAGATCCTCGCGCGAGTGGCATTCGCGAGCGTGCACGGACTCGCGATGCTGGCCACCGGCGACCTGCTCGACGGCGTCCCGACCGAGGATCTGCTCGACGCCACCGTCGACACACTGCTGCGCGGGTTCACCTAGGTTGAACGGCATGACCGAATACGACCTGCAACGCTTCGTCGACGCTCAGGATCCCGTCTGGACTGTGGTGACGCGGGAGCTGAAAGCGGGACGGAAACAGACGCACTGGATGTGGTTCGTGTTCCCGCAGTTGGCCGGCTTGGGGCGTAGTGCGACCGCTCAGCACTTCGGCATCGCGGATCTGACCGAGGCGGAACTGTATCTGTCGCACGAAGTGCTTGGGCCTCGCCTGAAGAAGGCGGCACGGCTTGTGGTGGCTGTCGAAGGACGGACGGTCGACGACATCTTCGGCTATCCCGACAACCTGAAGCTGCATTCGTCCATGACGCTGTTCGCCGAAGCTACCGGGGGTCCGTCCGTATTCGGCGAAGTGTTGCAGAAGTACTTCGTCGGTGAATTCGATGGCCCGACACTCGACTTGCTCGACGAGCGATACCGCTAGCATCGCACCCATGACCACTCCACTCGCCGGATCCATTGCCTTCGTCCACGCCAGCTGGCACCTGGACATCGTCGATCGCGCGCGAGTGGGATTCGCCGCCGAGCTGAAGGAGCTCGGTCGGGGCGAGACGCCCATCGACGTGTTCGAGGTGCCCGGGGCATTCGAGATCCCGCTGCACGCACAGCGGCTCGCCAAGACCGGAAAGTACTCGGCGATCGTTGCCGCCGCGCTGGTGGTGGACGGCGGAATCTATCGACACGACTTCGTCGAAACGGCGGTCATAGACGGCCTGATGCGAGTGCAGCTGGACACCGACGTGCCGGTGTTCTCCGTGGTGCTGACGCCACACCACTTCCACGAACACGCTGACCACAAGGCCTTCTTCACCGCGCACCTGGAGACGAAGGGTGCCGAGGCGGCGCGGGCGGTTGTCAAAACTCTGGCGTCACTGGGGACCATTACATAACGGTTCAATCCCTCACACGGTATCGGTTGTGGATACTCGATGCTGCGAGCGAGCCCGACTACGACGGATCCCCGGAACTGGTACTGGCCGAGCTCGAAAGACGGGAACCGATCTTCCACCGCCGCGAGTTCGGTACCACGCGCGAGGACTTCGATCGGCTCACGGATGCGAACTTCTGGGAGACCGGTGCCTCCGGTCGTCGCTACAGTCGCGAACACGTCTGGGCTGTTCTTGCGCAGCGATATGCGTCCGACCCCACCGGTCGGCACGACTCCGACTGGACTGCCAGTGAGTTCGAGCTCCGCGAGATCGCCCCGAACGCTTATCTACTGACCTACTCGCTCGAACAGCACAATAGATTCACCCGCAGAATGACGTTGTGGCAGCGACGCGAGGGTGATTGGAGAATCCTCTATCACCAGGGAACGCCCGTAGCCGGGTCCGTCGCCGATACCACACCCCACTGACAGGTTCTGCATAGTGAATAGTTAAGCAGGGCAACAGTTTTCGATTCAACGATGGTTGCTAGTCGAACGCACGTTCGATACACTTGCTTCCATGACCACGGAGATCTGGCAACTGAGCGAGAGCGAACTGCTCGCCGACGCCGCCACGGTCTCCCACCAAATTCAGTTGTTGGAGGCCCGACGCATCGCCCTCGTCGCCGAGATCGACACCCGCGTGAGCCGCGAAAAGCTCGGATTTCCCGGACCCGCCGGCTGGCTGACCTCCACCACCCTGCTCTCACCGTCCAAGGCCACCAAGATCGTCGCCCTCGCCCGCGGCATGAAGAACTTCCCCGACATCGCCGACGCCGTCAACACCGGCAGCATCTCCATCGACCACGCCGCCCTCATCCTCACCTTCGCCGAAACCCCACCGAAGGACCTCCCGGAAGAGGGCCGCGATATGGCCCGCACCGCGCTGATCGCCGCCGCGACCGGGCCCGAAGCGCGCACCGGCCGGATCCGGGCAGCGATCACCAAGCTCGAGGACGAGTTCGGCGGCAAGACCCCACCACCCGAGAACACCGACCGCAACGAACTGTTCGCCTCGACAACCTTGAACGGACGTCTGGTGGCGAAGATGGATGTCGACGCTGTCACCGGAGAAAAACTCCTCACCGCACTCTCACCGCTGACCGAACCGCAACCCGCCGCAGACGGCACCCCAGATGACCGCAGCCCCGCCAAACGGCGCGCCGACGCCTTCGGGCACATCCTCGACCAATACCTCGCCTCGAGCAATCGACCCATCGAAGGCGGTGAACGCCCGCACCTGAATCTGCACATCAGCCTGCGCGATCTCACCGACCTCCGCGACAGCGCCGACACCGCCGACACCGCCGACACTGCCGACACTGCCGACGCCGACGACATCGCAGACGACGAAACTGCACGCGCAGCAACCGAATCCGACACTGTCGATCCGGTCGACATCAACACCGGACACCCGATCACGCCCGATGCTGAAGAGAAGTCGGATGACGACACAGGCAGTGGCTGCGGAAGCGACGCTGCCCCGGATCGTGGTGCCTATCGGGACCTGTTCGGCGACGGCACGTCAGTCGGCTGGCTGCCGTGGATGGGACCACTCTCCCGCAATGCTTCCCGCCAACTCGCCTGCGACTGTGTTCTCACCGCCATCGTGATGGACGAGGACGGTAACCCGCTCAACCTCGCCCGCACCGCCCGCACCGTCACCGCCAAACAACGAAAAGCCCTCACCGCCCGCGATCACGGCTGCGCGTTCCCCGGCTGCGGAAAACCCGCCGCCTGGACCGAAGGACATCACATCTGGCACTGGGCCGACGGCGGCCCCACCGACATGGACAACCTGGTCCTACTGTGCGGATTCCACCACCGCCTGATGCACCACAGTGACTGGGAAGTGTTCATCGGCACCGACAACCACCCCTGGTTCGTCCCACCCGCCACCGTCGACCCTTACCGACAACCGCGACAATCCCACGCCCGCGCAGGCCCCCACATCGCCTGACCCCCAAGAAAAGCTCCAGCCCCGCACCGAGAACACGGTGCGGGGCTGGAAGAGGTTGTTCAACAGAATGATTCGAGTGAATCGAACTCTCAGTCGTTGGCGTGCAATGCCGCGTTCAGTTCGACGCCGGTACCCTTCCACGGCACCACCTCGACAGCACCCGACAGCGAGTTGCGACGGAACAGCAGGTTGGACTTGCCGGACAATGTCGCCGCCTTCACCACAGTTCCATCCGGACCACTGACCTTCGTTCCGGCGGTGATGTACAGCCCCGCCTCGACGACGCAGTCGTCACCGAGTGAAATGCCGAGCCCGGAGTTCGCACCGAGCAGGCAGCTCTTGCCGACGGAGATGACGTTCTTGCCACCGCCGGAGAGGGTGCCCATGATCGACGCACCGCCGCCGACGTCGGAACCGTCGCCCACCACGACGCCCGCCGAGATGCGGCCCTCCACCATCGAGTTGCCGAGCGTGCCGGCATTGAAGTTGACGAAGCCCTCGTGCATGACCGTCGTTCCACTGGCCAGATGAGCACCGAGACGAACGCGATCGGCGTCGGCGATACGAACGCCGGTGGGAACGACGTAGTCGACCAGACGCGGGAATTTGTCGACGCCGTACACCGTCACGTGGCCGCGGGCGCGAAGCTTCGCGCGCACCGTCTCGAAGCCGTCGACCGCCGCGGGGCCGAAGTTGGTCCATACGACATTGGCGAGGAGGCCGAACACTCCGTCGAGGTTCTGCCCGTGCGGCCGAACCAGCCGGTGCGAGAGCAGATGCAGTCGCAGATATGCATCGTGCGCGTCGATCGGGGCGTCGTCGAGCGAGGCGATGCTGGTGCGCACTGCGACTACCTCGACGCCGCGCGCCTCGTCCGGTCCGACGAGAGCGGCCAGCTCCTCGGGGACATCCGAACCCTCGAGTCGGGTGGTGCCGGCCTCGAAGCCCGACCCGAGCTCAGGGCTCGGAAACCAGGTGTCCAGAACGACACCCGACGTCGTGATGTTGGCAATTCCTACTGCTGATGCTCCCTGTGCGCTCACGGCAGGAAGAATACGCGGTGGGTTTCGCGCGCGGGTTCACCCGTCATCGCGGGTACTCGGACTGTTTCCGGATTCCGATCCTGATGCCGCGTCGGTTCGTTACCGATTCGACTGCCGAGTGTGATCGCATCGGGATGCCGGTGGACGGGTAGGGGGCGGGGGAGCTGACAGAGTTTCACCGGTGATCACCCGTACCGGCTCGCGCAGCCGAGGAGCCGCAGCAGTGATGATGGACGGCGTCTCCTTCACCGGATTGGTGACGACGCTGGCCGCGACGATCATCCTCGGAGTCGCTTTCGGTTTGGTTGTCGCCGAGGCGTGGTAGACATGCCCATCGGCTGACAGGGGGTCGCCGTAGGCGGGGGATGTCATGAGTTCGAGCAGGTCAATAGCCATGCGTTCGATAATTTCGGTGATCGCTGCATCACTTCTGACGGTGACCGGCGTGGTTGCCGGTTCCGGTGCCGCAGCTGCCGCACCCAACTGCGTCGGAGTCGGCGGGAAGTCGGCAGTGGTCGCAAGAATTCCGGGGGCTGCACTGGAGGGCCTTGCCGTCGACGCGTCGGGTCGCGCCTACGTCACCGACATCGTGTCCGGCCGGGTGTACCGCATCGACGCGCCGGGCCGGCCCGCGTACCCCATCGCCAAGGTCCCCAGCGGCGGCGGCGGAGCTCTGGCATGGATGCCCGACGGCACCCTGCTGGTCGGCTACGGAGCCGACCCTCGCGTCTTCGTCGGCGACGTCGTCAAGTCCGCGGGGATCGTTCGACTCGACGTCGACACCCTTGCCGTCACTCCCTTCGCGAAGGGTCTCAGTGCGGCGAACGGACTTGCCGTCGCCGCCGACGGAACGGTGTACGCCACCAACGACTTCGGCTCGCTCATCGGCCGGATCGGCCCCGACGGCGCGGTCGACCCAGCATGGGCGCGCTTCCCCAGCGCCAACGGCGCAGTGCTCGACGCCGCCGATCGGTACCTGTACGTCTCGCGAACATTCGTGAACCCAGGGGTCAGCCGAATTCCGATCGCCAACCCCTCGGCACCGGAAAGCGTGCTCGACCTGTCGGGTCTCGACAGCTTCGCGGCCCCGGACGGGCTGACCCTCGACGATGCCGGACGCCCGGTGGTGCCGCTCAACGCAGGCGGCTCCGTCGTCCGCATCGATGCGCCGGGGGCGACGTGTGTCATCGGCACCGGTACACGGTTGACCAGCGTCGTAACGTACGGACGCTCCGACCAGGGATTCTCGAGCGGAAGATTGTTCGGTGCCGGCTTCGACGGCGTGGTCCGCGAGATTCCGGGATCCACGGCCTAGAGTTTTCTCCCGTGACGCTCGAACTGCATGCCGACCCGATAGACCTCACCGCGGCACTGGTGGACATCCCCAGTGTCAGTGAGGACGAATCGCGCATCGCCGACGAGGTGGAGCAGGCGCTCCGCGAGCAGACCACGGGCTTCGAGATCATCCGCAGCGGCAACGCAGTTCTGGCCCGAACCAATCGAGGACTCGGGTCGCGGGTGATGCTCGCCGGGCATCTCGACACGGTTCCCATCGCGGACAACGTGCCGTCGAGGCGTGAGCACGACAGCGCCGAGGGCGACATCCTGCACGGGTGCGGAACCGTCGACATGAAGTCGGGCGACGCGGTGTTCCTGCACCTCGCCGCGACGATCGACAATCCTGCGCACGATCTGACTCTGGTGTTCTACGACTGCGAGGAGATCGCCGCCGCTCGCAACGGACTGGGCCGCATCGAACGCGAACTTCCCGACTGGCTCGCTGCCGACGTCGCGATCCTCGGCGAACCGTCCGGCGGGTTCATCGAGGCCGGGTGCCAAGGGACGCTGCGGGTTCGACTGACGGCGTCGGGAACACGGGCGCACAGTGCTCGTTCCTGGCTGGGAGACAATGCAATTCACAAGTTCGGTGCGGTCCTGAACCGACTCGCGGCGTATCGCGCACGCACCGTCGATATCGACGGCTGCGTGTATCGGGAAGGGCTGCAAGCAGTCCGGATCTCCGGTGGGGTCGCGGGCAACGTCGTCCCCGATGCGGCCGAACTCGATGTCAATTTTCGCTTCGCGCCTGACCGCAACGTCGACGACGCCGTCGAACACGTTCGTGAGGTGGTCGAGGGACTGGATCTCGGCTTCGAGGTCACCGACTCGTCGCCCGGAGCGCTTCCGGGTTTGAACCGACCTGCAGCAGCCGCTCTCATCGAGGCCGCGGGCGGACAGTTCCGGGCCAAGTACGGCTGGACGGATGTCTCCCGGTTCTCGGCGCTCGGGATCCCGGCGGTCAACTACGGACCCGGCGACCCCAATCTCGCCCACAAGCGCGACGAACGCGTACCCGTCGAGCAGATCACTCACGTCACACAGGTTCTCCGGAGCTATCTCTCTGCCGGATAGCCTGAACGCCATGAACAGCGACCAGGGGCCAGATAGTTTCGATGAATTCGGCAGTTCCGACGGCCACAGCACCGAGAAGTCGGCCAAGCACAAGGGATCCGTCGTACTGCGTCGTGGCCGGAACACCGAGACGTCCACCTCGGATCAACGACTGCTCGACGAGCGAGGACCAGGGAACTGGATTCACTCCGACACCTGGCGCGTACTGCGTATACAGAGCGAATTCGTCGAGGGATTCGGTGCGCTCGCCGAGGTCCCGAAGGCCGTGACGGTGTTCGGTTCGGCGCGCACCCCCGTCGACCATCCCGAGTACGCCCGAGCCCGGCAGCTCGGAGCCGCGCTCGCGAAGGAGGGCTTCGCCGTCATCACCGGCGGCGGACCCGGCGTGATGGAAGGGGCCAACCGAGGCGCGAGCGAGGCCGACGGGTACTCGATCGGCCTCGGGATCGAGCTACCGTTCGAGCAGGGCCTCAACGAGTGGGTCGATCTGGGCGTCAATTTCAGATATTTCTTCGTCCGCAAGACCATGTTCGTGAAGTACTCGCAGGCATTCGTGTGCCTTCCCGGCGGCTTCGGTACCCTCGACGAACTCTTCGAGGCGCTGACCCTGGTGCAGACAGCGAAGGTCACCAGGTTCCCGATCGTGTTGTTGGGCAAGGACTTCTGGTCAGGACTGCTCGACTGGATAAAGACGACTCTCGTGAAAGAAGGCAAGGTGTCCGAGAAGGACCTCGAACTGATCCACTGCACCGACAGCGTCGACGAGGCTGTCCGGATCGTCCGCGAGGCCCAGCAGTGAGCGATCGCGGCACGACCGAAGGCTTGCTCAGTGTCTGCGTCTACTGCGCGTCGGGTCCCGTCGACGCCTCGTTCATCGACCTGGCCGGCGAGGTCGGCACCGAGATCGGTCGACGAGGCTGGCAGCTGGTCTCGGGCGGCGGCAACGTCTCGATGATGGGCGCGGTCGCGACGGCGACGCGAGCAGCGGGCGGCAACACGGTCGGCGTGATTCCGAAAGCGCTCGTGCACCGCGAGGTCGCCGATGTCGACGCCGACGAGCTGATCGTCACCGACACCATGCGTGAGCGGAAGAAGATCATGGAGGACCGCGCCGACGCGTTCATCACCTTGCCGGGTGGGATCGGGACGTTGGAGGAACTGTTCGAGACATGGACGGCGGGCTACCTGGGCATGCACAGCAAGCCGATGGTGATGCTCGACCCATTCGGACATTTCGACGGCATGATGCAGTGGATAGACGGATTGCGTGAGACGGGATTCGTGCAGCAGCGCGCACTGGACGCCCTGGTCAGGACCACGACTGTCGCAGCAGCTCTGGACGCCTGCGCAACGTTGTGACAGGTCACCAAGCTCGGCCACGGAGTGAGGTGCTCAAAGTTGTTACTCTCAAGTAGGGTAAGGAATCTCACATCGTCTTCAAAGGGGAGTTCATGGCTGTCGATGCCCGTCAGAAAATCGGAGTGACCGACCTCGCGGTCGCGTTGCCGAAAATGGTGACGGAGGTGCCTAGTCTGCTCAAGGGCCTGGCGGGATTCACCCGCAAGCCCGACCACAAAGCGTCGATCGGTCAGATCTTCCAGGACGCCGCCGCGAAGAGCAGCGACCGTCCGTTCGTGCGGTTCGAGGGCGAGTCGATCACCTACCGGGACGCGAACGAGCTCGTCAACCAGTACGCGGCAGTGTTCGCCGACCACGGAGTGGAGCGCGGCGACGTCGTCGGCATCCTCAGCAAGAACCGTCCGGAGGCGCTGTTCGCCGCGCTCGCCGCCGTCAAGCTCGGTGCCACCGCGGGCATGCTGAACTACAACCAGCGCGGCGACGTGCTCGAGCACAGCCTCGGGATTCTCGACGCCAAGGTTCTCGTACTGGACGAGAACACGCAGGAAGCCCTCGATTCGCTGGACGCCGAGCCGAAGGTGGGAGCGGTTCTGCCACTGAAGAAGCTGGCCGAACTCGCGGCGACGGCGTCCACGGCCAACCCGAAGGTGACCGCGGAGATCCAGGCCAAGGAGAAGGCGTTCTACATCTTCACCTCGGGCACCACCGGCATGCCGAAGGCCAGCCTGATGAGCCATTTCCGCTGGCTCAAGTCGATGTCCGGGCTCGGCAACATGGGCGTCCGGCTGCGCAGTAACGACGTCATCTACTGCTGCCTGCCGCTGTACCACAACAACGCACTGACCGTAACGCTGTCGTCGGTGCTCGCAGGCGGCGCGACGATGGCCATCGGCAAGCAGTTCTCGGTCAGCAATTTCTGGGACGACGTCCGCGTCAACAAGGCCACTGCGTTCACGTACATCGGTGAACTGTGCCGTTACCTGCTGACGCAGCCGGAAAAGGCCTCCGACCGTGACAATTCGGTCAAGCTGATCGTCGGCAACGGACTGCGCCCGGAGATCTGGGAGGAGTTCACCGAGCGGTTCGGCATTTCCCGCGTCGCCGAGTTCTACGGTGCCAGCGAGTGCAACATCGCGTTCATCAACGCCCTCAACATGAAGAAGACCGCTGGTATCTGTCCACTGCCCTACGCCGTCGTCCAGTACGACGAGGAGTCCGGCAAGGCCAAGCGCGGTCACGACGGCAAGCTGCGCAAGGTCGGCAACGGCGAGGTGGGACTGCTGCTGTCCAAGATCACCGACCGGGCACCGTTCGACGGCTACTCCGACGACAATGCCACCGAGAAGAAGATGGTGCGCGACGGATTCAAGGACGGCGACGCGTGGTTCGACACCGGCGACCTGGTCCGCAAGCAGGGCTGGATGCACGTCGCGTTCGTCGACCGCCTCGGTGACACCTTCCGCTGGAAGGGTGAGAACGTGGCCACCACACAGGTCGAGGGTGCCCTCGGTGGGCACTCTTCGGTCGACGGTGCTGTCGTGTACGGCGTCGACATCGACGGAACCGACGGCAAGGCCGGCATGGCTGCGGTGACTCTGCGCGAGGGCGAGACCTTCGACGGCAAGTCCGTGGCCGAGCACCTGTACGACAAGCTGCCGACGTACGCGGTGCCGCTCTTCGTCAGGATCGTCGACACCCTCGAGCAGACGTCGACGTTCAAGAGCCAGAAGGTGGCCCTGCGCAAACTCGGCTACGAGGAAGACAATGACAGCGACCTGTACGTGCTACGCGGCAAGTCCGGTGGCTACGAGAAGGCGTACGACGGCTACGTCGACGAGGTCGCCGCAGGTAAGGCACCCAAGGGCTAGGCCCGTGCCACTATTGATTTCATGAGCACCCTCTGCGGCAAACCGGTCGCCGACGATCGCGCATTGGTCATGGCGATCGTCAATCGCACCCCCGATTCGTTCTACGACGGGGGTGCGAACTTCACCGACGACGCGGCGATGGCTTCGGTTCACCGGGCTGTCGCAGAGGGTGCCGACATGGTCGACATCGGCGGAGTGAAGGCCGGTCCCGGCGACGTCGTCGATGCCGAGGAAGAGATTCGCCGTGTCGTTCCGTTCGTCGAGGCGATTCGGGACGCCTACCCGGAGCTGCTGATCAGTGTGGACACCTGGCGCAGCGAGGTCGCTCGCCTGGCCTGCGGCGTCGGGGCGGATCTGATCAACGACACGTGGGCCGGGGCCGACCCCGAACTGGTGCGCGTCGCTGCCGCCGAGGGCGTCGGCATCGTCTGCTCGCACACCGGCGGAGCGGTACCTCGCACGCGCCCGTTTCGGGTTCGGTACGCCGATGTGGTGGCCGACGTCATCGCCGAAGTCACCGCCGCCGCCGAGAACGCAGTCGCGGAGGGGGTGAAAAAGGATTCGATTCTCATCGATCCGACACACGATTTCGGGAAAAACACCTATCACGGGCTCGAGTTGTTGCGTCGCGTGGACGATCTTGTAAACACCGGGTGGCCTGTGCTCATGGCGCTGAGCAACAAGGACTTCGTAGGCGAGACTCTAGGGGTAGAACTCGCCGACCGGTTGGAGGGAACATTGGCAGCGACAGCATTGGCCGCAGCAGGCGGAGCCCGAATGTTCCGGGTGCACGAGGTGGCGTCGACCAGAAGAGTCGTCGACATGGTGGCAGCGATCCAGGGGCTGAGAACCCCGGCGCGGACGGTCAGGGGTCTGGCATGACACTCGCGGATCGAACGGACGTGACCCGGGCGTGGTCCGAGACCAACAGCTGGGACACCCCGCAATGGACCATCGCCGAGCTCGAAGCCGCGAAGGCGGGCCGCACGGTCTCGGTGGTACTACCGGCACTCAACGAGGAACAGACTGTTGCTGCCGTAATCGATACGATCCACCCGCTGCTCGGTGGCCTCGTCGACGAGCTGATCGTGCTCGACTCCGGTTCCACGGACGAGACAGCTGTGCGGGCGACGGCGGCCGGCGCGCGGGTCATCAGCCGTGAAGAAGCTGTACCCGGCGTCGACCCGGTACCGGGCAAGGGCGAAGTGCTGTGGCGATCCGTCGCCGCGTCGACCGGTGACCTCATCGCGTTCGTCGATTCCGACCTGATCAACCCCGATCCGGCCTTCGTGCCCAAGTTGCTGGGCCCACTGCTGATGGGCGACGGTATCCATCTGGTCAAGGGCTACTATCGCCGTCCGCTGCGGACCAGTGGAACCGAGGACGCCAACGGCGGTGGACGTGTCACCGAGCTCGTGGCCAGGCCGCTGCTCGCTGCGCTGCGACCGGAGTTGACCGGTGTCATTCAGCCCCTCGGCGGCGAGTACGCCGGTACCCGCGAGCTTCTGTCCGCGGTGCCGTTCGCACCCGGCTACGGAGTGGAGATTGGGCTGCTGCTCGATACCTACGACAGGCTCGGGCTGCGGGCGATAGGCCAGGTCAATCTGGGTGTACGCAAGCACCGCAATCGCCCGCTGGTCGAACTCGGGGCAATGAGCAGACAGATCGTCGGGACCATGCTCAATCGGTGCGGGATGGTCGACTCCGGGGCCGGTCTGATGCAGTTCCGCGTCGACGGTGACTCGTTCGAGCCGTTCTCGACCGAGGTGTCGCTGCAGGACCGACCGGCGATGAACTCGCTGACCTAGCGTGTCGGACGGTCTGACAAGATCGTGGCATGTTGACGCTGCTGATCTACGTCGTCGTCATCGCCGTCGTCGCCGCTGCACTGTTCTTCGTGGCATCGGTGGTGTTCGGTCGCGGTGAGGAACTGGGCCCGTTGCCCGAGGGAACCACCGCGACCGTGCTCCCCGCCGAGGGCGTCACCGGAGCCGACGTGAACTCGCTGAAGTTCCAGCAGACCCTGCGGGGATACAAGCCCAGCGAGGTCGATTGGGCGCTCGAGCGACTCGGCGGCGAAATAGACATGCTGCGGTCGCGACTGTCCGCGGCACAGCAGTCGCAGGACACCATCACCCCGTCCCCGGTCGAGGCAGGACCGGACGAGCGGTGAGCGCGGTCGCCGGACCGGACGGTCGTCTGCGCTGCCCCTGGGGTGCCACCGACGACGACGTGTATCGCAACTATCACGACGTCGAATGGGGGCAGCCGCTGCACGGCCGCAACGAGCTTTACGAGCGGCTCTGTCTCGAAGCGTTCCAGTCGGGCCTGTCGTGGATCACGATCCTGCGCAAGCGTGACAGTTTCCGCACCGCCTTCGCCGGTTTCGATCCGGAGCTGGTGGCCCGGTTCGGCGAGGCCGATGTCGAACGACTGATGAACGACGCGTCCATCGTGCGCAATCGGCTCAAGATCGACGCAGCGGTGAGCAACGCGCGCGCCATCGTCGATCTCGAGGACACGGACCTCGACTCCTTGCTGTGGTCTTTCGCGCCCCAACCCAGGTCGGCTCGCCTGACGGAGTTCTCCGATGTGCCCGGCTCGACCCCGGAATCGACGGCTCTGGCCAAGGAACTGAAGCGGCGGGGCCTGCGGTTCGTAGGTCCGACAACCGCCTACGCCTTGATGCAGGCCACCGGAATGGTCGACGATCACCTGTCGGGGTGCTGGGTGCAGGTCGCGAATACCGACTCCGTTTCCCGGTATCGACGGCGATAGGGAAGAATAGGTGTCAACACCCGTCGCCCCGCGACGAATTTATCTTTTAGGCCTAGGCGCCGAGCTGGTGGGCGCAGATCTGGAGGGAGCAGAGGATGGCGGCGATGAAGCCCCGGACCGGGGACGGTCCCCTCGAAGCAACCAAAGAGGGACGAGGAATCGTCATGCGTGTCCCGCTCGAGGGGGGCGGCCGTTTGGTCGTCGAATTGACCCCTGACGAGGCCGCGGCACTCGGTGACGAATTGAAGGGTGTCACCGGCTGATAGCTCTGTCGATCGATCATCGCTCAGCCCCGCTCGCCGCCACGGCAAGCGGGGCTTTGTGTTGTCTCGACGAGTGTGGGTGCTTTCGATGTGAGAGGGGTGTTCGGTGCTGACCGACGTCGTCGACGCGTTGGTGTGCCCGCAGTGTCGAGCACGCGAGCTCGACTCGGGGCTCGGTGTGGGCGACACCGATCGAACGCTGTGGTGCGATCGAGGGCATTCGTTCGATGTCGCCCGGCAGGGCTACGTCAGTTTGCTCACCGGCGACGGTGGCAAGTTCAGCGGCGACTCGGCCGAGATGATCGCGGCGCGTGAGGTGTTCCTGGGGGAGGGGCATTTCGATCCGATCGCGGCAGCGGTCTCGGCGGGTGTCCCGGAGGGCAGTGACGTCGTGCTCGACGTCGGGGTCGGCACCGGTCACTACCTCGCGGCTGTGCTCGACGCCCACGCCGATGCGCGGGGGATAGGCGTCGACGTGTCGAAGTTCGCGGCCAGGCGTGCCGCACGGTCCCATCCGCGGCTGGGGTCCGTGGTCGCGGACATCTGGAGTGGCCTACCTGTGCGGTCGGGCGCACTGTCCGCGGTGACGTGCGTGTTCGCGCCGCGCAACGCCGGTGAACTGAATCGAGTCCTCGTCGACGACGGCGTGTTGGTGGTCGTCACACCCACGTCGCGACACCAGCGTGAGTTGCGTGGACCGCTGGGTCTCATCGGCGTCGAGGAAGACAAGACACGTCGCCTCGGCGAATCGCTGTCCGGTCTGTTCGAGCCGGTGGCCGAATCCCCGCTCGAGTACTCGATGATGCTCTCGCGCAACGACATCGACGCGCTGATCGGCATGGGGCCGTCGGCGCGGCACGGCGACCCCGTTGCTCGGGCAGCTGCGCTGGCGCAGTTTCCCGACACCACCGAGGTCACCGCGTCGGTGACGGTGTCGATCTATCGAGCGACGAATCAGCCGCGCCGCGCCAGCGCGTCGTTGTAGACGGCGAGAGTCTGCTTCGCGATCGATGCCCAGGAGAATTCGGCGACCGCTCGCTCGCGGCCGGCCTTGCCCATCGCTTCCGCGAGTGCGGGGTCGAGGGCTACCTCGTTGACGGTGTCCGCCAGGTTCCGCTCGAAGGCATCGGGTTCGTAGGAGTTGTAATGCACCAGGCGACCGGTGCGGCCCTCGTCGACGACCTCGGGGATGCCGCCGACATCCGACGCCACGACCGCGGTTTCGCAGGCCATCGCCTCGAGATTGACGATGCCGAGTGGCTCGTACACCGATGGGCAGACGAACACAGCTGCGGCAGAGAGAATCTCGCGAATCTTGTCGGTGGGCAGCATGTCCTTGACCCAGAACACGCCGCTGCGCTGCTGGGCCAGCAACGCCACCGCTCGCTCGGTTTCCGCGGCGATCTCCGGAGTGTCGGGTGCGCCCGCGCACAGTACGAGCTGGATCGACGGATCGAAGTGGTGGGCGGCAGCAATCAGGTGACCCACACCCTTCTGCCGGGTGATGCGGCCGACGAACGCGACGATCGGCTTGTTCGGATCCACCCCGATCTCGTCCAGAGTCGCAGTGCCGTGATCTGCGAACCACCGCTCGGTGTCGATCCCGTTGCGCACCACGTGGACTCGACTCGGGTCGAGGCGCGGATAGGCGTCGAGCACGTCTTTGGCCATGCCCTCGCTGACGGCGATGACGGCGTCGGCGTACTCCACTGCATTCTTTTCCGACCACGACGAGATGCGGTAGCCGCCGCCGAGTTGCTCGGCCTTCCATGGCCGTCGCGGTTCGAGCGAGTGCGCGGTGAGGATGTGCGGAACTCCGTACAGTTCTGCCGCGAGGTGGCCGGCGAGGCCGGTGTACCAGGTGTGCGAATGCACCACGTCCGCACCCGCTGCCGCGTTGGCCATCCGCAGCTCGGCCGACAGCGTTGTCAAGGCGGCGTTGGCACCGGCGAGTGCAGGATCGGGGTCGTGCACCTGTGCGGTGTCGCGCGGGGCTCCCATGCAGTGGATGTCGACGTCGCACAGCGACTTCAGCTGCGCGGTCAACTCCGTGACATGAACTCCTGCGCCACCGTAGATCTCCGGCGGGTATTCCTTGGTCATCATCGCTACTCGCACGTGAACGAACCTACATTCCCCGGCAGTTGTGCGTGTACTGGTAGCAAGGTTCTCTCGGTGCGGATAGGTTGAGTGGGTGAGGACACAACCGCACGTACTAGGGATTGTGCTTGCCGGCGGAGAGGGTAAGCGCCTTTACCCGATGACCGCGGACCGAGCCAAGCCAGCCGTTCCCTTCGGGGGCGCCTACCGACTCATCGACTTCGTGCTGAGCAATCTCGTCAACGCCGGTTACCTCCGGCTCTGCGTGCTCACCCAGTACAAGTCCCATTCACTGGATCGCCACATCTCGCAGACGTGGCGACTGTCCGGATTCGCCGGGGAGTACATCACTCCGGTTCCGGCACAGCAACGTCTCGGGCCCCGGTGGTACACCGGCAGCGCCGACGCCATCTTCCAGTCACTGAACCTGGTGTACGACGAGGACCCCGAGTACATCGTGGTTTTCGGAGCCGACCACGTGTACCGGATGGATCCGGAGCAGATGGTGCAGCAGCACATCGACTCCGGTGCGGGCGTCACCGTTGCCGGGATCCGCGTTCCGCGCAGCGAGGCATTTGCGTTCGGCTGCATCGACTCCGACTCCGACGGCAAGATCACCCAATTTCTCGAGAAGCCGGCTCAACCGCCCGGCACCCCCGACGACCCCGACGTCACGTACGCCTCGATGGGCAACTACGTGTTCACCACCAAGGTGCTCGTCGACGCCATCAAGGCCGATTCCGAGAACGTCGACTCCGACCACGACATGGGCGGCGACATCATTCCGGCGCTCGTCGAGGCCGGCGTCGCCTCGGTGTACGACTTCAACGACAACGTCGTTCCCGGTGCCACCGAACGCGACCGCGGCTACTGGCGAGACGTCGGCACCATCGACGCCTTCTACGACGCCCACATGGATCTGGTGTCGGTGCACCCCATCTTCAACCTCTACAACCGCCGCTGGCCCATTCGTGGATCGGCCGAGAACCTGCCGCCCGCCAAGTTCGTCCAGGGCGGCTTGGCTCAGGAATCGGTGGTCGGTGCCGGCTGCATCCTGTCGGCTGCCACCGTTCGCAACTCGGTGCTCAGCTCCAACGTCATGATCGACAGTGGCGCGACCGTCGAGGGCAGCGTCCTGATGCCCGGCGTCCGGATCGGCAAGGGTGCCGTCGTTCGGCATGCGATTCTGGACAAGAACGTCGTCGTCGGTGACGGCGAGATCGTCGGCGTCGACCATGAACGCGATCGCGAGCGCTTCAACGTCAGCGCCGGGGGAGTCGTCTCCGTCGGCAAGGGCGTCTGGATCTAGAGCAGAGCCTCCGGCATGTGAGCGGTAATTCGTAGCAGGCTACGAATTACCGCTCACATGCGGCGCAGCCGCTCACGCCCTCGACGCGCAGATCAACCCGTCACCCAGCGGCAGTAGTACCGTCGTCAGGCGCTCGTCCTCGGCGATGGCCCTGGCTGCGGATCGAACGGCCACTGCGGTCGCGTCGCGCTGAGTCGGGTCGGCCACGCGTCCACCCAGTAACGCGTTGTGCAGCACCAGAACTCCGCCGGGGCGCAGGAGTCGAACACTCTCGGCGACGAAGTGCGGATGGTCGGCAGGGCTGGCATCGATGAACACCAAGTCGTAGGTGTCATCGGCCAGTCGGGGGAGCACGTCGAGGGCCCAGCCGTTGATCAGCCGGGTACGCGAAGGCGCAATCCCCCCCGCGCGGAACGCCTCTCGGGCCGCGCGCTGATGCTCCGGCTCGGTGTCGATGGTGGTGAGAACGCCGTCCGCGCGCATCCCGTCGAGCAACCACAGACCGCTGATCCCTGCGCCGGTGCCGATTTCGACGACCGTCTTCGCGCCGAGCATCTGGGTGAAGATGGACAGAATTGCGCCGACCGACGGTGGTACCGGGGCGGCACCGAGGTCGACGGCTCGCTCTCTGGCTGCGATCAGAACCTCGTCCTCCTGAGCGGAGTCTTCGGCGTAGGCGAGCATCTTCTCGGCGTTGGTCGGCACGACCCGAGGCTATCGTGCCCCGGGCACAATCTCACGCACACATTCTCAGGTGCGCCTCAGGTGATTCATACCGGACCCACACGCGGGTCCGTCAGGCTGTGGAGGAATCGAAGGTCCGTCTCGATTGCGAAGTGTGAGCTGGAACATCCGAGGGTAGTCGTCGGTTGAATCAGAAGGACGTACGCAGTCCTGAGCAGGAGGATCCAACTATTTACAAGATCAACGGCGATCGCGACACCGCGCGTCTACCCGAGTCCGTACCCACGCCCGACGATCTCAGCGGCACCGCAGTGTTCGATGCGACCGGCGAGGACTCCACCATGCCGTCCTGGGACGAATTGGTTCGCGAACACGGCGACCGAGTCTACCGACTGGCCTACCGGCTGTCCGGCAACGCCCAGGATGCCGAGGACCTGACGCAGGACACCTTCATCCGGGTGTTCCGCTCCCTCTCCAACTACCAGCCCGGCACCTTCGAGGGCTGGCTGCACCGCATCACCACCAACTTGTTCCTGGACATGGTTCGTCGCCGCAGCCGCATCCGGATGGAAGCCCTCCCCGAGGACTACGACCGCGTCCCCTCCGACCGGCCCAACCCCGAGCAGATCTACCACGACGCGCGCCTCGACCCCGATCTGCAGTCCGCACTCGACTCGCTGGCACCGGAGTTCCGTGCCGCAATCGTGTTGTGCGACATCGAAGGACTGTCCTACGAGGAGATCGGTGCGACACTGGGCGTCAAGCTCGGAACGGTTCGCAGCCGCATTCACCGTGGACGCCAGGCGCTACGCGAGTACCTTCGAGTGCACGGGAAGGTCGACTCAGGTCACGCAAGTGTCCACTAGCTACGAGGAGGGTTGGATGACGCAGGCGCGTAAGCGAAGGCAATTCAGCTCCACCGAACATCTGGCCAGTGAAGCCGTCGCGGCGTACGTGGACGGTGAACTGCGGATGCCCGCCTACCTCCGTGCTGCTCAACACCTGTCCGAGTGCCCGGAATGCGCCGCCGAGGTCGAAGCCCAGCAGCAGGCCCGCAAAGCGTTGCGCGGGGCGGGTGAGCTGTCCATGCCACACTCGCTGCTCGGGTTGCTCAGTCAGATTCCGTCCTGCGCAGGCGAGGACCGGCCGGCCCACACGAAGCGATCGTTCATGTCGGCTGTCGCCGACGTCCGTCGTCGCCGACGCTGACTGCATCGCGATCCACGCGACGACTTCTCACCTGCATCGAGCCGAGCCGACCGCTCGAGTGATACTGAACTCTCACACCGACGTATGCGAGGGGTAACCGGACGCGTGACATCGAATTCGACCAGCACCGAGACGACCGGCACCGACCCGTCGGCGACCGAGCCCGACGGTATCGGCCCGGAAGGTCCACGGTTGCCACCTCGTCCGGTGTATCGACCGTCCGTCGATCCGGTGTCGGCATCGGTGTTCGGACGTCCCGACAACGTCGACGGTTCGTTCTCCGAGCGCAGGCCCGGTGAGGAATTACCGTCACGCGTCTCGGTGCGGCCTCCCGATCCCATTCTCGCCGAGGCATTCGGACGTCCGGACGACACCGAGGAATCGCTGCAACGTGATCCGAACGCCGAGACCGACAGCGACACCGCCCCGTCGGCTCCGGCCGATCCGTGGCGCGACCCCACCGCTCGGGTGTCCCTCGGCAGCGCTGCGCTCGACACGCCGCCCCCGCCCGTTCTCCCGCCGGGCACCAAGCTCGGTGTGCGAGATGTGCTGTTCGGCCGATCGGTGTCCGTCCGAGCCCTCGTCGTGCTCGGTGTTCTCGCTCTCGTCATCGGGTTGGTCGGCGGTCTCTTCGGTCGCCTCACCGCCGAGGTGACCGGCGCGTTGACCAGCCAGAAAGTGACACTGACCCAGTCCAGCGGCGACGACATCCCGCGCGGGCAGATCAGCAACGTCGCCGACGCCGTCCTGCCGTCCGTCGTGTCGATCCAGGTGACGCTCGGCGAGACCGGCGGCACCGGCTCGGGCGTCGTCATCGACGGTGCCGGCTACATCGTGACGAACAATCACGTGATCTCGCTGGCCGCATCCGACCCGGAGAACTCGACGTTGGAAGTGACGTTCTCCGACGGCACCAAGGTGGCGGCCGACATCGTCGGCCGCGACACCAAGACCGACCTCGCGGTCCTCAAGACCGATGTCGGCAACCTGACCGTCGCCGAACTCGGTCGTTCCGAGGACGTTCGCGTCGGGCAGGACGTGATCGCCGTCGGCTCACCGCTGGGATTGAACAAGACCGTCACCTCCGGCATCGTCAGCGCGCTCGACCGACCCGTCGCCCTGTCGGGTGAAGGCACCGACACCGACGCCGTCATCGACGCCGTGCAGACCGACGCTGCCATCAACCCCGGCAACTCCGGTGGCCCGCTCATCGACTTCGAGGGCCGTGTGATCGGCATCAACTCGGCGATCCGCAGCGAGAGCGGCGGATCGGTCGGCCTCGGCTTCGCGATTCCCGTCGACGAGGTCACCGAGGTGACGCAGAGTCTCATCCGGGACGGCGTCATGCGTCATCCCGACTTCGGCGTCAACGCCCGATCGGTCATCAACGACACCTCCGCCGGGGCGGAAGTGGCCAACGTGCGCTCGGGCGGGCCTGCTCAGGAAGCGGGCATCGTCGAGGGAGATGTCATCACGAAGGTCGGCGACCGCACCGTGGGTAACGCCGACGAACTGGTCGTCGCCGTGCAGGCCACGACGATCGGGGAGTCGGTTCCGGTGCAACTCGTCCGGTCGGGACGGCTGGTGGACCTCTCCGTCACGCCGGTTTCGGACTGACGACGTAGGCTGGCAGGCGTGTTCGGCAACATCGGTTGGGGAGAGCTCGTCATTCTCCTCGTAGCAGCTCTCGTCATCCTCGGCCCCGATCGCCTCCCCGGCGCCATCAGCTGGGTGTCCAAGTCGATCCGGCAGGTCAAGGACTACGCCAACGGCGCGAGCCAACAGCTCAAGGACGAGCTCGGCACCGACTTCGAGGACCTTCGCAAGCCGCTTGCCGATCTCAACCAGCTCCGGGGCATGACCCCGCGCGCGGTGATCACCAAACACCTGCTCGACGGTGACGACTCGGTCTTCAAGAACCCACTCGACGACACCTTCAAGGGCAAGCCCTTCGAGACCAAGCCGAAGAACGTCGGCGGACCGACGCCACAGACCGGAGCCGCTCGCAGTGGGGTGTCGATGAGCAAGAACGAGCCGAAACTGTCTGCAGGCGATACCCCGCCGATCGACGCCGACGCCACGTAAGCCTGAATCCTTCGTCGTTCGGTCTCACCCGTCTGCGTCAATGGACCACTGCACACGTCTGAGCGCGGCAATGGTTCATTCACGCAGAACCTGCTGCTGCGTGAATGTTCCATTACAGGCGTCCCGGCCGTGCAAGGGTCCATTGACGCGGCGGGGGAACCAGACGCGGCAGTGGGAAGCAGGTTCGGTCCGCTAGAGCTTGCGGGCCGAGTCGATTCCGAGTGACATGCCGACCAGTCCGCGTTCGCGGACTGCCAATTTCGCTGCCACGGCTTCGAGTGCCTGGGCAGCCGGCGATTCCGGGTTGCTCAGCACGATCGGCGTTCCGGCGTCTCCACCCTCTCGGACTGCGGTGTCGAGGGGAATCTGGCCCAGCAGCGGAACGCTCGCACCGACGGCTTTGGTCAATCTGTCGGATACGTCCTGTCCGCCACCGGATCCGAAGATGTCCATCCGGGTACCGTCGGGCAGTTCGAGCCACGACATGTTCTCCACGACGCCTGCCACGCGCTGACGCGTCTGCAATGCAATTGCGCCCGCGCGTTCGGCCACCTCGGCCGCGGCCTGCTGCGGGGTGGTGACGACGAGGATCTCGGCACTCGGAATGAGTTGGGCGACAGAAATCGCCACGTCACCGGTGCCGGGCGGGAGATCGAGCAGCAGTACGTCCAGATCGCCCCAGAAGACATCGGCGAGGAACTGCTGCAGTGCGCGGTGCAGCATCGGGCCGCGCCAGACGACGGGGGTGTTGCCCTGGGTGAACTGCGCGATCGAGATGAACTTCACTCCGTGCGCCTGCGGCGGCATGATCATCTTCTCGACCTGCGTCGGCCGCGCGTCGTTTCCGAGCATCCGGGGCACGGAGTGTCCGTAGATGTCGGCGTCGAGCACACCGACCGACAGCCCACGGGCGGTCAGTGACGCGGCGAGATTGACCGTCACGCTGGACTTGCCCACACCGCCCTTGCCCGACGCCACCGCGTACACGCGGGTCAGGGATCCGGGTTGCGCGAAGGGAATGATCGGCTCCGCGGAATCGCCGCGCAGAGACTTGCGTAGTTCGGTGCGCTGCTCGTCGTTCATGACGTCGAGTTCGACCGTCACGGTGCCCACGCCGGCGACGTCGGCGACGGCGTTCTTCACGCGATCGCTGATTTCGGTCTTCATCGGGCAGCCGGAGGTGGTCAGATAGATGCCGACGCCGACCGCGCCGTCGTCGGAGATGTCGATGCTCTTGACCATCCCGAGGTCGGTGATGGGTTTGCGGATCTCGGGGTCGATCACCTTCGTGAGCGCGGTCCGAACGTCGGATTCGGTCAGTACAGCCATTGCCTCATGCTAGGCGGTGGGTTGTGCGCCGATGGACAGCAGGGCAGGCGCGGGCGCGATGTCAGTGAATGCGGGGCAGCTGGTCCGAGGACGGGACGATGCCGGTGGCGTAACCCGCCGACCACGCGAGCACGTTCGCTACGTAGGCCATCGAATTGTTGTAGCGCAGGATCGCTTTGGTGGTCGATCCCAGATCGCGCATGTCGGTGCCGTTGTCGCACAGGTACATACCGGTGGCCAGGGCTGCGTCGAACAGGTTCTGCGGGTCGGAGACACCGTCGCCGTTGCCGTCGGCGTGATAGAGGTTCCACGTCGAGGGCAGGAACTGCATGGGTCCCACTGCGCGGTCGTATTCGGCATCGCCGTCGAGCGCCCCGCCGTCGGTGTCACGAATCACCTGGTTGCCGGCGAGGGTTCCGTTCAGCCGGGGGCCGAGGATGGGTTCGTGCAGCTCGCCCGAGTCGTCGACCTTGCCGTTGTTGGCGTGGGTGGATTCGACGCGGCCGATGCCGGCGATGACGGTCCAGCTGATACCGCAACCGGGTTGCTGCTGGGCCAGGATCCGCTCGGCGTTCTTGTACGCCGAGACGTTGACGACCGGGATGGCGATGGGGCTGACGGCGAGGTTGGTGGGTAGCTCGGGTGTGGGCGGGATCTCGGGAACCGGCGCGGGTGCGGGGACCGCGGCGGGCACCGGCTGCTCGGCCTGAGCCACCGGCTGCGCCTGCTGGTCCTGGGCGATCGGCTGCGGAGTCTCCACCACGGAGTTCGATTCCTGGGCGACCGGGGTGGTCTTGGCCGAGACGAACGGAATGTATTCCGTGGCTCCGGCGCTGGTGGCGGCGGTGACGAGTCCTGCGGGGACGAGACCTGCCAGAGCAATCACCGAATTCCGTCGGACCTTGGAAGTCGATGCTTTTCTGTGACGACCCACGCGTGCTGTACCTCCTGATTTCCCCGGATGACAACCGGGGCCCGACCGATGACCGGGATCGAGGGTACCTGATTCGAGACTGTTCCGTTATCGGGCCGTTACAGAGCGGGCCGCTACGTATCGAGGTCGGGGACCTCCGGGGTGCCCGAGTCGTCCTGCACCCTGGCGGCGGCCTTCTTCCGTGCTTTCTTCGGAGTCGCTGTGGGCTGGCCCGTCGCCTGCTCGAGGAGCGCCTTGATCTCGTCGAGTTCGCGGCGCAGGTAGTCGCGGGTGGCGACCTCGCCGACCGCGATCCGCAGCGATGCCAACTCGCGAGCGAGGAACTCGGTGTCGGCTTTCGTCTGTTGTGCGCGAGAACGGTCCTCCTCGAGCGAGACGCGGTCTCGGTCGTCCTGCCGATTCTGGGCCAGCAGAATCAGCGGAGCCGCGTACGCGGCCTGGGTCGAGAACGCGAGGTTGAGCAGGATGAAGGGATACGGGTCCCACCGAAGGTTGACCGCCACGACGTTGAGGAAGATCCAGACGATCACGATGCCCGTCTGGATCGCCAGGTAGCGGCCGGTACCGAGGAACCTCGCGGCCTTCTCGCCCGACCTGCCGAGGTCGAAATCGACGTTGACGTTGAACATCCGCGATCCGCGCGGAGTGTCCATTCTCTGGCGTGCTGTTTCTTTCACTGTCCCGCCACTTCCTGATCTCGCCAGTCCTCGGGCAGCAGGTGATCGAGGACGTCGTCCACGGTCACGGCCCCGACCAGGTGGTCCTCGTCGTCGACCACCGGGCCGCAGACGAGGTTGTACGTCGCGAAGTATCTCGTCACGGCGGTGAGGCTGTCCTCGGGCGACAAGCGCGGCAGAGCGCTGTCCACCACGCCGCCGACCAGACTCGCCGGGGGTTCTCGAAGTAACTGCTGCAGATGTACGCAGCCGAGGTACGGCCCGGTGGGAGTGGCGGTGGGCGGCCGCACCACGAACACCAGTGAGGCGAGCGCGGGCGTCAGGTCGGGGTTGCGTACCCGGGCGAGCGCTTCGGCCACCGTCGTCGACGCGGTGAGTACGACGGGTTCGGGGGTCATCAGACCACCGGCGGTGTCGGGGGAGTGTTCGAGCAGCCGTCGGACGGGTGCGGAGTCCTCCGGATCCATCAGTCGCAGAAGCGATTCCGCTTCGGTCTCGGGCAGCTCTCCGAGGAGGTCGGCGGCGTCGTCGGGGTCCATGGCCTCGAGCACGTCGGCACCGCGGTCGACGCCGAGGTAGTGCATCAGCTCCACCTGATCGTCGTCGGGCAGTTCCTGGACGACGTCGGCAAGCCGCTCGTCGTCGAGGGCCCGCGCGACTTCCATGCGTCGTTTGACGGGAAGCTCGCGCATCGCGTTGGCGACGTCGGCCGCGCGCAGGTCCTCGAACTGCATGAGCAGCTGTGCCACACCCTGATCGGGCATCGACAGTTCGTTCTGCGTGAGTCCCTGCACGTGCAGCCAGTCCACGACGTGGATGGCACCGCGGCGCGCCAGGCGCTGACGTTGCTTGCGCACCGCCACTCGCGCGACGACCCAGTCCCGCGTTCGGGTGAGCTCGATACCCAGATCGACGACGATGGAATCGGTGTCGTGCAGCTCGTCGAGTTCGGGGTCGTCGACGCGCACCTTCGAGTCGAGGATCTGGGCGAACACCAGGATCTCGTTCGCGCGCTGGGTGAATCGCCGCAGACTGACGTTGCCGGTCGTGAGTTGAACCGAGTTGGGCTCGATACTGGTGACCCTGAGCATCGGCACGAAAATTCTTCGGCGAGTTGCCAATTCGACCACGAGGCCGAGGACTCTGGGTTGCGCTCTGCCGACCCGCATCGAGATGACCACGTCGCGAACTCGGCCGATGGATTCGCCGTCGGGGCCCAGGACGCCCAGGCCGGCGAGCCTGGCCGCGAATACCTTGCTCAGTGCTGCCATGATGGCAAGGTTAGAGGTTGGGCGATACAGACGATGAATCAGACAGGGGTTGTGCTGCGGTGAATGCGTCGGGCCTACGGAGATCGGTACTGGCCGTTCCGGGCAGTTCGGACAAGATGATCGCCAAGGCCAAGGGACTGCCTGCCGATGCGATCTTCCTCGATCTCGAAGACGCCGTCGCGCCCATCGCGAAAGTCGAGGCCCGCGCGCGCATCGTCGATGCGCTGAACTCCGATGGTTGGGGCGATCAGATCAAGGTGGTGCGCGTCAACGACTGGACGACGCAGTGGACGTACGGGGACGTCATCGACGTCGTGTCCGGTGCCGGACGCAATCTCGACGCCATCCTGCTGCCGAAGGTGGAGTGCGCCGCGCACGTGCAGGCGTTGGATCTGCTGCTCACGCAGCTCGAGAAAGAGCACGGACTCGACGTCGGAGCCATCGGGATCGAGCCCCAGATCGAGAGCGCCCGCAGTCTGCGCAACATCGACGAGATCGCGACCGCGAGCCCGCGGGTGCAAACCCTGGTGTTCGGTCCCGCAGACCTGATGGCCAGCGTCAACATGCGCACCCTGGTCGTCGGTGAGCAGCCGGTCGGATACGACACGGGCGACGCCTACCACCACATTCTGATGACCATTCTGCTCGCCGCCCGAACACACGGACTGCAGGCGATCGACGGTCCGTATCTGCAGATTCGCGATCTCGACGCCTTTCGCCGGGCGGCGGGCCGGACGGCAGGCCTCGGTTTCGACGGCAAGTGGGTGCTGCACCCGACGCAGATCGAGGCCGCCAACGAGATCTTCGCGCCGCGTCAGACCGACTACGACAAGGCCGAGATGATTCTCGACGCGTACGAGTTCCACACCTCCGCGGCGGGCGGCGGTCGCGGCGCAGTGATGTTGGGCGACGAGATGATCGACGAGGCGAGCCGCAAGATGGCGCTCGTCGTCTCGGCGAAGGGTCGCGCGGCAGGAATGACGCGTACGACCGCCTTCGTGCCGCCCACGTCCTGACCGACCGTCAACCTGCTGTGAACCGCTACAACGGGTGTGCCGGTTGTCCGTTTCGGGGCACAATGGAGCCATGACAAATCCCCTCTCACAACCCGGTCGCCCAGGGCAGGGCCTGCCGACTCCGCCCTCCGGCTGGCCTATCGGTTCGTACCCCACCTACGCCGAGGCGCAGCGCGCCGTCGACTACCTCTCCGACGAAGAGTTCTCGGTGCAGGACGTGACGATCGTCGGTGTCGACCTGATGCAGGTCGAACGCGTGCTCGGCCGCCTCACCTGGCCCAAAGTCATTGGTGGAGGCATTGTTTCGGGTGCCTGGCTGGGAGTCTTCCTCGGCCTGGTCCTCGGCATCTTCAGTGAGAACATCTTCGGAGCGCTGCTCATCGGCGTCGGCGGCGGCATCATCTTCGGCCTGATCTCGGCGTCCATTCCGTACGCGGCCACCAAGGGACAGCGAGATTTCGCGTCGAGCATGCAGTTGGTCGCGGGCCGATACGACGTCATCTGCGAGCCGCGAACCGCGGAGAAAGCACGCGACCTGCTCGCCAAACTGTCGATCTGATCACACCTGGTGGACGACCAGGCAACCGACAGGTAACGGAATAGCCCCAAATCGCCCTCTATGCCAGTGAGTTCGGTTACGTTTCTTTCGTGCACGGCAGTCCCACACAATGTGCTGCGCGAGTAACTGAACGTACGGAGGCGGAAAGTGCCGAGACATCGTGGTCGTAGGCGTGGAAAAGCAACGAGGATAGGGGTGTTGGCGGCAGCGGCTCTGGTCACGAGTCCGTTGCTCGCAGCGTGTGGTTCGTCCGACAGTTCGGTTCCGGTTCTGAGTTTCTACACTGCCGCAGACGGCGCAGAGCAGTACGCCGCTGCGGCACAGGTGTGTTCCGACGCCTCCAACGGCCGCTACCGAGTGGAGCAACGGACTCTGCCCAAGAGCGCCAACGATCAGCGGCTCCAGCTCGCGCGGCGCCTCGCCGGCAACGACAGGACGCTGGATCTGATGACACTCGACGTCGTCTGGACGGCCGAGTTCGCCGAGGCCGGATGGGCATTGCCCGTCCCGGAGGACCTGTCCGAGAAGCTGCGCGACGGTGCCACGCTCGAGGGCCCACTCGCCACGGCAGAGTGGCAGGATCAGCTGTACGCGGTGCCGCTCAACTCCAACACCCAGTTGCTCTGGTACCGCCCGGACGAGGTGCCCGACGGAGTGCCGCCGCAGACGTGGGATCAGCTGATCGACGTGGCCGAGGCCAATGCGGCGGCGGGCAAGCCTGCACAGATCGGCGTTCAGGCAAAGCAGTACGAGGGCTTCATGGTCTGGTTCAACTCGCTGCTCGAGAGCGCTGGTGGTTCGGTCGTCGCCGAGGACGGAACGACGGTGACGCTGAACGACACTCCCGAGCATCGCGCCGCCACCGAGAAAGCTCTCGAGATCATCAAGCGAGTGGCCACGGCCGACGGCCGCGATCCCTCGGTCTCGCAGAGCGACGAGGCAACTGCCCGCCTCGGCATGGAATCGGGACGGATGGCATTCCAGGTCAACTACCCGTTCGTGCTGCCCGGGTTGAAGGAGAACGCCGTTGCCGGTGCCGTCTCGTTCCTCGACCTGTCGACGGTGCCCGAGGATCAGCAGGACGCACGCATCGCCGAGGTCTTCCGTAGCGCGCCGTATCCGGAGGTGAACCCGGGCGAGCCCGCGAAGGTCACCATCGGTGGCTTCAACATCGGTGTCGCGAAGACCACTCAGCACGAGGATCTCGCGTGGGAGGCCGTCGAGTGCCTCACCAACGAGGAGAACCAGCGCAACAACGCGGTCAACGGTGGTGTGCCGCCGGTGCTGAAGTCGCTGTACTCCGATCCCGAGTTCCAGGCCGTCTATCCCGCGTGGGAAGGGGTTCTCGGTTCCATCGAATCTGCGGCTGTGCGACCCGTTTCGCCTGCCTACCAGAGCATTTCGATTCTGCTGACCGATGCGCTCAACCCGCCGCAGAACATCGATCCGGTGGCCGACGTGGACAAGCTCGCAGATCTGGTCTCCAAGGCCGTCAATTCCGAAGGGTTGATTCCATGAGCGCCACCACCGAGTCACAGCCCGCATCGCAGCCTGTCGACAAGCAGGCGGCTCTGAAGAACGTCTCCGACGGCAAGAAGGCCGAACGTCGCCTGGGACTGATGCTCATCGCACCCGCCGCCCTGCTGATGATCGCGGTCACCGGGTATCCGATCATCTACGCGTTCTGGCTCAGTCTGCAGAAGTACAACCTCGCATTCCCCGAGGATCGTGAATTCGTCGGTATCTCCAACTACGTGACCGTGCTGTCCGACGGCTACTGGTGGACGGCGTTCAGTGTGACGGCAGGCATCACGATCATCTCGGTGATCATCGAGTTCATCCTCGGCCTGGCCGTGGCTCTGGTCATGCACCGCACCATCTTCGGTCGCGGACTCGTACGCACCGTGGTGCTCATCCCGTACGGCATCGTGACCGTCGCCGCCGCGTACAGCTGGTACTACGCGTGGACCCCCGGCACGGGCTATCTCGCCAATCTGCTGCCCGACGGTAGTGCTCCGCTCACCGAGCAGTTCCCGTCACTGGCGATCGTCGTACTGGCCGAGGTCTGGAAGACGACGCCGTTCATGGCGCTGCTTCTGCTGGCAGGCCTGGCGCTGGTGCCCGACGATCTGCTCAAGGCGGCCGAGGTCGACGGAGCGGGTGCGTGGACCAGGCTGATGCGCATCACGATTCCGTTGATGAAGCCGGCGATTCTCGTCGCGGTGCTCTTCCGCACCCTCGACGCGTTCCGCATCTTCGACAACATCTACGTCCTCACCCGCGGTAGCAACGAAACCGGATCGGTCTCGATTCTCGGTTACAACAACCTGTTCGGTGCGTTCAACCTCGGGCTCGGGTCGGCGATCAGCATTCTGATCTTCTTCTGCGTCGCGATCATCGCGTTCGTGTTCATCAAGTTGTTCGGTGCATCGGCACCGGGATCCGACGACGGAGGCCGCAAGTAATGACCACTGTTACGCCTCGCAAGAAGGTCGGTTGGACGGTCGTCAACGTCCTCGTCCTGCTCTACGCACTCGTTCCACTGCTGTGGATCATCAGCCTCTCGTTCAAGTCGACGGCCACCATCGCCGACGGCAACTTCATTCCTCGTTCGATCACTTTCGACAACTACAAGGGCATCTTCTCGACCAATCAGTTCACCTCGGCGTTGGTCAACTCGATCGGTATCGGACTGATCACCACCGTGATCGCCGTGGTGATCGGCACGATGGCCGCGTATGCCGTTGCGCGTCTGGACTTTCCGGGAAAGAAGGCTCTGGTCGGTGCAGCGCTGCTCATTGCGATGTTCCCCCAGATCTCCCTGGTGACACCGCTGTTCGACATCTCCCGCTCGCTGGGACTGTTCGACACCTGGCCGGGGCTGATCATTCCGTACATCACCTTCGCGTTGCCGTTGGCGATCTACACCCTGTCGGCGTTCTTCCGCGAGATTCCGTGGGAGCTGGAGAAGGCAGCGAAGATGGACGGCGCGACGCCGGCACAGGCGTTCCGCAAGGTCATCGCCCCGCTGGCCGCACCCGGCATCGTCACCGCCGCCATTCTGGTGTTCATCTTCGCCTGGAACGACCTCCTGCTCGCCATCTCGTTGACGGCGACGGAACGTTCGGTCACCGTCCCGGCGGCCATCTCGCAGTTCACCGGTAGCTCTCAGTTCGAGGAGCCAACGGGATCGATCGCGGCGGCAGCAGTCGTCATCACGATCCCGATCATCATTTTCGTGCTCTTCTTCCAACGACGTATCGTGGCGGGCTTGACGTCCGGCGCAGTGAAGGGATAACCGTCATGGCCGAAATCGTTCTCGACAAAGTCACCAAGCTCTACCCCGACGGCGCGGCTGCCGTCAGCGACGTCGACATCACCATCGCCGACGGCGAATTCATCATTCTCGTCGGCCCGTCCGGTTGCGGAAAATCCACGACGCTCAACATGATCGCCGGTCTAGAGGACATCTCGTCCGGCGAGCTGCGCATCGCGGGGGAGCGCGTCAACGAGAAGGCACCGAAGGATCGCGACATCGCGATGGTGTTCCAGTCGTACGCGCTGTATCCGCACATGACGGTGCGGCAGAACATCGCCTTCCCTCTCACGCTCGCGAAGCTCTCGAAGTCGGAGATCAACAGCAAGGTCGAAGAGGCAGCGAAGATCCTCGACCTCAGTCAGCACCTCGACCGCAAGCCGGCGAACCTCTCCGGCGGTCAGCGTCAGCGAGTTGCCATGGGCCGCGCCATCGTTCGTACCCCCAGTGCGTTCCTGATGGACGAGCCGCTGTCCAACCTCGACGCGAAGCTGCGCGTGCAGACTCGCGCCGAGATCTCACGTCTGCAGAAGCGGCTCGGCACCACCACCGTGTACGTCACGCACGACCAGACCGAGGCCATGACCCTCGGCGATCGCGTCGTGGTGCTGCGCGGCGGATTGGTGCAGCAGATCGGTTCGCCACAGGAGCTCTACGACAAGCCGCGAAACCTGTTCGTGGGCGGCTTCATCGGATCGCCCTCGATGAACTTCGTTCCCGGACAGCTCACCGCGAACGGAGTGTCGACCGCGCTCGGTGAGATCGACATCCCGCTCGAGCGGATGGACGCGATCAAGGCCAAGAACCCGGGTCGCGAGGTCGTCGTCGGCATCCGCCCCGAGCACTTCGAGGACGCAGCCCTGATCGACGGATACCAGAAGATGAGCGGTGCCACCTTCACCGCCACCGTCGACGTACTCGAGTCGATGGGTAGCGACAAGTACGTCTACTTCACGCTCAAGGGTGCCCGCGTCGAATCCAGCGAGCTGCAGGAGCTCGCAGCCGACGCTGGTATCGCCGATCTCGGTGGCGCACAGGTGGTTGCGCGCCTGGCCGCCGAATCCAAGGCCGCCGAGGGTGGTCAGGTGGAACTGTGGTTCGACCCGGCGAAGATCTCGGTGTTCGACCAGGCCTCGGGTGCGAACCTGACGCTGTAGAGCGCTGCGCGCATGTGCGCGGAAACTCGTAGTGGGCTACGAAGTTCCGCGCACATGCCGCAGGCTCAGAACGCAGAGCCGGTGCTCGGCAGCTGGTAGCCCTGGAAGAAGTTGAACGGCACCACGTTCGGTGCCGGGTTCTGCAGCTGCGGTGCCGGTGCCTGGGGGAACAGCTCGGGGAGCTCGAACTGGTTCGGCCCGTCGTTTCGGTTGTCGTCGTATCGGGTGTGATTGTCGCCCCGATCCGTCCACAGTGGATCGGCCGACGCGGTGCCTGCCATCGCCACCAGAGGAACGGCCACCAGAGCCCCGGTCACTGCTGCGCGGGTGAGAATCTTTCGGGTGTTCATGTGTTCCCTTTCGTCGGTGTTCGTACTTCTCCGACGTTAGGTCGACACGATGGGCCCGCGACAGGGAAAACTGCTACCTCCCAGCACATTACGAGCTTTCTGCCAAGGAGCGTCGCCCGAGATTTCGTGCGTCTTCCCTGGTCGCAGCACGGGCGGTGGTCAGGTCGTCGGTGCAGACCTGGCAGTACTGCCAGCCGGAACGGCCGGTTCGCTGCGGCCGCCGACCACCGATTCGCCGGTGGTCGGAGTGCTCTTGATGGCCAGGGCCGCCAGTCCGACGACGAGACAGGCCACCGCACCGGCGGCGAAGGCCGCGGTGTAGACGATTTCACGGGCGACCCCGGTCCCGTCGATGGCGAACATGGCCAGTGCGGTGGACAGTGTTGCGCTTGCGATCGACGTGCCGACGGTTCTGACGATCGAGTTGACGCTGTTGGCCACTCCGGTGTCCGCTGCATCGACCTCGGCCATGAGCAGGTTGGGCAGGGCAGCGAACGCGAGACTGACGAACACGTTGATGACCACACCGGCGGTGATCAGTTGCCAGGTGTGATCGTGAGCCAGCGCGACGAACACGAAGCCGACCAGCCCGATCACCGCACCTGCGATCAGAACTCGACGCGGCCCGAAGGACCGGATGAGACGACCGCTGAGGACGGCCGCAACCACACCGACCGCCGCACCGGGTAGCAGGTAGACCACGCTCGCCTCGAGAACGTTGGCGGTGAAGCCGTAGCCCGCCACAGCTCGTGGTGTCTGTACGAAGTACGAGCAGGCGAGGAAGTTGACGAACATCCCGATACCGACGAACACGGTGGCGACGTTGGTGGCGAGCAGCGGACCGTGGGTGAGCATTCGGGGCGCGACCAACGGTTCGGCGGTGCGCTTCTCGAGCAGCCACCAGAGCGTTCCCGTCAGTACACCGGCGAGGGCGCAGCCGATGGTGGCCACCGAACCCCAGCCCCAGGTGCGGCCTTGCGTCAGCGCGAGGAACAGGAGCAGGAGGGTCACGGCGAGTCCTGCGGCACCCCACCAGTCGACGGTGCCACCGCTTGTCTTCGGTCGCGCGGGCACGCCGAACCAGGCGATCGCGAGGGCCAGCACGACGAACACGACAGTGAGCCAGAACACGCGGTGGTAGTCGGCTCCGTTGGCGGTGAGCAACCCGGTCAGTACCAGTCCGAAGCCGCCGCCGACGCCCAGTGTCCCGGACAGGACGGCCATCGAGCCGACGAGCTTTCGTGGGGGCATCTCGTCGCGCAGTACGGCCAGCGCAATGGGGAACAGGGCATAGGACACTCCCTGCAGGACGCGACCGACGATCAACCAGAGCAGCGAGTGCGTCAGGGCTGCGAGCAAGGACCCGGCGAGGACGACGGTGAGTACACCGATGAGCACCGGACGCTTGCCGTGCAGGTCGGCGAGTCGTCCGATGACGGGGGTGGCAATGACCGCTGCGAGGAGGTTGCCCGTCAGTACCCAACCGGCGGCCGTGGTGCTGACGCCGAGTTGGGTGCCGATGGTTCCGACGATGGGGACGACCATCGTCTGCAGAACGGCGAGAGTCATGACGATGAAACAGAGTCCGGGCAGCAGTATGCGGCGGGTGGACATGGAAGAACTACCTCGTTACCTGTCGAAAATGCACTAGAACCGACGCAAATAAATTGTTGAATGCATCTAAGTGATTATCAGATATCGCCGAACGAGGGAAGCGGGCCCCGACGACGGCACCGTGTCACTGCGGGCGAGTGGGCTTGCCCAGCGCCTTCTGTCGCAGTTCGCTGACGATCTCGTCGTTCCACACGTGTTCGCGCACCAGCCGGTAACGCTCCCGGCTCATCCAGAGGTACGCCTCGGCGTCGGTGCGGTCCTCGAGGATCTCTGCTGCGCGCACCATGCGCACCACCGGGAGGTATTCCTCACCGAACCAGCGCCGCGCGACGGTACCGCGGTCGACGAATTCACCGACCTCCTGCATCAACCGGAAGCCCCATGCCTCCACCGATTCGCTCAGCTGGGCGTAATCGAACGGATCGGTCACCTGAACGGCCTCGCGTGCCTTGCCCACCAACGGGACACGACTGAGGAAGATGCGCCGGTGATCCTTGATCAGCAGATCGCCACGTCGGGTGATGCCCTCGGGGGAGATGCGCGTGATGATCTCGGTGACCACGGCGTCGATCGACGTCCGGTGCATCGCGAAGGCGATGGAGACTCGATGGTGCCCGTCGACGACGAAGTGCATGCCACCGATGCGGTACACCTGGATGGGCGGCATCGCCTCGCCGCGGCGCTGAGCAGCCGCGAGTCGCTGCCAGCGTTCGCGGATGCGCGCCGACGTCGGCCGAAAGAATCGATCGAAATCGCGCGTGCGATCGACACTGCCGACGATGGTCTCGACGCGGATGACCTGCAGGCCGAGGTGACGCTCGCCCACCTTGCCGAGGGCGGCGACCACCTCGTCGAACGGCAGGATGGTGTTGACGTCGTCGGGTTGACGACGCAGCCACCCGACCAGACGTGCGACGTCGGCGCGGCGGCGTTGGCGGGTGAAGTCGTTCTCCGCATCGGCGGCCGGAAATCCGGTGTCACGTGCCATGTCTGCGCCTCACGATCTTGGGTGTCTCGAAATCCGGTCTCTCGCCGCCCGGTTCGATCTCGAGGAGGGTGTATCCGACGGTGTTGATCACCGCCGCGCCGTGCAGGGTCAGATCGTCCGGGGTGTGACCGTGCGGATGAATGTGGCCGTGCAACAACAACTGTGGGGAGAGTCGACGCGTCACCTCGTCCAGACAGTCGAAACCGATGTGCGCCGGGTCGGTGTCGTCGCCGACGCCGAGCGGAGGACTGTGGGTGAGCAGAATGTCGACGGGCCGAAGGTCCTTGCGCACGTTGCGATGCCACGCGAACGTCCGGGTCAGGGTTCGTGATCGACGTCGCTGCTGCCGTTGGGTCCACTGATTGGGCCCACCGTTGTAGCGGATGGACCCGCCGAGACCGGCGATCCGCAGGCCTGCCGCCGACACGATGCGACGATCGACGTTGACGGCACCGACCGGTCCGGGCCAGGTGGCGGGCAGCCCGGCACGCATCCACCCGGCGCGCCCGGCCGAGTATCCGGTGAGGTCCGCGTCGTGATTGCCCGGCACGAACACACACGGTGCGTTCAGCGCGTCGGTGAGGTACTCGAGGTAATCGAACGGGAGGTCGCCCGCGCCGAGAATCAGGTCGACTCCGAGCGACTTCACCTGCGGACTCCACAGGGATTCGATCGTTTCGTCGGCAACTGCGAGAACGGAGACCACGGGTACGACGGTACCCACCTCCGGTGCGGTGGTACCTCCGAACGGACTTCTCGGGCATCGGTGGTGTTGGATGGGTCAGGTGAGCGACAGTGTCATCGAAGCGGTACGCGCACATCTGGTGACCGAGATCGGCGACGAGAATCCGTCGTCGGCGTCGGTGACGTTCCTCGGCCTCGAGTCACTGGACGTGCTGAGATTCGGCGCGGACTCCGACGTGGTCCGGTACGTCAGTCTCGGCTGTTCTCGTCACCCCATGGCCGACCCCAACGAACTCGTCGCCGATCCCTCGCGCGGCCCCCGAGCCGAACTGGTGCTGACTCTGCGCGGTGGGGCAGGCGTGGCGTCGGGCGTGCACAAGTCCCTGGCCGTGCTCGCTGCCTCTCCCGCGGTGGAGGGCGTCGTGCTCGTCGAGGACGCGCTGCTCGACCTGGGCGAGCCGCTGTGGACCAACGCGCCGTTCACCGCGGTGCTGCTGGGCGAGAGCGATATCGCCGATCTGACGCTGCCCGAGCCCTACGACCCGGTTCGCTTTCTGGCCGCCGTACCGTTGACCGGCACCGAGGCCGCGTGGGTGCGTCTACGCGGTGCAGCGGCCCTGCGGGAGGCCTGGACCGAGGCAGGGATCGACGTGCGCGATCCGAATCGATCTGCGGCCAGTCTCTGACGAGAAGTCATCGCGCGTAGGACGCCAATTCCGGTTCGGCAGTGACGGAATCGAAGATGAGGTGCAGAGGCACCTCGGCCAGGTACTTCAGTCCGGTGATCGCGGCATCTGCGTCGTAACGCAGGTTCGGCATCGTGGTGGTGAAACACAGGTCGTCCGAGATGCGTTCGCGCACAGCAGGTCCGTCGTGTTCGAGCGCGTCGAGGACGAGGTGAAAGGCGACGTTGTCGCCGATGATGTTGAAGTGTTCGACGGGCCGGAGCGGGCAGACGTCCTGGACGGCGATGTTCGCGGCCCCGGCGAGGGTGCTGGCGTGCGGTTGTGGATAGATCAATTGGTCGAATGTCGTGTAGATCGAGGTGTAACTGGGCCCCGCGGGCAACGGACGCGCCGCCAGCGCGGTGAGGAACTTCGATCCGGTGGCGATCTGCCAGTTCGCCGGCGGGCACTCCTGCGAGTCGTCGCATCCCGAGCGCGCCGAGTCGGTGCCGTTGTACGGGGTGGCGAGCGAGATGAAATCCGATACCAGCGCGGGCAGATCCGGCCAGAATTTCAACGCCCACAGCTCGTCGAGTGGACCGTGCTGGTGACCCATCAGGACGACCTGGCGACCGCTGTCGGCTGCCATGGTGCGGACCGCATGCACCACGTACTGGGCGGCGACCTGAAGGTCTCCGTAGCCCTCGTCGGGAAGCGAGAGGCTGCACACCGGTATCCCAGCGGCGGGCAGTGACTGCAGATAGTTCCAACCGAACGATTGCTGATCGGTGGCGAAGGCCGGGGTGAGCAGGACCGGATCGCGGGTGGCGTCGGGCAGATCGGGGGTGCACGTGAGGGCGTGGTCGAGGGCGGCCGGAGCGACGGTGAGCACGGGACCGAGATCGGGGTTCGACCCGGCATGCGCTGTACCCGGTGCGCAGACGGTCATGATCGCGACGGCCAGTACCAGTGAGCGGATTCTCATCGATCCCTTCCGGACGAGGATGCAGGGCTTCTGCAGTCTCATCCGGTCAGGACCGACGGGATCGTGACCCGGAAGGGGTCGGGGTAATCACCAACGACCGTCGGACTCTGTTGGACGTTGTCCAATCTCCGAAAGGTCGCTAGAGCCAGTCGTTCTTGTGGAACGTCCGCCACAGTCCGATACACACGCACAACACGACCGCGACCATCAGGTGATAGCCGTACGTCCAGTGCAACTCGGGCATGTTGTCGAAATTCATCCCGTAGATGCCCGCGACCATCGTCGGCACAGCGGCGATCGCCACCCACGACGAGATCTTGCGCATGTCCAGGTTCTGCTGCATCGTCACTCGCGCCAGCGCGGCGTCGACCAACGAGCTGAGCACCTCGTCGTACTCGGAGATACGTTCGGCGACGGTTGTGTGATGGTCCTGCACGTCGCGCAGGTAGCGTCGCACCGCCTTGGGGACGCTCGGCTCCTGCACCAGACGCGCCAACGGCGTGGACAGCGGTGTCACCGACCGGCGCAGCTCGACGACCTCCCGCTTGAGGAGGTAGATGTTCTCGATGGGCACGTGGTGGTGCGGCGAGAAGACTTCCCCTTCCATGCCGTCGACGTCTCGCTCGATCGAGTCGGTCACCGCGAGGTACTCGTCGACGACGTGGTCGGCCACCGCGTGCAGCACCGCCGAGGGGCCGAGTGCGAGCTGTTCCGGGTTCGCTTCGAGGCGCTGACGCACGCCGGCCAACCCCGAATGCTCCCCGTGCCGAACGGTGATGACGAAGTCGCGGCCGACCATCACCATGATCTCGCCGCTCTCGACGATCTCGTTGGCGGTCGTCACCGACTCGTGCTCGACGTACTTCACCGTGCGCAGCACCAGAAATGCGACGTCGTCGTAGCGCTCGAGCTTGGGCCGCTGATGGGCGTGCACGGTGTCCTCGACCATCAGCTCGTGCAGGCCGTAACACTGGGCGATCGCGCTCATCTGGTGTTCGTCGGGTGCATGCAGACCGACCCACACGAATCCCTCGCCGCGGGCACGGACCTCCGCGATGGCCGAGGTGTGCGTGAATCTCCCGGGCAGTCGAGTCCCGTCGACGTAGACCGCGCAGTCGACGATCGCCCGGGCCGTGGGCACCGGAATGCGCGGTATCGGCTCGGGACCGGCCTTGGCCGAACGTCGATGCAGCGACGGCAGCGACGGGCGTGGTGGAAGGGACGGCATGGCGGGCAATCGTACGCCAGCAAAACGACGACGGAGTGGGCCTGGAACACTGTGCAGGTGCTCATCGATCTCCACACCCACTCGACGGCGTCCGACGGCACCGACAGCCCGGCCGAGCTGGTCCGCGCCGCAGCCGAGGCGGGACTGTCGGTGGTGGCTCTGACCGATCACGACACCACCTCGGGGTGGGACGAAGCGGCCGCCGCACTGCCGTCCGGCCTCACGCTCGTGCGCGGCATGGAACTCTCCTGCACCGGGCGAGGCGAGGACGGCGAGCCGGTTCCTGTGCATCTGCTCGCGTATCTGTTCGACCCCGCGAACGAGGCGTTCGCGGGAGAGCGCGCACGGTTGCGCGGCGAGCGGGTCACTCGATTGCGTGCCATCGCCGAGAAGATGGCGGCGGACGGTCTGCCCATCGATCCCGACGCGGTGCTGGCCTCGGCCGGAGCGGCAGCCGGACGACCGCACCTGGGCCGCGCGCTGATCGATGCCGGTTACGTTCCGAACATGGACGCCGCGTTCGCCGGTCCGTTGGCGACGAGCGGCAAGTACTACGTCGAGAAGGTCGACACTCCCCTCGAGGTCGCGGTGGACATGATCGCCGCGGCAGGCGGTGTCAGTGTGCTCGCGCACGCCAGAGCTCGTGCCCGCGGTCGCATCCTCGACCTCGATCACATTCGCGAACTCGCAGCGCGCGGTCTCGGGGGAGTGGAAGTGCATCACATGGACCACTCGCCGCAGGACACCGCGGTGATGGCCGATCTCGCTGCCGAACTGGACCTGATCGTCACCGGATCCTCGGACTACCACGGCACCAACAAGACGGTGAAATTGGGCGAATACACTACGGCCCCAGAGCAATACGACCGTCTCGTAGCGGCGGCACGCCCATGACATTCGACGTGACGCTCTACCTGACGGTGCTCATCACCCTGTTCGTCATCATGGACCCACCGGGCGCGATCCCGGTGTTCCTGTCGCTGGTGGGCCGCAAGAGCAAAGAAGAACGCAACAAGGCCGCGTGGCAGGCTCCCGCCGTCTCGCTGACCGTCATCTCGGTGTTCGCGATCGGCGGCCAGGCGATCCTGAGCTACCTGCACATCGGCATTCCGGCACTGCAGGGCGCAGGTGGGTTGTTGCTGCTGCTCATCGCGTTGTCACTGCTCACCGGAAAGGGCGCGGGCGGAGACACCGCCGCGGAGGACGTCAACGTCGCGCTCGTGCCGCTCGGGACTCCGCTCATGGCCGGCCCCGGTGCCATTGCCGCGGTGATCGTCTACGTCAGCCAGGCCGACGGTGACGTCGGTTCGTTCCTGGCAATTGCGTTGGGCATCATCACCATTCACGTGCTGTTCTTCCTGGTGCTGCGGTTCTCGACGGCGCTGATCCGGCTCCTCGGAGAGGGCGGCATCTCGCTGTTGGCCCGCATCGCCGGCTTGTTGCTCGCCGCCATCGCGGTGCAGCTGATCGCGGATTCTGTTCGCGGATTCGTGGCCGGCGGATGACCGGGGGATCGTTCGGGCTCCGATTCCTGCGCGGGCTCAGCGGCATCGTCACCGCAGGACTGGTGGTGCTCGCCATCGGCGTCGCCGTCACGCAGTATCTGGGGCACTCCCGCGGATTCCCCGGTCCTGGTGGTCTCTCGGTCGCCGCACACATCGTCGCCGCGATCGTTGCCGTGTTCGCGCAGCGCGTCACCGATCACCGTCGCGGATTCTCGGCCGTTCTCGGGGCGATCGTGGTCTTCGTCGCCACCGGCCTCGTCCTGTGGACACAGTGGTGGCAGTAGAACAGTGGTGGCAGTAGAAGCAGTGCTGGCACCGAGATCTGCTCCGTTCTGACTCTGTGGTCAGGTGGGGTGGCGATGTGGCACACTGGGGCACCGACAGGGCTACAGCCCATCGCTGATCGTGCAGGCGCACCCGCCTCACATGCGAGATACGCTCTCGGCAGTTTGCAGCCAGCACTGGCGCACTCCGACGGCCCTCATTTCCACTACTCACTTCGTTGACATTTCGTCGCCTCGCCGGTCGAGGTCGACAGTGCGAGGAGCTTTCACCGTGACGGCAGTCGAAGACACCGCAGCAACACCCACAACGCCGGCCCTTCCCGCCGGAATCACCGACGAGGAGATCTTCGCCGGGCACCTCGGCGGGAAGCTGTCGGTCGAGTTGGCAGCGCCGCTCGAGACCCAGCGCGATCTCTCGATCGCCTACACTCCCGGAGTGGCCCAGGTCAGCCGCGCCATCGCCGCCGAACCCGCGCTGGCCAAGCGATACACCTGGACCGATCGCCTCGTCGCCGTCATCTCCGACGGTTCCGCAGTGCTCGGCCTGGGCGATATCGGTCCCCGCGCGTCGTTGCCGGTGATGGAAGGCAAGGCCGCACTGTTCAAGAAGTTCGCGGGTCTCGACTCCATCCCGATCGTGCTCGACACCAACGACGTCGACGAGATCGTCGAGACCATCGTGCGGATGCGGCACAGCTTCGGTGCCGTCAACCTCGAAGACATCTCGGCACCGCGCTGCTTCGAGATCGAACGCCGCGTCATCGAGGCGCTCGAATGCCCGGTGATGCACGACGACCAACACGGCACCGCCATCGTCGTCCTCGCCGCGCTCAACGGGGCTGCGAAGGTGCAGGGCCGGAGCACCTCCGAACTGAAGGTCGTCATCTCCGGAGCCGGGGCAGCAGGTGTGGCGTGCGCCAACATGCTCCTCCTGGCCGGCATCCGGGACGTGGTGGTGCTGGACTCGCGGGGGATCGTCTCTTCCGATCGCCAGGATCTCACCAGCGTCAAGGCCGACCTCGCTGCGCGCACCAACCCCCGTGCACTGGCCGGCGGAGCGGTCGACGCCCTGGCCGGAGCCGACGTGTTCCTCGGTCTGTCCGCGGGCAAGGTCGACGAGAGCTACATAGCCTCGATGGCCCCGGACTCCATCGTGTTCGCGCTGTCCAACCCGGATCCGGAGATCCATCCGGAGGTGGCGAGGAAGTACGCCGCCATCGTGGCAACCGGACGCAGCGACTTCCCGAACCAGATCAACAATGTTCTCGCCTTCCCCGGTGTGTTCAAGGGCGCGCTCGACGCAGGTGCCCGCCGCATCACCGAAGGCATGAAGCTCGCCGCTGCCGAGGCAATCCTCTCGGTTCTCGGCGACGAGTTGGCTGCGGACAAAATCGTGCCCAGCCCACTCGATCCTCGTGTCGCCCCGGCCGTTGCGGACGCAGTTGCGGCAGCAGCGCGAGCCGAGGGCGTCGCGTAGGAAAACGGAAAGAAAACACCGGCGAACCCGGCCCCCACTCGGGCCTGCGGTTCGCCGGTGTCTTTCGTCGTGGGACGAGTCAGACCTTCGCGAGTCCGGTCGGCATCCGCCGTAGGCGACCGGTTCCCGGGACGGACGTCCACACCGCGAGGGCGAGCAGACCGTCGACGATCAGGGTCAGCAGCGCCACCAGGATCGCGCCGACCAGAACGCGGCCGTAGTCGTAGAGCGCGAGCCCGTCGAAGATGTAGCGGCCGAGCCCGCCGAGGTTGACGTAGGCCGCGATGGTCGCGGTGGCGATGATCTGCAGTGTGGTGTTGCGCAACCCGCCGAGGATCAGGGGCAGAGCGTTGGGGATCTCGACGCGAAACAGCACTTGGGTTTCGGTCATCCCCATCGCGCGGGCGGCGTCGACGACGTTGGCGTCGACGTTCGCGATGCCGGAGTACGTGCCGGCCAACAGCGGAGGAATGCCCAGCAGTACCAGCGCGATGATCGGCGGGATCAGGCCCAACCCGATCACCAGAACCAGAAAGACGAGAATGCCGAGGGTCGGCAGCGACCGCAATGCGTTGACGAGCCCGACGATGACGGCTTCACCGCGGCGCAGGTGACCGATGAGCAGTCCGACCGGAACCGCGACGGCAGCCGAGAGCAACACTGCCAACAGGCTGTACCACATGTGTTCGATCAGCCGTGCGCCGATTCCCGTGGGACCGGCCCAATTTCCGCCGTCGAGAATGTACGAGAACGCCTCGGAGAAGAGATTCATGCGCGTGCCTTCTTCTTCGACGAGCCTGTGCTCAGCCGCGTCCATGGGGTGAGTCGACGCCCCAGCAGGTACAGGGCCGCGTCGAAGATCAACGCCAGGAACACGATCGAGATGATGCCCGCGAAAATTTGATCGGGATAGTCACGCTGGTAGCCCTGGGTGAACAGCTGGCCGAGGCCGCCGATGCCGATCACCGAGCCCACCGAGACCAACGAGATGTTCGTGACCGCGACGACCCTGATGTTGGCGATGAGTACCGGAAGTGCCAGTGGCAGTTCGACGGTCACTGCTCTCCGCAGTGTCGAGTAGCCCATCGCCTCGGCGGAATCGACCACGGCGAACGGCACCGAATCGAGTGCCTCGGGTACTGCGCGCACGAGCAGCGCGGTCGAGTACACCGCCAGCGCGATCACCACGTTCAACGGATCGAGAACGGGAAGACCGACGATCGCGGGGATGGTGACGAACAAGGCCAGCGACGGAAGCGTGAACGCAATACTGGCCACCGTCAGCGTGATTCGGCGAACCCAACGGGTGTTGCGAATGACGGTACCCAACGGGATGGCGATCAACAGTCCGATGAGCAGCGGGACGAGCGAGAGATACAGGTGCGTCTTCGTGTAGCCGAGAACCACATCGAAGTTGTCCAGCAGCCAGGTCACTGTTCGTTGTCCCCGGTAGCGAGGAAGTGGTGCCGGTTGCGTTCGGAGTCCTCCGACTTGCGTTGTGCGGCAAGGTTTTCGAGTATCTCCGCCCCGTCGACGCTACCCACGGCCGCCCCGGATGCATCGACCGCGACACCGATTCCCGACGGCGAGGAGATCGCCGAGTCGAGTGCCTGACGCAGATCGCCGCCCTCGAGGAACAGGGAGCCGCCCGCCGCCGTGCTCTCGTCGATGCTCCGGCCTTCGCGCACCTTCTCGACTCCGGTCGCGTCGATCCATCCGAGTGGACGGCGCTGCCCATCGACGACGAGGACCCACTGCCCCTGGTCCAGCCTCAGACCGTGGATCTCGTCCTGCGTCGCCGTATGGATGGGGTGCATGGTCACCGACTGTGCCGACCGAAACGACAGGCCGCGGTAGCCACGATCGCGACCGACGAACGACGCCACGAAAGACGTTGCCGGTGAGGCGAGTACGGTCTCCGGCTTGTCGTACTGCTGCAATCGGCCCTGGGGTCCGAACACGGCGATGCGATCACCGAGCCGTACGGCCTCGTCGATGTCGTGGGTGACGAACACGATCGTCTTCTTCAGATCGGCCTGCAGTCGCAGCATCTCGATCTGCAGTTCTTCCCGAACCACCGGGTCGACCGCGCTGAAGGGCTCGTCCATCAGCAGGATCGGCGGGTCTGCGGCAAGCGCCCGGGCGACGCCCACACGCTGTTGCTGCCCGCCGGACAGTTGCGCCGGGTAGCGCGAGGCGAATGCCGGGTCCAGGCCGACGCGCTCGAGAACGTCGAGCGCGGCTGTGCGTGCTGCGCGACGCGATTCGCCGTTGAGTACCGGCACCGTGGCGACGTTGTCGACGACGGTGCGGTGCGGCAGCAACCCGGCACTCTGGATGACGTAGCCGATGCCGCGGCGCAGCTTCACCGCGTCGATGTCGGCGATGTTGCGCCCGTCGACGGTGATGACGCCCGAGGTGGGCGTGATCATGCGATTGATCATCCGCATCGAGGTGGTCTTGCCGCAGCCGGACGGCCCCACGAACACGGTGAACGAGTGTGGCTCGATCACCAGGTCCAGCGAGTCGACGGCCGTGGTGCCGTCCGGATACGTCTTGTTGATGCTCTCGAAGGTGATCATCAGCTGACCGGCTGATCCAGACCCTTGTCCTGGACCCAATCCGCTGCTGCTGCCGCGGGCTCGACCTTCTCGTCACCGGACACTCGCGTGTTCAGCGCAATGAGCTCCTCGGTGGTGATCTGCGCCGACACGGCGTCGAGCACCTGAGTGAGCTTGTCGGACTGCTTGGCCGTACGCAGCACCGGAATGATGTTCTGGGCAGCGAAGTTGTTCTCCGGATCCTCGAGGACGACCAGATCGTTCTGTGCGATCGAGGGCGCGGTGGTGAAGATGTCCGCTGCGACGACCTGTCCGGAGACGAGGGCCTCGACCGTCGCCGGGCCGCCGCCGTCGGAGATCGGGATGTAGTTGCCGGGCGAGATGTCCAGACCGTACTTGTCTCGCAGACCGGGCAGGCCGCCGACGCGTTCCTGGAATTCCGGGGTACCGGCGAAGGTCACCTCGGAGGAGAACGGGGCGAGGTCGCCGATGGTGGTGAGGTTGCGCTCGGTGGCGGTCTGGCGCGTGACGACGACGGCGTCCTTGTCCTCGCCCGGTGCCTGCGCTGTCACGGTGAGGTCGTCGCCCAGAGCCGCGGGCAGTGCGGCCAGGACGTCCTCGGAGGACGTGGCGGTCGCGGATTCGTCCAAGTACTGCAGCAGGTTGCCGGTGTAGTCGGGGATCAGGTCGATCGACCCGTCTCGCACTGCCGGAATGTAGGCCTCACGGCTGCCGATGTTGAGCTTGGTGCTCACCTCGAAACCGTTGGCGCGCAGAGCCTCGGCGTAGATGTTCGCCACGGTCTCGGACTCGGGGAAGTTGGCCGAGCCGATGATGATCGAGTTGGTGTCGCTGTTGCTCTCGCCGCCACCGCTGGACAGTGGATCCGAATTTCCGCCGCAGGCGGTCAGAGCGGTGACCGAGAGGGCGAGTGCGGCTACGGCGGCCACTGCCCTCGGAGCGGAGAACGCGCGCGTGATTCGGGAGGTGGTCATGGTGTCCTTCCATCGGTTCGGGCACAGTCCTACCCATCTCCGATCGCCGCCACCGGGCTGCGGGGGCATCGTCGAAACCAGGACTCGGGCTGCTCGGGATGGTAGTCGAATTCAGCGTGCCCATAAGGTTGGTTCGACTACCGTCTCGTTCGCACTAGTGCCCCGCGGCCGAGATCGGTAAACCACCCGGGCAGTGAACAGGAGAAAATGACAGTGCGATCGTCGGTTCTGGCAGCAGCCCTGGTGATGTCGATCGCCGGACTGGTCGGCGGTTGCAGTGCGGGCGCGTCGACCGACCCTGCCGGCGCGGCCGTCGTCGTCGGAGCAGGCAGCTCGGATCTGTCGCGTCTGCTCGCACAGATCTACGCCGGTGGACTGCGGTCGACGGGAGCGGACGTCGAGGTGAAGGACGACCTGGGAGACCGGGCCGACTACCTCGCGGCGCTGGACCGCGGGGAGGTGACGATGGTTCCCGATCTCACCGGAGAGCTGCTGCGCACCTTCGACACTCTGTCTGCGGCAACCGAGGCCGAGGACGTGTACACCGAACTGAACCGATCACTGCCGGCCGGGTTGTCGGTGGGGGATTACGCCACCGCCGAGGATCGACTTGCCATTGCGGTGGCGTCGGACAGTGAATCGGGCGACGAGACGGTGACCGACTTCCTGGGGCGTGGGGAAAAGACCGTGGGAATCGTGGACGATCAGGTCGATCCGATGGACGTCCTTGCGCAAGGCACGAAGAGCCCCACGTTCACGGGGGCGTCGTTCACCGATTTCACTCCGTATGCCGATGGGCAGTCCGCCGTGGACGGGTTGAACGCCGGGGAGGTCGATGCACTGGCGATTCGCACCGCCTCGTTCGGCCCGTTGGCGAAGGATCTGACCACGCTGCCCGACGACGATCATGTGTATCCCGCGCAGAACGTGGTTCCGCTCTACGTCGACGGAGTGCTCAGCGAGAGTGCTCTGAGGTCGTTCTCGGTGGTGGCGGGGGAGCTGACGACTGCGGACCTCGCCGACATGATCGGCGAGGTCCGCAACGGCGTTCCGTCAGGCGAGGTCGCCGGCCGCTGGCTCGGTGAGCGCAACCTGTGACACTGTGCCGGTCTGCGTTGCCCTGACCTTGCGGCCCAGGTACGAGCCCATGTGATGGACGGCCTGAGCCGCCTCCCGCAGGATCGACGCCTGTAGATGGGCCACGTGCCAGAGCTTCTTGTACTCCACGTGCTCGAGCTCCACGCCCGACAGACGCAGCTTGTCCGCGAAGGCGGTGATCTGCGCGTACAGCACCTCGTCGGTGCCGACGTGCATGACGATCGGAGGCAGCCCGTCGAGGTTGCCCAGCAGCGGTGCGAAGCCTTGGTCCAGTGGATCGCCCGCGCCCAGATAAGCGTCGGCCGAGCTGTACGACCAGCCGGTGTTGACCACGAGATCGCGGTCCTTGGCGGCGTCGCGTGCACCGGGATCGACCCAGGGCGAGATCAGGCCGAGGGCGGCCGGGCTGGTGCCGTCGTCCACCAGACGCCTGGCGGTGGCAACCGTCAGACCTCCACCGGCGGAATCGCCTGCGATGGCGATGCGGTCCGCGGTGAATCCGTGAACACGGACCAGCTCGCGGAACGCCGCGACAGCGTCGTCCAGACCGGCCGGGTACGGGTTCTCCGGGGCCAACCGGTAATCGAGCACGTAGACGGCGCTGGCCGATTCCCGCGCCAGATGCGCCGCCAACGACCGGTGCGTGTTGATCGAACCGATCGTGTACGCGCCGCCGTGCAGGTACAGAATCGCGGTGTCGCGTTCGGTTGCCCCGACGGTGATGCGCTCCGCTCGCCGTCCGGCGAGCGTCAACTTCTGCGCGACGGTTCCGTGCGGAAGAGTCTGCGCCGGAGCCGCCGCCTCGAGCAGGGCCCGCTGCGCTCGGAACGACAGACGCGGATTCAGCGCCAGGCGATAGAAGGGCTTGAGTGCTGCCGCGACGATCGGCAGGGGAACGTAGAAGGACTTCACGGGCTCGCCTACTTCTTCGTTCGCGGCAGCGCGCGCTTGGACACCGCGGCGATCAGGCCCTGGTAGCGCGAGCCGGTGATGCGCTGCAACAGATCGAGCGCGATGGCGTCGGATCCGATGAGCACCCGGCCCTTGCCCTTCTCGACGCCCTTGAGAATGGTCTTGGCAGCGTCGATCGGGGTGGTCTTGGCGAGCTTGCTGTCGAAGAACTTGGCCACGTCGGCCTGATCGAAGTTCTCGGCGACCGTGGCGTTGCGGGCGATGGCGGTCTTGATGCCACCGGGGTGCACCACGGTCACCTTCACCGGTGCCTTGGAGATCAACATCTCCATGCGCAGCGACTCGCTGAACCCGCGGACGGCGAACTTCGCGGCGTTGTACGCCGACTGCGACGGCATGGCGAGCAGGCCGAAGAGGCTGGAGATATTGATGATGTGGCCGTCGCCGGAGGCCTGAATGTGGGGCAGAAATGCCTTGGTGCCGTTGACGACTCCCCAGAAATCGACGTCGACGATGCGCTCGATGTCCTTGAACGAGGACTTGTCGACGTCACCGTGGTACGCGATGCCCGCGTTGTTGTAGATCTGGTTGACCTTGCCGAAATGCGCAACGACGGCCTCGGCGTAATCCAGCACGGTCTCCCGCTGGGACACATCCAAGAAATCCGACTTGACCTCGGCACCCAACGCCTCGACTCGTCGAACCGTTTCGTCGAGTCCGGCGGTGTCGACGTCGGACAATGCCAACTTCGCTCCGCGGCCGGCCAGTTCGAGGGCCAGGGCGCGGCCGATTCCCGAGCCCGCGCCGGTGACGACGGCCACCTTGCCTGTGAATGTGCTCATCGTGCGGACACCTTGTCTGTGTTGTTGCCGGCGGAGTTGGTCGCCGACGGTCCGGAGGGCAGGTCTGCGGTAGCGACGCTACGGTACGCATCGAGATCGAAGTTCCTGGTGATTCTGCGGAACTCGAAGGTGAAGCCCGGCCACAGCGTCGTGTTGTTGCCGTGCTTGTCGAGGTACCAGCTGGCGCATCCGCCGTTCATCCAGACACTCTTGGAGAGTTGGTCCTGCAGCGTCACGTTGTACTCGTCCTGCACGTCCTTGCGCACCTCGATGGTGCCGATGTCGTGCTTGTCGATGGTGTTCAACGCGTCGACCAGGTAGTTGATCTGCGACTCGATCATGAACACCATCGACGTGTGGCCCAGACCGGTGTTGGGGCCCACCAGGAAGAACATGTTGGGGAAGTTCGCGACGGCCGCGCCCTTGTAGCCCTGCTGACCGCCGTCCTCGAAGGTTTCGGCCAGTGTGCGGCCGTCCTTGCCGGTGATGCCGTGGTACGCGGGGGAGTCGGTGACGTGGAAGCCGGTGGCGACGACGAGCGCGTCGATGGGGCGTTCGGTGCCGTCCTTGGTGACGATGGAGCCCTCGCGGATCTCGGCGATGCCGTCGGTGACGAGATCGACGTGGCTCTTGGCGAGCGCGGGGTAGTACGCGTTCGAGATCAGCATGCGCTTGCAGCCGATGCGGAAGTTCGGCGTGACCTTCGCGCGCAGGGCCTTGTCCTTGATCTGCGTGCGCAGGTGGTTCTCCGACGCCCACTGCAGCGGCTTCATGAAGGCCGGAGCCTTCGCCAGTCCGACGACCTGCGTCTCGCGCATCGCGTAGATGCCGGTGCGGGAGAGACGCTGGAATCCGGGAACGTGCTTGAAGGCGAAGCGCTCGAGCTTGGTGTACGGGCGGTCCGCGCGGGGAAGAATCCACGGCGCGGTGCGCTGGTACACGTCGAGGTGCTTCACCTGATCTGCGATGGCGGGCACGATCTGGATCGCCGACGCACCGGTACCGATGACGGCGACGCGCTTGCCGGCGAGCGAGACGTCGTGATTCCACTGGGCCGAATGGAAGACGTCGCCCTTGAAGTCGTGAATTCCCTTGATGTCGGGCAGGTTCGGCTCACACAGCGCGCCGACGGCGGAGACGACGATCTTCGCGGTGTAGTTGCCCGTGGTGGTCTCGACGTCCCAGCGGTTGGACTCGGCGTTCCAGCGGGCCGAGGTCACATCCGTGCCGAACACGTGCTTGTCCATCACGCCGTACTTGCGCGCCACCCCGGCGATGTACTTCTGGATCTCGGGCTGCGTGGAGAACGAACGCGTCCAGTTCGGGTTCAACGCGAACGAGTAGGAGTACAGGTGCGACGGCACGTCGCAGGCGGCACCGGGGTAGGTGTTGTCGCGCCAGGTGCCACCCACATCGTGGCCGCGTTCGATGACGACGAAGTCCTTCTTGCCTGCCTTCGTCAGCTTGATCGCGGCACCGAGGCCGGCGAATCCGCTGCCGATGATCAGCGTATCGACGTGACGCGGCGTCGTTGCACGGTCCGAAGTATCTGTTACGGGAAGACTCATGTAGGGGAGCGTAGAAGCTTATTGAGTGTGAGTCAATAGTTATTGACTAACATTCAGTAGGGTGGTTGCATGGCGTTCGTGAACAGCCCCGGCACATCGACCACGAAGAGGACCAGACTCAGTCCGCAGCAACGACGAGCGCAACTGATCGAGCTCGGCACCGAAATGCTCGCCGACCGCCCCCTCGAACAGATCTCCGTCGAGGACATCGCAGACCAAGCAGGCGTCTCCCGCGGTCTTCTGTTCCACTACTTCGCCTCCAAGCAGGAGTTCCACCTCGAAATCGTGCGTGAATCCTCGCGCGTCATGCTCGAGCGCACCGCACCCGATCCGTCGTTGCCACCGTACGAGATTTTGCGCGACTCCATCGCGAACTACGTCGATTACGTCACCGACAAGCGGCAGATGTACGTCTCGCTCCTGCGCGGCACTCCCAGTGGTGATCCGCAGATGCGCGCGGTGTTCGAGGACACCCGCTCCGCCATGGCCGAGCGAACCGTCGCGCAACTCGGGGGACTCGACATCGAGGTCACCCCCACCATCGTGCTGGCCGTCCGCGGCTGGATCGCATTCGTCGAGGAAACGACGATCAACTGGCTCACCGCGCCCGAACTGAGCCGCGACGAACTGATCGACCTCAACGTCAACGCTCTGCCCGCGGTCGCACTGGCACCAGGAATGATCACCGCACTCCTGGGAACCGACGCCGACGCCTCAGCCTGACCGACGCCCGCCCGACGCCCGCCCCGGCTGGGATCAATGTCCCTTTGTTGCAGTCCGACCGACTGAATCTCGCATTGATCCAGTAGATGGCCCCCGCCCCGTCGCCCCGCCCCCGCCCCGCCCGCACGCGTCAATGGACCCTTGCACTTCCCAGACGTATGCAGCGGTCCATTCACTCAGCCACTGACTCTGCGTGGATGGACCGTTGCACTGCTCAGACGCATGTGATGGTCCATTGACGCGGAGCGGGGAGCCCCGAAACGACAACAGCGGCCCACTTCCGAGGAAGTGGGCCGCTGTTGTTGTCGAATTTTCTAGCCTTCGCCGACTGCGTTGAAGGCCTCGTCGATGATTTCGAGTTGCTCGACGGCGTGCACCTTGCTCGATCCCGACGACGGGGCGGACATTGCGCGACGCGAGATGCGCTTGATGCCGACCAGCTTCTCGGGCACGAGCTCGGGCAACGCGAGACCGAAGAACGGCCAGGCACCCTGGTTCGCAGGCTCTTCCTGAACCCAACGGAATTCCGTTGCGTTCGGGTAGCTTTCGAGTGCTTCCCGGATGCGGCGGACCGGCACGGGGTAGAGCTGCTCGATGCGGACGATGGCGACGTCGTCGCGGTTGTCCTTCTGCTTGCGTGCGAGCAGCTCGTAGTAGAGCTTGCCGCTGACCATCAGAACTCGCTTGACCGCGCTGCGGTCACCGGTGCCGGTGTCGTAGGTGGGCTCGTCGAACACCGAGTGGAACTTGCCGTCGGTGAAGTCCTCGATGTTGCTCACCGCTGCCTTGTTGCGCAGCATCGACTTCGGGGTGAAGACGATCAGCGGGCGACGGATGCCGTCACGCGCGTGCCTGCGCAGCAGGTGGAAGTAGTTCGCGGGGGTCGAGGGGAGTGCGACGGTCATCGAGCCCTCGGCGCACAGCGTCAGGAAGCGTTCGATGCGTCCGGACGTGTGGTCGGGACCCTGGCCTTCGTGGCCGTGCGGCAGCAGTAGCACGACGTCGGAGAGCTGACCCCACTTGGCTTCACCGGACGAGATGAACTCGTCGATGATGGACTGCGCGCCGTTGACGAAGTCGCCGAACTGCGCTTCCCACATCACCAGTGCGTCCGGGTTACCCACGGAGTAGCCGTACTCGAAGCCGACTGCGGCGAACTCGCTGAGGGCGGAGTCGTAGACCATGAACTTGCCGGGGTTGTCGCTGCCGATGTTCTGCAGCGGGGTGTACTCGGCACCGGTCTTGCGGTCGATGATCACCGAGTGACGCTGGGTGAACGTGCCGCGTCGGGTGTCCTGGCCGGAGAAGCGGATGTTGCGTCCCTCGTCCACCAGCGATCCGAGCGCCAGCAGCTCGCCGAAGGCCCAGTCGACCTTGCCCTCGTGCGCCATCTCGCGACGCTTCTCGAGCACCGGCTTGACGCGCGGGTGGACGTTGAATCCGTCGGGGACGTCGAGGTGCGCATCGCCGATGCGGTGCAGCACTGCCTTGTCGACGGCCGTGGTGAGCTTGGCAGGCAACTGCTGGTCGAGTTCGACCGATTCGCTGGGTTCCGGGGTGTACTTCTCGAGTTCGCGTACCTCGTTGAAGACGCGTTCGAGCTGGCCCTGGTAGTCGCGGAGTGCGTCCTCGGCTTCCTTGAGCGAGATGTCTCCACGGCCGATGAGCGATTCGGTGTAGCTCTTGCGGACGCTGCGCTTGGTGTCGATCACGTCGTACATCGCCGGCTGCGTCATCGAGGGGTCGTCGCCCTCGTTGTGGCCGCGACGGCGGTAGCAGATCATGTCGATGACGACGTCCTTGTGGAACTTCTGACGGAAGTCCACCGCCAGCTGAGCCACCCAGGCGCAGGCCTCGGGGTCGTCGCCGTTGACGTGGAAGATCGGCGCGGCGATCATCTTCGCCACATCGGTGCAGTACTCGGACGAACGCGAGAACTCCGGTGACGTGGTGAAGCCGACCTGGTTGTTGACGACGATGTGCACGGTGCCGCCGGTGCGGTAGCCCCGCAGATCGGACAGGTTCAGCGTCTCGGCGACGACGCCCTGGCCTGCGAATGCCGCGTCTCCGTGCAGCATCAGCGGCAGAACGGAGTAACCGCCCTGGCCGGTGCCCTTGTCCAGCAGATCCTGCTTGGCGCGAACGAGGCCTTCGAGAACCGGGTCGACGGCTTCGAGGTGCGACGGGTTCGCGGTGAGCGAGACCTTGATGTCGTTGTCACCGAACATCTGGATGTACGTGCCCTCGGCACCGAGGTGGTACTTCACGTCGCCGGAGCCGTGTGCGGCGGCCGGGTTCATGTTGCCCTCGAACTCGGTGAAGATCTTCGAGTAGGGCTTGCCGACGATGTTGGCGAGCACGTTGAGGCGGCCGCGGTGCGGCATGCCGATGACGACCTCGTCGAGGGCGTACTCGGCGCTCTGGTCGATGACGGAGTCCATCATCGGGATGACCGACTCTGCACCTTCGAGCGAGAAGCGCTTCTGCCCGACGTACTTGGTCTGCAGGAACGTCTCGAACGCCTCGGCTGCGTTGAGCTTGCTCAGGATGTACTTCTGTTGCGCCACAGTCGGTTTGACGTGCTTGGCTTCGACGCGTTCCTGCAGCCAGGTGACCTGCTCGGTCTCGAGGATGTGGGTGTACTCGACGCCCACGTGGCGGCAGTACGAGTCGCGCAGAACGCTGAGCACGTCCCGCAGCTTCATCTTGTCCTTGCCGTGGAATCCACCGACCTTGAATTCGCGGTCGAGATCCCACAGCGTGAGGTCGTGGCTGATCACGTCGAGGTCCGGATGCATCCGGAACTTGTCCTTGGTGAACTGCAACGGGTCGGTGTCGGCCATCAGGTGACCGCGGTTGCGGTACGCGGCGATGAGCTCGAGCACGCGGGTGTTCTTGTCGACCGTGCCCTCGGGCAGATCCTTGCGCCAGCGAATGGGCTCGTAGGGGATCTTCAGCGAGTGGAACAGCTCGTCGTAGAACTCGTCGCTGATCAGCAGGTTGTGGATCGTCTTGAGGAAGTCACCCGACTCCGCACCCTGAATGATGCGGTGGTCGTACGTCGAGGTCAGCGTCATGAGCTTGCCGACGCCGAACTCGGCGAGACGCTCGTCGCTGGCTCCCTGGAACTCTGCCGGGTACTCCATGGCACCGGCACCGATGATGGCTCCCTGGCCGTTCATCAGACGCGGCACCGAGTGCACGGTTCCGATTCCACCGGGGTTGGTCAGCGAGATGGTGACGCCCTGGAAGTCCTCACCGGTGAGCTTGCCGTCGCGAGCGCGACGCACGATGTCCTCGTACGCGTTGTAGAACTGGGTGAACGTGAAGTCCTGCGTGTTCTTGATGGCAGCGACGACGAGGGAACGGTTGCCGTCCTTGCCGGGCAGGTCGATGGCGAGACCCAGGTTGATCGCGGCCGGAGTGACGGCGTTCGGCTTGCCGTCGACCTCGGCGAAGTGGCGGTTCATGTTCGGGAACGCCTTGACGGCCTGCACGATGGCGTAGCCGAGCAGGTGTGTGAACGAGATCTTGCCGCCGCGGGTACGAGCGAGATGGTTGTTGATGACGAGGCGGTTGTCGACCATGAGCTTGGCCGGAATCGCACGCACGCTGGTCGCGGTGGGAATCTGCAACGAGGCGGACATGTTCTTCGCCACCGCGGCAGCAGCGCCGCGCAGAATCTTGCTCGACTCTTCACCGAATTCGGCTGCGGCGGGCTTCGCGGGAGCGGACTTGGCCGGCGCTGCCTTCTTCTCGGCAGGCTTGGCAGCAGCGGCAGGCTTCGCGGCCTCGGCCTTGGGAGCGGCGGCTTTCGGAGCGGCCTTGGGTGCTGCGGCCTTCGGCGCGTCGGTCTTGTCGGGAGCAGAGGCGGCCGGCTTGGCTGGTGGCGCTGGTGCTGCGGGAGGCGCGGACTTGGTCGAGCTACCGTTCGAGGCTGCGCCGTTACCGGCAGCACCGTTGGATCCGGCGGTCTCGTCGGTTGCTGCCTCGGGGTCGTAACCGGTCAGAAACTCGTGCCAGCTCGCGTCGACGGATGAAGGGTCCTGCTTGAATCGCTGGTACATCTCGTCGACCAGCCATTGGTTTTGTCCGAATTGGGTAGTAGAGCTGCTGCTCACGGCAGTAGTTCGCCTCGTTTCTGTCTTCGTTCCCGTTCAGCGCGCGTACGTGTCCAGGCTAGACCGTTGGTCCAGCTCACGTGCGTCCGGGACGTAGCTGTGATATGTACTCACCGGTAACCATCGGCCTCGTTGTCGATGACACCTTCGATTATCGAATTATTCCCTCGGTTCGTTTCGGCTGCAGTCCACAGCTGCGCGTAGAAGCCGCCCTGCGTGCGGAGCTCCGAATGTCGACCTACTTCCACGATACGGCCGCCGTCGACCACCACGATCAGATCTGCCCGCGCGGCGGTCGCCAAGCGGTGCGCGACGACAACTGCGGTGCGGGTCCGCGCGACGGCACTGCCGGCTGCGAGCACGGTGCGTTCGGTCGCGGGATCGAGCGTGGCGGTGGCTTCGTCGAGGAGCAGCAGGTCGGGGTCGACCAGCTCGGCCCTGGCCAGTGCGATCAGCTGTCGTTGACCTGCGGACAGCCCTTGGCCGCGCTCACCGACGGGTTGGTGCATGCCGCCGCGAAGTGCGGCGATGGTGCTCAGAGCACCCACCGAGCGTGCCGCGTTCTCGATGTCGGTGCGGCTGGCATCGGGTCTGCCGTAGGCGATGTTCGACGCCACGGTTCCGGTGAACAGGTGCGCTTCCTGCGGTACGACGCCGAGTCGGTGGCGGTAGTCCGAGAGGCGATAGTCGCGTAGATCGTGGCCGCCGACCCGCACCGATCCGGAGGTCGGATCGTAGAAGCGGGCCAGCAGTTTCACCACTGTTGATTTGCCCGCGCCGGTGCGTCCGACCAAGGCGACGGTGGTGCCGGCGGGGATGGTGAGATTTACCTCACTCAGGGCGTCGGAGTGGGCCCCGGCATACCGGAAACCGACATCGACGAGTTCTATGTCGGCGCGAAGGCGTCCGCCGGGAAGTGCGGTGGTGTTCGCGTCGGCGGAGGTTTCGATCGAACTCGTGGTGCGCAGGAGATCCCCGATGCGGCCGACACCGACACGTGCCTGCTGGTAACCGTCGAACACCTGCGAGAGCTGCTGGATGGGTCCGAAGAGCAGCCCGAGATAGAGCACGAACGCCACGAGGGTGCCCGCTGTGGTGGTGCCGGTGGCGATCTGATGCGCGCCGACGAACACGACGACGGCGAGGGCGATGTCGGAGAGCAACGTGATGAGGGGGAAGAACACCGAGATCGCGGTCTGCGATCGCATTCGACTCGCGCGGTAGCGGTCGGAGCGTTCGGCGAATCGGGATGCGGCGTACTCCTCGCGCCGGTAGGCCTGTGCCGCGCGCAAGCCGGTGACGTTCTCCTGGAAATCGGCGTTGACGATGGAGATTCGCTCGCGGGACGTCGAGTACGCCGCCGAGGAGATGCGCCGGAAGATCACGGTGGCCACGGCGAGCGGTGGCACGACGGCCAGCGCCACCAGCCCGAGAGTGGGGTCGGTGACGAGAAGAGCGGCGGCGATACCGACGACGGTCAACACACTCACCACCGCCGTCGATGCCCCGGTCTGAATGAACGACGACAGTGCGTCGACGTCGGTGGTCATGCGGGTCATGATGCGGCCCGACAGCTCACGTTCGTAGTAGTCGAGGCCGAGCCGCTGAATGTGCGCGTAGCTGCGGACGCGGAGTCCGAAGAGCACTCGCTCGCCCGCCCGCGCGGTGATCACCGTCGTCCAGCAGACGACGAACCAACTCGCCGCTGCCAACACGACGCCGATCGAGGTGGCGATCCACAGGGTGTTCGAGTCTCCACTCGCCACTCCGTTGTCCACCGCGTAGCGAACGAGCGAGGGGAAGGCGATCGAGGCCAGTGAGTCCAGCGCGAGAAGCACCACCACGACGGCGAGCAACGAGCGCACGGGGCTCAGCAGTCTCGACAGCCGGGCCTCCGGGTCGGGTCGACGCAGCTGCGATCCGGATGTGCCCGGATCCTCGGTCGCAGGCGGCAGGGCCGCGACTGCCCGGGATATGGCGGGTGTGGGTGCGAGCGAGCCGAAAGCCCCGGCCATCGCAGTTCCGTGACCACCGCCGCCTCCGGGCGCGGGTGTCGAGACTGCGCCGGGCTCGACCGTCGACTCCGGATCCGTGTCCGGCCAGAGCGTGTCGGCGGAGGGGTCGACGGTCTGCTCCGCACCGGGATCGTCGTTCTCCTCGCCGTCTCCACCGGCCAGGAGGGCCCGGAACAACGGACAACGCCGATCGAGTTCGTCGACGGTTCCGGTGTCGATGATGCGGCCGTTGTCGAGCACGGCGACGCGGTCGGCCAGGGTCAGGGTCGAGCGGCGATGAGCGAGAACGAGGGTCGCGCGCGTCCGGACGCCACGTAACGCGTCGAAGATGGAGGCCTCGGTCTCGGCGTCGACTGCGGAGGTGGCGTCGTCCAGGATCAGAATTCGCGGCTCGACGAGAAGAGCACGGGCCAGTGCGATGCGTTGGCGCTGGCCGCCGGACAGGGTGAGTCCGCGTTCGCCGACGAGGCTGTCGTATCCCTCGGGCAGCGCGTCGATGAAGGTCGATGCCTGTGCCAGCCGCGCCGCATGCTCGATCTCCTCCGCTGTGGCGTCGGGCCTGCCGAGGGCGATGTTGGCGGCGATGGTGTCCGAGAAGAGAAACGGCTCGTCGAACACGAGCGAGACCGCCTCGCGGAGCGACGTCGAGTCGAGGTCGTCGATATCGAACGACGTTCCGTCGGATGTCAGCGCAATCTGTCCCTCGGAGGGGCGATAGAAACGGGGGAGCAGCAGGGCGAGAGCGGTCTTTCCCGAGCCCGCGTGGCCGACGACGGCCACCGTCTCACCCGGCGAGATGGTCAGATTCAGGCCGGTCAGCACATCGCGTTCGGGCTCGAACCCGAAGGTCACCTCGGAGATGCGGACTCCGAGCGGACCGTCGGGCAATGCGACGGGGGCGGCCGGTTCCGGGTCGGACGGCTGGGTATCGACCACCTCGTAGACGCGCTCGACGGCCGCGCGGGAGAGCTGAGCCATGATCACCACCGACGAGACGGTGCGGGTCACGGCGGACAAGGTTGCGACGTAGGTGGCGAAGGCCAGGAACGTGCCGATCGTGATGTGGCCCTGCAGGGCCAGATAGCCGCCCAGGGCGATGACTCCGACGAGTCCGAGTTGCGGAATGGTGGCCAGCGACGGTGCGAACCGCGAGTTGATCTTCGCCGATCGCATGCGCTCGGCGAAGAGCGTGCGACCGAGCGTCTCGATGCGATCCACCGCACGGGCTTCCTGGCCGAAGCCCTTGACGACTCGAACGCCGGTGACGGTTTCCTCGACGTGCTGAGCCAGATCGGCGGCGCGTTGTTGCGCCGACCAGGTGGCCGCGAAGAGAGTGGGCCGCATTCGGTAGACCACGATGCTGACCGCAGGAACGATGAGTACCGCGACAACGGTGAGCAGCGGCGACAGATACGCCATCACCGCCAGCGCCAGTACGAACTGCAGGACGGCTCCCGCGGACAGCGGCACCATGGCCAGCAGACCCTGCACGAGTTGCAGGTCGGTGATCGATCTCGACACCACCTGGCCGGTGCGGATCTCGTCCTGCTTCCGACCGTCGAGCCGCTGCAGCGACGCGAGCAGGTCCAGGCGCAGATCGTGCTGAACGTCGATCGAGAGCCGGCCGGCGAGCATGCGTCGACCGAATTGGCAGGCGAACCGGACCAGACCCAACAGTGCGATGGCGGCGGCGACGGTGGCGATCTTCTCGCCGTTGCCTGCGGTCGCGTCGTCGATCGCTGCTCTGGTGAGCAGCGGGAACGAGATGTCGATGACCGCGGCGATCATCGTCACGCCCAGGGCTCCGAGTGCCGTCCGTCGATGCAGCAGGCACTGCGCGATCAGACGTCTGATCCACCCACGCCGGATACTCGGCGCGGGTTCTGCGCTGTCGAGTGTCGACGAGCCGCGTCGGGGTGCCGCTGCACGGTCTTTCACCGCATTACTGTGTGCCATCGATTCACCACGGTAGACCCGGGCACCGACAGCGTCGGCCTGCGAATGTGGGGACCGGTTGTCTGGGTCGTTCCGCAGGCTGCACTCCCGGTACCGACCTCAGTCGATGTCGCGAGTGCGGGCCAGGAACCAACCGACGCCGGTGAGAATCGCCGCCCACAGCGCGAGGCCAAGCGGTGCCCACGGCCACGACGCCAGGTCGCCCGCGTCGTCGAGTTGCGTCGCGGCCATGGTCGGCAGGGTCAGGTTCGACGGAAGCGCCACGGCGACCGATCCGAGCCCGAGTCCGAACAGAATCAGCGAGAGCAGACCCTCGCCGAACGGGAGCCAGGCGACGAGCACGACGGCGGCCCACGTCGGAGATTTGAGCAGCAGACCGAGGCCGGCACCGATGATCGACCACAGCATGACTGCGAGGAGGCACGACGCCACCACGCCGATGAACGCGCCGTCGAGCAGAACGGTCCGCTCGTTGAAGATCAGCAGGCAGATCAGGCTGGCCAGCAGCACCACCATGCCGTATCCGAGGCCGAACAAAGCAGTGACGACGAGCTTGGCGGCGATCACTCCGTCTCGGCCGCGAGCGGTGAGGAAGCTGGTGGTGATGGTCTGGTGGCGGAACTCGGTTCCGGTGTTGACGGCACCGAAGATGCCGGCGAACAGAATCGCGGCACCGGCGGCGACGTAGAGACCGATGGAGGCGACCCCGCCGGAGATGTCCAGGTCCTCCTCGAACTCGCCCAGCTGGTTCGCGATCACCGACGTGATGACGGATGCGAAGACTCCGACGACAATCGGTGCGATCGCCAGTCCCCACCAGAACTTCAGTGTCGTGACCTTGCGGATCTCCGACGTCAGCAACGCGTTCATCGCTGGCCCCCGTTCCAGTTCTGCGGCGGAGCGTAACTCTGCGGCGGCGGGCCGTAACCCGGCGGCGGGCCGTAACCCTGCTGCGGCCCGCCGTATGGGTTCTGTTGGACGGGTGCGGCGTTGTACTGACCCGCGGTCATGGACAGGAACACCTGCTCGAGGTCGACGTGTTCACTCGTGGTCCCGAAAATCGTCACCTGGGCGTCGGCTGCGATGCGGGCGATCGTGGCCGCGTCGGTCCCGGCAACACCGATGCGTCCGTCGGGCAGCAGTTGGGAATCGTTGAAGCCGTTCGACGCCAACGCGAGCGCCAGTTTCGCCGGATCCGAGGCGGCGACGAGCACGCGGCTGGGGCGGGTGGACCGCAGTTGTGCGATGGAACCCTGGTATTTCAGCGAGCCGGCGCTGACGATCACCAGGTTGTCGACGGTCTGCTCGATCTCGCGCAGAATGTGACTCGATATCAGGACCGTTCGCCCCGATGCGGCGTATGCCTTGAGGAAGTCCCTCAGCCAGGCGATTCCCTCGGGGTCCAGACCGTTCGCGGGTTCGTCGAGCACGAGGATTTCCGGATCCCCCAGCAGCGCTGTCGCCAACGTGAGGCGTTGACGCATGCCGAGGGAGAAGCCGCCTGCGGCGCGGTCGGCAACGTCACCGAGGCCGACGAGTCGCAGCACGTCGAGGGCGCGGCTGTCGGGTACGCCGATCGCGGCGGTGTAGATCTTCAGGTGATGGGCAGCGCTGCGCTTGGGGTGCACGCTCAACGAGTCGAGGACGGCCCCCACCGTGCGGGCCGGGTGTTCGGTCGTGCGGAACGGCGCGCCGTTGACGAGGCCGACGCCCGAGGTGGGTGCAACGAGTCCGAGGAGCATGCGCAGCGTCGTCGACTTACCCGAGCCGTTGGGGCCGAGGAATCCGGTGACGGTGCCGCGCGGGACGACGAAGCTCAGATCCGACACTGCGCGAACGGTGCCGAACTGCTTGGTCAGTGCCTGCGCTTCGAGCGCTGCTCCCGGATAGCTGGTCATCTGCGCGCAATCCCCCTGGCCGTTGGTCACCTCGTGTACCGGCTGCTCGCGGCAACCGGTACCCGAGGCTACGGGGTGCACCCGACATCGCCCTCGAGAGCGCCGTCTTCGGTCAGCGATGCAGCGCGGCGGCGATCTCTCGGTACGTCTCGAGCGGATCGGCCAGGTCGGGTAGCGAGTGCAGTGTCACGTGCGACGCACCCGCGTCGAGGTGCTCGTTCAACCGTGCTGCGATCGCATCGGCGGTGCCGTGCGCCACCAACGCGTCGATCAGTCGGTCGCTGCCGCCGTCGCCGATCTCCTCGTCGGAGTAGCCGAGTCGGTTCAGATTGTTGGTGTAGTTCCGCAGGTGCAGGTACGGGTTGTTGACCGGTGGTCGGCCGATCGAGCGCGCCTTCTCCGGATCCGACTCGAGGACCACCTTGTGCTCGGGTGCCAGAATCTTGCTCGGGCCCAATGCTTCTCGCGCTTCACGGGTGTGCTCGGGGGTCGTCAGGTACGGATGCGCACCCGCGGTGCGGTCGGCTGCCAGCGCGAGCACCCTCGGTCCGAGGGCTGCGAGGACGCGTCGTTCCACCGGAACTCCGGCCTCGTCGAGAGCGTCGAGGTAGGCCACCAAGGCGTCGTACGGCTTGGTGTATTCCTGCGTCGCCTCCGGGTGGCCTGCACCGATCCCGAGCACGAAACGGCCCGGGTGCTTGCTCTCCAACCGGTGATACGACGCGGCGACGTCGGCCGCTGCGTCCGACCAGATGTTGACGATGCCGGTGGCGACGACGACCGTCTCGGTGGCGTCGAGGATCTCCTCGGTGGTGGTCAGATCCGCAGGCGGTGAGCCGCCGAGCCAGATCGTGCCGTAGCCGAAGGATTCGATCGCGCGCGACAGTTCAGGGGTGAACGCCGAATGCAGTCGCCAGACGCCGTACTTGCCGAGTTCAGGTGTGGAAGTCATATCGGGTTCAACGCCGTCCTCGCGTGATGATTCCGCGGATGCCCCATCGGTTCAGGCATCCGGCTCGATGATGCGGTTCTCCGGGAACCGGGCAGGCGGAGGACCGAACGCGTCGCGGGCGTTCTTGATGACGCCCTTGCCGACGGCGCGGTTTCCCGCCCCGCCGATCGCCGCGCCGATGCCGGCGGGAAGCAACTTGCCGACCAACAACGCGCTGCGTTTGGCGAGGTACTTGGTGATGAACTTCTTCACCAAGGACTTGTTCATGCTGGTCATCGATCCACCGGGAATTCGAGACGTGATCAGCGGTCCCCAGTTCTTGGCAGTCTTTCCGACGGTTCGCTGCACGATCTGCATGCCCGATTCGCCCAGCGCGACCGAGAGCACCAGGGCGCGTCGCTGCTGGTGGTTTTCGACGGGTATGCCGTGGACGGCCGCGACCGACAGCGTCAGCAATGCCGAGGACTCGATGAAGAACGCGGTTTCGGCACCCACCGCGGCGATCGAGGCGACGGTCCCGACGCCGGGGATCGCCGCCGCCCCGCCCACCGCGGAGCCGCTGCCGGTGACCGCGAGCAGAAATCGCTTCTCCAGCCGTTCGATGATCTGCGCCGGGGTGTCGTACGGGTGTGCTCGACGCACGTGCGCGACGTATTTGTCGACGGCGGGTCCCTGGAGGCGGCTGGCGTTGTCGAGGATGTTGACGAGCGCGCGTTCGAGCTTGCCTCCGTTCGAGACCTCGACCTGTGCGTCGTCCTTCTTGCCTGCCATCGATGTCTCTTTCGGTCGCGTGTGTGGTTGCCGGTCGAACCTGGGGTTCAACGCACCCAGTGATCGGGCGGAACGAGCTCGTCGGGCTTCGGCGGCGAGGGAGCGGTGCCGTCGCCGAAGGGTGATCCTCTCAGGGCTTCGCGGCCGTGGGGTTCGAGCCACCCGGTCAGGTCCGGTCCGTTCGGCACGATGCCCGACGGATTGATGTCGGTGTGCACCTCGTAGTAGTGCCGCTTGATGTGGTCGAAGTCGACGGTGTCGCCGAATCCGGGGGTCTGGAACAGGTCGCGTGCGTAGTTCCACAGCACCGGGATCTCGCTGAGCTTGCTGCGGTTGCACTTGAAGTGGCCGTGGTAGACGGGATCGAAGCGCACCAATGTGGTGAACAGGCGCACGTCGGCCTCGGTGATGTGGTCGCCGACCAGGTATCGCTGCGTGGAGAGGCGTTCGACGAGCCAGTCGAGGCGGGCGAACAGTCGGTCGTAGGCCTTGTCGTATGCCTCCTGCGATCCAGCGAATCCGCAGCGGTAGACGCCGTTGTTGACGTCCTCGAACACCAGCTGGGCCACTTCGTCGATCTCGGTGCGCAGGGCCTCCGGGTACAGATCGGGTGCGCCGTCGCGGTGATACTGCGTCCACTCGGTCGAGAAATCGAGGGTGATCTGCGGGTAGTCGTTGGTGACTACTTGGCCGGAGGGAACGTCGACGATGGCGGGGACGGTGATGCCGCGCTCGTAATCGGGGAAGCGGGCGAAGAACGCGTCCTGAAGTCGAGGGATCTGCAGTACCGAGTCGACGCCGCCGGGCTCCTCCTGGAAGTTCCAACTCCGGGGATCATGGGTCGGACCCGGAATGCCGAGCGAGAGAACATCTTCGAGGCCGAGCAGCCGTCGGACGATGATGGATCGATGGGCCCATGGGCAGGCGCGCGCGGCGATCAGTCGGTACCGTCCCGGCTCCACCGGATACCCGTCCCGGCCGTCGGCGGTGATCCGCGTCGGGATGTAGTTGGTGTCGCGCTTGAATTCCTTGCCCGGTTCCACATATGCGGCATCGTCGGCCATGCTCTCGAACTCCTCACATCGATCGGTCTCATCTCGACGCTACCCAGTTCGTTGCCGGCTCAACCGGGTCACGGTCGGAGCACTGCGGTGTGGCACGCGCCGATTTCCACATATCCCAGCCGCGCGGCGAGGCGTCGAGCAACGGCGTTCTCGGGTCGCGATCGCCACTGCGGAATCAGGCCGTCGTCGATGGCGTCGTTGGTGGCCAGCCTGCCGACCACCTGGGCGTGGCCCCGTCGGCGATGGTTCGGGTCGGTCAGCACGCGCATGTCGGCCAGAATCAGCTGCTCCTCCGAGTAGCCGGCCGATGCGAGCGAATGGGCCGAGTCGGCAGGTCGGTCGTCGCCGAGCAGCGTGAACCAGTTCCGCGAGACCGGCTCGCCGAATGCTTCGGCGACGTCGGCGTCGCTGCAGTGCGCGGCAAGGTTGCGTGCGTGCTGCGCATCGTGGGAGATCAGCGGGTCGTGTACGTCGATGGTGTGGCCGATGTCCGAGCCGTACGCCAGCGTGTGGGTGCCGATCTCGTAGTGCGCCGAACGGTCGCCGAGCAGTGCCGAGATCCAGGTTCGGTCCGCGCTCGCCGGGCCGCTGATCGCGCGAGAGGCATCAACGGCCCAGGACGGTCCGACGATCACGGTGGTCTCGGCCAGTCGCAGCACGGTGACGTCGTCGGTGGCACCGACATGTTCGACGCGCTCGGCGTCGGTGTCGAGGGCTCGATCGTCCATCTGCAGTCGGCGACACCAGGCCAGACGGACGATGTCGAGTCGATGGGGATCGAAAGGGCCGGCATCGAGAAGGGGGAGATCCACGTCTGAAACCCTAGCCACCGAGGCGCTGAGCGACGTTCCGGTTTCACCGTCCAAAAGCAATCTTTCGAACTTTTTCGCCCCCGGTGTTTCGCTCAGCGCCGATAGATGGCAGACTCACTTTTGAGATTAGAGCTTCGACGTGAAGATCTAGCTCGCTTACAGAAGGTTTACAGAATGACGCAGGGCAGTGTGAAGTGGTTCAACGGCGAAAAGGGCTTCGGCTTCATCGAGCAGGATGGTGGCGGACCGGACGTTTTCGTTCATTACTCGGAGATTCAGGGTAGCGGCTTCAAGTCGCTCGACGAGGGCCAGCGCGTGGAGTTCGAGGTGGGCCAGGGTCAGAAGGGCCCCCAGGCTACCGGCGTCCGCGCCATCTGATTCAAGCTTCGTAACCCGACTTCTCCTGGTGGAGTGACCTTTTCGAAGTAAATTCCACCAGAAACTCGGTGACAAGACCGGATACACGGAAGAAATTCCGAGTATCCGGTCTTCGTCTGTTTCGAAGTGCCTGCGGCAGTGGTGCGGTTTGGTGCCTTCCAGGGCACTTGTTCACACCACTGCCGCAGGCACTCACAGCCCCAGATCGCGTCCGATCAGTTCCTTCATGATCTCGTTCGATCCGGCCCAGATCTTCGTCACGCGAGCGTCTTTCCACGCCCGAGCGGCGCGGTATTCGTTCATGAATCCGTAGCCGCCGTGTAGCTGGACGCAGTGGTCGAGGATTTCGTTCTGCACCTGCGAGCTCCACCACTTCGCCTTGGCGGCGTCGATGGCGGTCAGTTCACCGATCCCGTGTGCGGCAATGCAGTTGTCGATGTACGCCTGTGCCACATCGAATTTGGTGACGAGCTCGGCGAGCAGAAACTTGTTCCATTGCAGTGAGCCGATCTGCTGGCCGAAGGCCTTGCGATCCTTGGCGTACTGCAGCGTCTCCTCGAGAATGGGACGGACGTGTCCGAGGTTGGCCACCGAGCAGCTGATGCGTTCCTGGGGGAGTAGCTGCATCATGTGGATGAAGCCGCCGTCGAACTCGCCGATCATGTTCGAGCTCGGGACTCGTACGTTCTCGAAGAACAGCTCGGCCGTGTCGGATTCGGGCTGACCGACCTTGTCGAGCTTGCGGCCGCGGGAAAACCCTTCGGTGCCGTTCTCGACGGCGAACAGCGTGATGCCCTTGGCCTTCTTCTCCGGCGTGGTGCGGGTGGCGACGATGACCAGGTCTGCGGAGTTGCCGTTGGTGATGAAGGTCTTCGAACCGTTGATGATGAAGTCGTCTCCGTCCTTGACAGCAGTGGTCTTCAGCGCGGCCAGGTCGGAGCCACCGGACGGTTCGGTCATCGCGATCGCCGTGAGGATCTCGCCGCTGCAGAAGCCGGGCAGCCAGCGCTTCTTCTGCTCTTCGGTGGTGAGCTTGACCAAGTAGGGCGCGACGATGTCCACGTGGATACCGAAGCACGACGCCACCGCGGCGCTCGAGCGGGCGAGTTCCTCGGCGAGGACGGCGTTGAATCGGTAGTCCTCGGCTCCGCTGCCGCCGTATTCTTCCGGTACTTCCAGTCCCAGGAAGCCGTTGCGTCCGGCTTCGAGCCAGATCTCGCGGTCGATGTATCGCTGCTCGACGAGCTTTTCCTCGACCGGTGTGATGGTCCGGGTGACGAATTCGCGTACCGACGCGCGGAAGTCCTCGTGATCGGCCTCGAACAAGCTGCGCTTCATCTATCTGTTCCTCTCGGTAACGGTGAGCTATCAGCGAACAATACTCGTTGGTAACAACCGTCCCGGACCGGTGTGGCACTATGCGAACCATGGCTGACGCACCCACTTCGCTCGTTCGATCGACCACCGCGGCAGGCGCCGAGCTCGCCGTCCTCACCTTCGACCACGGTCCGCTCAACCTCTTCGATCAGGCCATGTTCGACGCGGTTGCCGCGAACGTTGCCGATCTCGTCGCACGCCCCCCGCGGGCGGTGTTGTTGCGCGCCGAGGGCAAGGTGAACTCTGCGGGCGTCGACGTGCACGTCTTCGATGGTCTGTCCGCCGCGCAGGGTGCCGATCTGTGGCGTGGATTGTTCGCACAGATTGCCCATCCGCTCGAGGCGCTGCCCTGCCCGGTGATCTACGCCGCGCACGGTTTGACGCTCACGGCGGCGTTCGAGATCTCGCTGGCGTGCGACATCATTCTCGCCGGTCCCAAGGCCAAGTTCGGTCTGGTCGAGACCGTCGTCGGTCTGACACCGTCGATGGGTGGACCGCAGCGCCTCGCCGAGCGGGCCGGTTCGGGTCGAGCTCGCGAGCTCGTCATGACCGGTGATCTGTACGACGCGCAGACGCTGAAGGAGTGGGGCGTGGTCAATCAGATCCACGACGACGTCGATGCCGCGGCGCTCGCGCTGACGCATCGCCTGGCCGACGGCCCCACCGTCGCGCATGCGGCAACCAAACAGATTGTGGCAGCGTGGCGTTCGGGCGGCGTGGCCCACGCGGACGAGATCACCTCGGAGGTCTCCGGAGCACTGTTCGAGACCGAGGATCTGCGGGGTGCGGTGAAGAGCTTCCTCGAGGTCGGCCCGGGGAAGGCTACGTACACGGGCAAGTAGCATCGGGTGAGTGAGTACCGATCAGCTGGCCGAACTGCACCTGCACATCGAAGGGTCGCTCGAGCCTCCGCTGATATTCGATCTCGCCGAGCGCAACGGATTGTCACTGCCGTACAACGACATCGATGAATTGCGGGCGAAGTACGAGTTCAGCGACCTGCAGTCGTTCCTGGATCTGTACTACGCGAACATGGCCGTGCTGCGCACTGCCGAGGATTTCGCCGATCTCGCCCGGGCCTACTTCCGCCGCACCGCGCAGGCCGGGGTGACGCACGCGGAGATCTTCTTCGATCCGCAGGCGCACACCGAGCGTGGTGTCCCGCTCGAGGCCGTCGTCGACGGTTTGGCCGACGCCTGCGCATCCAGCGAGCGCGAATTCGGTGTCTCCAGTGGGTTGATCGCGTCGATCCTGCGGGACAAGCCCGTGCTGCATGCCAATCAGCTGTTGGACGATCTGTTGGCCATGCGGGCCCCGATCATCGGTCTCGGCCTCGATTCCGCAGAGGTGGGCTACCCGCCATCGCTGTTCGTCGACGTGTTCGCCAAGGCCCGCGCCGAGGGTCTGCACGTCGTCGCCCACGCCGGTGAGGAAGGTCCACCCGACTACATCTGGCAGGCATTGGATCTGCTGAAGGTCGAGCGCATCGACCACGGGGTGCGGTGCCTCGAAGACGAGGCGCTGGTGAATCGTCTTGTCGAGGAACAGATTCCGCTCACGGTATGCCCGCTGTCCAACGTCCGGCTCAAGGTGATCGACGATGTAGAGCAGCTGCCGCTGCGACAGATGCTCGAGCGGGGCCTGTCGGTGTCGATCAACTCGGACGATCCCGCCTACTTCGGCGGCTACGTCGACGATAATTTCTCTGCCCTCGAAGCGGGAATGGGTCTCACCACGGCCGAGCGAAAGCAGCTGGCCGAGAACTCGATTCGCGCGAGCTTCGCGACTGTCTAGATCAGCGCGACTGTCTGGATCAGCTCGCCGTCACCGAGATCCTGGGGTAGCCGGTCGCTCCGTCGGGAACGGTGTCCGCGGTTCTGTTGGTCTGCAGTTCTTCGGCGGAGTTGGTGGCGCGGGCGCGGATCGAATGCTGCCCCGCGGATAGGTCGAGCTCGACCGTCCATTGCCGCCAGGTGTCCTTGGAGTACTCCTCCGACAGCGTGGCCGGCACCCAGTTGCCCTCGTCCACTTGCACTTCCACGCCGTCGATTCCGGTGTGCTGGTCCCACGCCACTCCGGCGATCACCGTTTGCCCGGCCGGCACGGAACTGCCCGATCGCGGGGTGTCGATCCGCGAGGCCGTCTTGATCGGTCCGCGTTCGCCCCAACCTCGGTCGGTCCAGTACGCCGTCGCGCGGTCGAAGCGGGTGATCTCGATGTCGGTGACCCACTTGGTCGCCGAGACGTATCCGTACAGGCCGGGGACGACGAGCCGGGCCGGGTAGCCGTGCTCGACGGGCAGCGGTGCACCGTTCATCCCGACGGCCAGGAGGGCGTCGCGACCGTCGAGCAGAACCTCGAGGGGAGTGCCCGCGGTGAAGGCATCGCTGCTCGACGACAGGGCCATGTCGGCGTCGGGGGAGATGCCCGCTTCCTCGAGAATGTCCCTGAGCGGGTAGCCGATCCACGTCGCATTGCCCACGAGGTCGCCGCCGACGATATTGGACACGCAGGTCAACGTGACCGTCTTTTCCACTGCCTGGCGTTCGGCGAGGTCGGCGAACGTCAGCTCGATCTCGCGGTCGACCATGCCGTGGATGCGCAGCGACCAGTCCTCCGACGCCACGCGCGGCACGACCAACGCGGTGTCGATGCGATAGAAGTCGTCGTTCGGGGTGATGTACGACGCGAGGCCGTCGATCTGTAGGTCAGCCCCGGCCGGTATCGGGGGTTGCGGCGTCGGCGTGGGCAGCATGAAGCCGAGTCGATCGGCGGTGACGGCGCGGGCGGAGGTGAGCATCCGTCCGGCTGTTCCGGCGACGACGCCGAGTACCGCGGCACCGGCGGCGAGAGTGAGGAAGCTGCGTCGGTTCATTCCTTCGGTCGCAGGCGCGGCGGCACCGATGAGGGCGTGCAGCACGACGATGCCGACGATGACGCCGCCGATGGTCGGGACTGCGGACAAGGCCGTCGCGTCGGGTCGGGTCACTGCGGCGAGTACGCCCACGACGCCCAGCGCGGCGAACACCACGGCACCGATCGGCTTGCGGGCGATGCCTGCTGCCGCGGCGATCGCTCCGATCACCACTGCCATGCCGATGAACAGGGCGAGCTTGTCGGAGGTGCCGAACGTGTCGATGGCCCATTCACGGATCGGGGCCGGACTGTTGTCGACGGCCGAGGAGCCGACGGCGGTCAGCGGTGACGAGTTGGGTCCGATGGGGACGGTGATCAATTCACCGACGCCGAGGACCACCCCGGCGGCGACGATGCCGGACAGCGCGCGTTTTCCTGTGCTCACTCGTTCCAATGTAAGCGTGCGGGGAGTGGCTACGTGCACAGGACACTCCACTCGACGCGTTCACCTGGGGAAACCCACTCGACGGTCACAGGAGTGGAGCAAAAATTGCGCGCAGCGCTACACCGGTCGGCCACTCAGGACAGTAGGTGTTCGAGGTATCTGCTGCCGAACAGCTTGATCGGGTCCATCGCATCCCGAACACGCAGGAAGTCGTCGAAGTGTTCGTATATATCGCGCAGCTCGTCGCCGCCGAGGGAGTGCAGTTTGCCCCAGTGTGGCCTGCCGCCGACGCTGCGACAGATGGCCTCGACGGCGTCGAAGTACTCGCGGTGATCGCGTCGGTGGTACTGGTGCACGGCGATATAGGCCGTCGGGCGCCCGCACGCGGTGGAGAGCCAGATGTCGTCGGCCGCGGCGAACCGCACTTCGACGGGGAACGCGATGGACACGGCAGACCGCTCGAGCCAGCGATCCACCTCCCGCAGCACCCGGCCGATCTCGGCTGCAGGCACGGCATATTCCATCTCGACGAACTTGACGGTCCGCGACGACGCGAACACCCGGTACGAACGATCGGTGTACTCGCGGGCTGACAGCGCTCTCGCCGAGACCGCGTTGATGCGTGGAATCAGGGCAGGCACCCGCGTCACCACGCGGTTGAGGCCCTCGAAGACCGTGTTGGACAGCAATTCGTCGTCGAGATACGACCGCACCTTTCCCAGCGGACGCAGCGCAGCGTCGCCGGGCAGTCGGGTGTTGCGTTTGGTCAGCACTCGGTCGGTGTGCGGAAACCAGTAGAACTCGAAATGGTCGACGCCTGCCACGATCGCATCGAGATCGACGAGCGTCGCCCGCAGCGTCGACGGCTCCTCGACGGCCCGGAGGGCGAAGGCCGGAACGCACTCGAGCGTGACTCGGGTGATGACACCGAGCACACCGAGCCCGACGCGGGCCGCGTCGAACAGTTCCGTGTTCTCCTCGCGAGAGCACTGCACGAGCCGGCCGTCCGAGGTCATCAGTTCCAGTGCGCGCACCTGGGTGGCGATGCCGCCGAACCGGGCTCCGGTTCCGTGAGTGCCCGTGGAGATGGCTCCGGCAATCGATTGTTCGTCGATGTCGCCGAGGTTGGTCATGGCCAGGCCGAGGTCCCACAACTGCGCGGTCAGCTCGCGCAGCCGGGTGCCTGCGAGCACCGTCACCCGGGCGGAACCGTCGTCCTCGCGCACCACCGATTCGATCCCGCGCAGCGAATCCAGGCTGATCTGCACGCCGTCGGTGACCGCGATCGGGGTGAAGGAGTGGCCTGCTCCGACGCACCGCACCGTCCGAAATCGTTCGACGGCGTCCCGCAGAATCGCACGCAACTCGTCCACCGATGAGGGCTCGGCTCGATGCACCGGATACGCATGCTGGTTCCCCGCCCAGTTCTGCCACGACCGCTCGATCATCGAATCACTATCGCACTGCTCGAACGGCGGGTCATTCCGCAGGCTCCACTGCTGCAACCTCCGGGTCATTCCGCAGGCTCCACTCCCGTGGGTCAATCGGAGGCACAGAACTCGTCCGCGCCCTAGGATCGGGTGATGCAATCGAGGCTGCCCGCTGATGTGCGGCGCGCACAACTGGTGCAGTCTGCGATCGATGTCGCGGAGCGGGTCGGCATCGAGTCTCTGACCGTGCGTGCTCTCTCGGAGCACGCCGATGTCACCAAGGGCATCGTGCAGTACCACTTCGAGACCAAGCAGGATCTGGTGATCGCGATGGGGGAGCACCTCATCGTCGACGTCACCGAGATTCTGCATGCCGCGTTGGACAGCGCGGTGGGCACGCGCGAACTTCCGGGTGTCCGTGGTCTGCGAGAGCTGGTGCACGGCGGTCTGAGCGCGGTGTGGTTGCTGATCGAGAAGTCACCGGGTCGGCAGTTGCTCGCGTACGAGATCAAGACCTATCTGCTGCGCCATCGTGCGCTCGGGTCCGCCACGGCCGCCGAGATCGCCAGTGGGCAGTACCGAATCCGGGACTCCGAGGCCCGGTTGTTCTTCGAGAAGTGTTCCGCCCACACCGGGACGCGCTGGCTGGAACCGGTGGCGTCGATCGCGCGTTTCGGGATGGCCACCCTCGACGGCCTGGTGCTGCGATGGTTGGTCGACGGCGACGATCTCGAGGTGCTGGCGCAGATCGACGACCTGTCGGGTCTGATAGCGGCCAAGGCTCAGGACCGCTGACTGCTCGCCGGGACTTCTCGGCTGTGGAGTGTTTGACTGTTCGGACCTGGCAACGACAAAGGAATGAGCCGCATGAGTTCGATCGCCGGTGTCGCAACCACCGACACGACACCACTGTCCCGTATCGCCGCTGCCACCGAAGGGTTCGAATCACTCTTGGCTGCAGTCGATCTGGCGGCCCTCGATGCCAATGCTGCGGCGCTGCGAGCACGGGCGGACGGAGTGCCGATCAGGATCGCGAGCAAATCGGTTCGGTCCCGGGCGGTGCTGGAGCGGGTGCTCGCGGCCGACGGCGTGAGCGGGGTCATGGCGTACTCCTTGCGTGAGGCGATCTGGTTGGCACGCCACGGCGTCGAGGACATCCTGATGGGGTACCCGACGGTCGACCGCACCGCCCTCGCCGAGGTCGTCAACGATCATGTTCTGTCGGGGCGCATCACGCTGATGGTCGACGACGTCGCACAGCTGGACATCGTGCGCGACGCCACCGCCAGCGATCTTCTCAAGCCACGTATCTGTCTCGACGTCGATGCCTCGCTGCGGATCGGGCCGCTGCACATCGGTGTCAGACGTTCGCCGCTGCGCGAACCCGAGCAGGTCGCAGCCTTCGCGCGGGCGGCGCATGCGCGGGGGTTCCGAGTAGTCGGGTTGATGTTCTACGAGGCGCAGATCGCCGGTGTGCCCGATGCCAATCTTGCGGTGGAATGGATGAAGTCGCTGTCGTCTCGTGAGATCTCCACGCGCAGAACGGTGGTGGTCGAGGCAGTGACTGCGGCAGTCGGCCGGATCGAGATCGTCAACAGTGGCGGTACCGGGTCGATCGAGTTCTCGGCGGCCGATCCCGTCGTCACCGAGGTGACCGCGGGATCGGGTTTGTTCGCGCCGACGCTCTTCGATCGGTATCGCGCGTTCTCGGCCGAGCCGTCGCTGTTCTTCGCGCTGCCCGCGGTGCGCAAGCCGACGCCACAGATCGCGACGTTGTTCGGCGGCGGCTACATTGCGTCGGGTCCGGCGTCGGTGTCGAGGTCCCCGCGGCCGATCGCGTGGTCGAGAAAGGCCAGGGGCGTGGTGACGTCGAGTCTGAAGTTGCTGCGCAACGAAGGTGCGGGCGAGGTCCAGACTCCGGTGAGCGGAGCGGCAGAGATCAGGATCGGTGATCGCGTCTGGTTCCGGCATGCCAAGGCCGGCGAGCTGTGCGAGCGATTCGACACCCTGCATCTGGTACACGCCGACGGGTCCGTCGAGGCGGTCCCCACCTATCGTGGTGAGGGCATGGCGTTCGGCTGAATTCCGTTCTCGCACAGGCTCATGAAAGTGCCGAGGGTGACCAGTCCGGCCGGGGTCGACGGCAGGTACCGGGTCAGTGCCCGCGACCGGACCAGTATCGCGGCCCACTGGCCTCGCGAGACGGCGACGTTGAGTCTGTTGCGGGACAACAGGAATCCCATGCCTCGTGGCACGTCTTCGATTGCCGACGCGGCCATCGAGATCAACACCACCGGTGCCTGCCGTCCTTGGAACTTGTCGACGGTGCCCACCGAGACCTCGTCGAGTCCGGCGGCCGCGAGTCGCAGGGCGATGACGGCCACCTGCGCGTTGTAGGCCGCGACGACCAGGAAGTCGCCCTGGTCCATGGGCCGCGCACCCTCGAAGGATTGCGGGTCGCTCCACAGTCGGCCCAGCAGCTTCTGGACGTGAGTGACGATCTCGTCGGCTTCCTCCATCGAGTCGGTGGAGTTGCCGTGGTGGTCGAGGTTGACGAGGTGCAGGCCGGGTTCGAGCGACTCCAGTGAACGTGCTTGTGTCACAGCACGGTTGGACTCGAGCTTGCCCTCGTACGACAGTGCCGAGACCGGCGCGCACAGATCGGGATGCATCCGCCACGTCGTGGCCAGGAAGTACCCGCGGTCGGCGGGCAGCGTGGGGTGACCGCTGGTGATCCAACCCAGAGCCGACTCGTCGACGGGTTCGGGGTGGGTGCCCTGGCTGACCTGCGGCAACTGTGCCGGATCGCCGAGCAGCAGCAGGTTGCGTGCGGACACCGAGACGGCGATGGTGTTGGCCAGCGAGAATTGCCCGGCCTCGTCGATGACCAGCAGATCGAGCGACTCGGGCGGAATGCGGCCGGGGTTGGAGAAGTCCCAGGCGGTACCGCCGATGACGCAGCCGTCCTCGGCCTCGGTGACGAAGCGCGAGTACTCCGCCGGGTCGACGACGGTGTGGGCGGTCGGGGCTTTCTTACCCACCCGACCCGGGTCGACTCCGGCCTGAACAATCGTGTCCAGCAGATTGTTCACCACGTGATGCGACTGGCCCACCACCCCGACCTTCCAGTGATGGACATCGACCAACTCGGCGATGACCCGCGCAGCGGTGTACGTCTTCCCGGTCCCGGGTGGTCCCTGTACGGCAACGTACGACCGGTCCAGATCGAGCAGCGCCGCCGTGACGGCTGCCGCGTAGTCACCGGCGCGCACCTCGGGAAGGCCGGTGCCGGAACGGGTTCGGGGCGGTGAGAGCGTCAGCAGATCGGCGACGGCCGTGCGAGGAAGGTGCGGCAGTGCGGCGTGGACCTCGGCGGCGACGGCAACGATCGCCTGCTCCAGATACTTGGTGGCCGGGGGCGGCTCGGGTGCGGTGGCGACAGGGAAGTCGGAGTACTCGTCCACTCCCTTGCGCAGGTTCTCCTGCACCACCACCATGTCGAGGGTGCCCTCGTAGCCCGCTTCCACGATCTCGACCGTCGTGGTCGCGCGATGGGTCGGCTGCTGTTTCGGTAATCCCTCCGGGGCCGGGTTTTCGTAGAGCAGCTTGACCTTGGAGCTCGACAGGACTCCGCTGCTCAAGTGTCCCAACAGCTTGAGCTGTCGTCGCAGGACCCGTTGCTTCGGTGCAGTCTTCATCCAGTCGTGCACCAGCTCGGCGCGCTCGACCTTCAGCACGTCGGCCGCGTCTGCCCACTCGTCGAGCGGGTGGGTGAGGCGATCGAAGTGCGCCCACCAGAACGGCTTTCGCTCGCGTCGGTGGTAGCCGATGGAACCGGAGAACAATGCGACGGCCTGCTGCGTCGAGGTGCGCTCCCACGGCAGACCGGCGTAGTCGGCGAGTTCGAGCTCCAGCGGGCTCGCGGTGTCCGTCGCACCGTCTTCGAGTTCGAGATGCTGCCGAGCCCGCGGCTGCACACCGGCGCCCGACGCGCGCCTCAGTAACCAATCCCGCAGTCGCAGCGTCGATTCGCAGTCGGTGCGGTTGTACTCGGCGATATCGGCGAGGAGCGCAGCAGCCTCGGCGTCCTTGCCCTGGTCTCGTAGATCGCACCAGTTCGCGTATTCGACGATCGACGCGGCCGCATCGGTGACGTCCCCGTCGCGGGCCGCGGGCATGTACAGGGGTTCGAGCTTCTTGATGCTGTATGACCTGGCTCCGATGCGCACCGCAGATCGCACGATCGGGTAGAGGTCAACCAGAACGTCGTCCCGCAGTAGGTCGTCGACCGCGTCCTCACCCACTCCGTAGCGTCCGGCGAGGCGCAGTAGCGCGGTCTTCTCGTACGGCGCGTAGTGGTAGACGTGCATGTTCGGGTAGGCGGCGCGACGGGTGGTCACGTAGTCGAGGAAGTCGATCAGGGCGCGGCGTTCCTGCGCGCGATCGTGCGCCCAGAACGGGAGGAAATCGCCGTCGGCGGTGTAGACACCGAACAGGTACTCGAGTCCCCATTCGGCACTGCCGGCCTCGGCCCACAGTGGGTCGCCCTCGAAGTCGAAGAAGATGTCGCCCGGATCGGGCTCGGGGATCACACCGAGGGCGTCGGCGTCGAAGATCTCGAACTCGGCGTCGCCGCTGTGTTCCTGACGAACCTGCAGCGCGGCCTGAGCTCGCAGATTCGTGACCGTGCGAGACGACATGCCGTCCACGCTTCCGGTCGATGCAGCCAGTTCGTCGACCGTCGAGATGCCGGCGTCGAGCAGTCTGTCCCTGGTGCTCGCGCGCATGCCTGCGACGAGAACCAGGTCGCGGTGCTGTTCCACCTCGACCGTGCATGCCTCGCACTGCCCGCAGCCGGAATAGCGCGAGTCGAACCAGTCGACGACGGTCCCCTCGGCGTGGTGCTCGTCGAGGATGTGTTGCAGGTGTTCCCTGGACTGTCGGTAGACCGGCAGGATCTCGGCGAGCGAGTGCGCGGAGTCGCTGCCGTCGCCGAGCATCAGGTGCACCTCGTCGCTCGGGGTGATGCCGCCGGACCGCAGCGCGTCCGCGTAGGCCGCCAACTGCAGCAGTGCCGACACCTTCGCGTGCCGCGACAACTTGGTGTCGTACACGGCGTACCGATCGCCCTCGGCCACCAGGAAGTCGCAGAAACCGAGAAATCGGCCGTCGAAGAACGTGGCCTGATAGACCACGGGTGTGCGGGAGGTCAGGGCGGTGAACGTCGCCCAGGCCGCGTCGGCCATTTCCTGCGCTGTGCGTCCCGGTCGGTCCATCGTCAGGACGCCGCCGGGAAACCGCTGCTGGAATGTCTCGAGTTGACGGCGTTCGTGCTCGAATCCGAGTGCAGAGGTGCGGTCGAGCATCGGATCCGGCTCGGCGGTGGCCCGCGGGATCAGACCGGTGAGGCCGTCGAGTCGGCGCAGCAGTCCGAATTCGCACGACGCTGCCGCGGCGAGGTCGCTGGCGCTGTAGATGACGCGATCGCCGATGAGGAACACGCGCCCACCCTAGTCACCGCCGCGAGCGGTTCCGGTCACGTTGCGCGCGGATGCCGTCGCGAGGAGGCAAAATGATCGAATGCCTTTTTTCGACGGAGCCACCGGCGCGGTCCATTACCGAAACTGGACTGTCCCCGATGCTCGTTTCGGTCTCGTTTTTCTGCACGGTCTCGGCCAGAACAGCGGCCATTATCACCGTTTCGCTCGCGTCCTCAACGGACGCGGAGTCGATGTGTGGGCGGTCGATCACGTGGGCCACGGCCTCACCGAAGGTGAGTTGACGGACGCCGCTCAGATTCCCGCACTCGCGCAGAACGCGCTGCAGTTGCTCGAGATCGCAGAGGCCGAACACCAGGAGTTGTCGTTCGCACTGATGGGTCATTCGTTGGGCGCGGCGACGGCCATCGCAGCCCTCGGCGCGCATCCGGAGGCGGTGCAGTGCGCCGTACTGTGCGGAACACCCAAGTCGGTGACCGGCTCGGTCACCGATCTCGCCGACAACGTCATTCCGCTGCTGGCCGTGCACGGCGTGGACGATCGTCTGGCTCCGGTCGATGCGGTGCGCGAGTGGATCGGCGGTGTTCCCGACGCGTCCCTGCATGAATTCGAGGACGGTGGCCACGACCTGCTGCACGAGAAGATCCATCTGCAGGTTACGTCGGTGGTGGCGGAGTTCCTCGACGACCACATGTCCTGACAACGAAAAAGAACGGGCCCAACGCGAGGATAGCGCCGGGCCCGTTCTCGTTCGGTCGATCTACGAGTAGATGGCTTCGATGTCGCTGCCGCGCTCGGCATGAATGATGTTGCGCTTGAGCTTCATCGTCGGGGTGAGCTCACCGGTTTCGACGGTGAAGTCGTTCTCGAGGATCGTGTACTTCTTGATCTGCTCCGGGTTCGAGACCTTCTTGTTGGCCTCGGCGACGGCCTTGTCGATCTCGGCGACCATCTCGGGATTCTTGGACAATTCGGAGAACGGAATGTCCGCGGACAGGTTGTGCCGCTCGAGCCAGCCGGGCAGTGCTTCCGGGTCGAGGGTGATGAGCGCACCGATGAACGGCTTGGCGTCGCCCACGACGAGGCACTGGCTGATGATCGCGTTCGCGCGCAGGGCGTCCTCGAGCACTGCGGGGGCGACGTTCTTGCCACCCGCGGTCACGATGATCTCCTTCTTGCGGCCGGTGATCGAGACGTAGCCTTCCTGGTCGATGGCACCGAGGTCGCCGGTGTGGAACCAGCCGTCGACGATGGCCTCGGACGTGGCCTTCTCGTTGTGCCAGTAGCCGCTGAACACGACCGGTCCCTTGAGCAGCAGTTCGCCGTCCTCGGCGACCTTCACCGAGTGGCCGTCGATGGGCTTGCCGACGGTGCCGACGCGCTGTTCCTTGGTGGTGTTGACGGTGATGGCCGCGCTGGTCTCGGTCAGGCCGTAGCCCTCGTAGACCGGGACGCCCGCACCGCGGAAGAAGTGGCCGAGGCGGGCACCGAGAGGTCCACCACCGGACACCGCGCGGGTGCAGTTGCCGCCGAGTGCGGCGCGCAGCTTGGAGTACACGAGCTTGTCGAACACCGTGTGCTTGAGGTTCAGAACCAGCCCGGCTCCGCCCTTCTCCTGGGCCTCGCTCCACTCGATGGCCGTCGCGGCGGCCTTGTCGAAGATGGAACCCTTGCCGCCGTCGTGTGCCTTCTGCTTGGCGGAGTTGTAGACCTTCTCGAACACACGCGGCACCGACAGGATGAAGTCCGGCTTGAACACGGCGAACTGATCCACCAGCGTCGTCACGTCCGAGGTGTGTCCGACGGTGACCTTGGACTCGAACGAGCCGAACGAGACGGCGCGGGCGAACACGTGCGCCATCGGGAGGAACATCAGCGTGCGATTGCCCTCCTTCATCGAGTCGTGCAGCGCGATCTGGGTGGCCTGCACCTCGGCGTAGAAGTTGGCGTGCGTGAGCTGAACGCCCTTGGGCCGTCCGGTGGTGCCCGAGGTGTAGATCAGGGTCGCGGGCGATGCCGCGCTGACCTGATGGCGTCGTGCATGCAGTTCCTCGTCGCTGACCGAGGCTCCGCGGGTGGTCAGCTCGTCGATGGCTCCGGCGTCGATCTGCAGGACCTCACGCAGATCCTTGGCACCCTCGGTGACCTCTTTGAGGTTCGAGGCGTGCGCTGCGGTCTCGACGACGAGCAACTTGGTGGCGGAGTCCTCGAGAATCCACTGCGCCTGGTCGGCGGAGGAGGTCTCGTAGATCGCGACGGTGCAGCCACCTGCGGACCAGATGGCGTAATCGAGGACGACCCACTCGTAGCGCGTCGCGCTGAGGATCGCGACACGGTCGCCGAGTTCGATACCGGAGGCGATCAGTCCCTTGGCTGCTGCCGCGACCTCGGTCGCGAAGCGAGCTGCGGTGACATCGGTCCAGTTGCCGTTCACCAGACGTTGGAAGGGTACGAAGTTGGGCGATTCCTTCTCGTACCTGTAGACGGTGTCGGCCATGGATGCGTCGTCAGGAATGGTGAACGACGCCGGCACAGAATATTCGCGCACTGCTGGACCCCTTACGGAAAAATAGCGTGGTAGTTGTGCATTTCATCACATTCGAGGCCGTGGCGCACCATCCGGGGTGTCCGGTTTGTCGACTTTGCCGCGAGTCCGGGGTAGTTGAGTGTGACTCGGGGTACAACTTGACGGTCCGCAGTCGCGTTCGGGTGTCGGGTCGCCGGTGTGAGGCCGCTCGCACCGCAGGCCGTCGTGACCGTTTTCGTCACCTGATCAGCGTAGAAGGGTTCGCAGGGCCCGAGCAGGTACTAAACTCGTGCGACATATGAGCACTTCAGAAACTGAACAGGATGCCGCCGTGACGTCCGACGAGACGAATTCGCCCCCGCAGGAGTCCGCCGTTCCAGCGGGCGACGACATCACCTTCGCCGACCTCGGGATCGACGAGCGGGTCCTGAAGGCCCTCCGCGATGTCGGCTACGAGAGCCCGTCGCCCATTCAGGCGGCCACCATTCCGCCGCTGATGGCCGGCAACGACGTCGTCGGACTCGCGCAGACCGGAACCGGCAAGACCGCCGCGTTCGCGGTGCCGATCCTCTCGCGTCTCGACGTCTCGCGTCGGGTGCCGCAGGCCCTGGTACTGGCCCCGACCCGTGAGCTGGCGCTCCAGGTCGCCGAGGCGTTCGGCAAGTACGCCACCCACATTCCGGGTCTGCACATCCTGCCGATCTACGGCGGTCAGGCGTACGGCATCCAGCTGTCCGGTCTGCGCAAGGGCGCGCAGATCATCGTCGGTACTCCCGGCCGCGTCATCGACCATCTCGAGAAGGGCACCCTCGACCTGTCCGGGCTCGAGTATCTGGTGCTCGACGAGGCCGACGAGATGCTCAAGATGGGTTTCCAGGAGGACGTCGAGCGCATCCTCTCCGACACCCCGGAGTACAAGCAGGTCGCGTTGTTCTCGGCCACGATGCCGGCCGCGATTCGCAAGATCTCCAAGCAGTACCTGCACGATCCGGTGGAGATCACCGTCAAGACGAAGACGTCGACGGCACCGAACATCACCCAGCGCTACGTCCAGGTGGCACATCAGCGCAAGCTGGAGGCGCTCACTCGAATCTTCGAGGTCGAAGAGTTCGAGGCGATGATCATGTTCGTCCGTACCAAGCAGGCCACCGAGGAGCTCGCCGAGAAGCTGCGCGCACGGGGCTTCTCGGCCGCGGCGATCAACGGCGACATCGTGCAGGCCCAGCGTGAGCGCACCATCGGTCAGCTCAAGAACGGTCAGATCGACATCCTGGTGGCCACCGACGTCGCGGCCCGCGGTCTCGACGTCGACCGCATCTCGCACGTCATCAACTACGACATCCCGCACGACACCGAGTCCTACGTGCACCGCATCGGTCGTACCGGCCGAGCCGGCCGCGCCGGGCAGGCCCTGCTCTTCGTCGCGCCGCGCGAGCGGCACCTGCTCAAGGCCATCGAGCGTGCGACGCGTCAGCCGATCACCGAGATGCAGCTGCCGAGCGTCGACGACGTGAACGCGCAGCGCGTGACGAAGTTCAAGGACTCCATCACCGAGAGCCTGGGCAACGAGAATCTGGCGCTGTTCCGCCGGCTCATCGAGGATTACGAGCGCGAGCACGACGTGCCGTTGGTCGACATCGCGGCGGCGCTGGCCATTCAGTCCCGCGACGGCGAGGCGTTCCTGCTCAAGCCCGAGCCGCCTGCCCCGCCGCGGGCACCGCGCGAGCCGCGTGAACCCCGGCCCCCGCGCACGTTCGACGAGGATGCGGCCAGCTCGCATCATCGCAAGACCGGCCAGGAAATGGCGACGTATCGCATCAGCGTCGGCAAGCGGCATCACGTCGCCCCGGGAGCGATCGTCGGTGCCATCGCCAACGAGGGCGGTCTACGTCGAAGCGACTTCGGGCACATCAGCATTCGTCCCGACCACTCGCTGGTGGAACTGCCGGCCGACCTCGCCGACGAGACCGTCGAGGCGTTGCGCCGCACCCGCATCAGTGGCGTGCTGATCCAGCTGCAACCCGATTCAGGTCCTCCCGGACGCAGTGGCGGCGGGAAGTACAAGGGGCGGCGCTAGCGCACGTGCACGGCACTTCGTAGCCCACTACGAGTTTCCGTGCACGACCCAAGCGCGAGCGTTTGGTGGCCGAGGCCGCGGGTATCCGCCCGTGCATGACCAACGTCACTCTCCGTGTCAACGGGACCGACCGCGCTTTCGACTGCGATACCCGAACCACCCTGCTCGACGCTCTCCGCGAGAACCTGGACCTGATCGGTGCCAAGAAGGGGTGTGACCACGGGCAGTGCGGTGCCTGCACGGTGCTGGTGGACGGACGGCGGATCAACAGCTGCCTGACGTTCGCAGTGGCGCAGCAGGATCGTGAGATCACCACGGTCGAGGGGTTGGCCGACGGCGACACCCTGCACCCCGTGCAGCAGGCCTTCGTCGATCGCGACGCGTTCCAGTGCGGGTACTGCACATCCGGGCAGATCTGTTCGGCGGTCGCGGTGATCGAAGAGGCCAAGCAGGGATGGCCCAGCGCGGTCACCGAGGACATCGAGGGTGCCGACGTCGAACTCGATCCCGACGAAATACGAGAACGTATGAGCGGCAACCTCTGTCGTTGCGGTGCCTACTGCAATATCGTGTCGGCCGTACGGGACGCGTCGTGAAGACCTTCGAGTACGACGCAGCCACCGCAGTCGACGACGCCGTGGCCCGCCTCGCCGAGAACGAGAACGCGATGCTGCTCGGCGGGGGAACCAACCTCGTGGACCTGATGAAACTCGGAGTCGTGGGCCCGACGACGCTGATCGACGTGACGCGACTTCCGTTGCACGACATCGATGTATCCGACGACGGCTCGCTTCGTGTCGGTTCGGGCGTGAGCAACAGTGATCTCGCGGTGCACCCGGTGGTGCGTCAGCGTTATCCGGTGCTCTCGCGGGCGGTGCTGGCCGGTGCCTCGGGTCAGTTGCGCAACATGGCCACCACCGGCGGGAACCTGTTCCAGCGCACTCGGTGCGTGTACTTCATGGATGCATCGAAGCCGTGCAACAAGCGCGAACCCGGGTCGGGCTGCCCGGCCAGGACCGGTGAGCACCGCAACCTTGCCATCCTCGGGGCCTCGGAGGCCTGCGTGGCGACGCATCCCTCCGACATGGCGGTCGCGCTGTCCGCTCTCGACGCACGTGTGGTCGTGCGCGGAGTCGACGGAGAGCGCACCCTCGCGATCGATGACTTCTATCGGCTACCCGGCGACGCGCCCGAGCGCGACAACACGGTCGCGCGGGACGAACTCGTCACGGCCATCGAGATACCGGCACCGGCGGACGGCACCGTCTCCACCTACCGCAAGGTGCGAGACCGGCAGTCCTACGCCTTCGCGATCGCCTCGGTCGCCGCCACTCTCGATGTCGAGGACGGAATCGTGCGCGGGGTGTCGATCGCGCTGGGCGGTGTGGCGCACAAGCCGTGGCGGGCTCGCACGGCCGAGCACACGCTGCTCGGCGCGGCCGCCGAGGAGGCGTCGTTCCGGCGGGCCATCGCGTTGGAACTCGACGCGGCGGAACCGTTGCGCGACAACGCGTTCAAGATCCCACTGGTGACCAACCTCGTCACCCGCACCTTGGCGGAACTCACAGTGTCGGGAGACCGGTCATGACTGCATCGATCGGACAACCGATTCAGCGCACCGAGTCGATCGCGAAGGTCACCGGCCGGGCTCGGTACGCCGCCGAGCAACCGCCGGCCGTCGGGCAGCTGTACGCCTGGTACGTGCCCGCGACAGTTCCTGCGGGCACGGTCGAACGAGTCCAACTGGACGACGACCCCACCGTGCATGCGGTCGTCTGGCACGGCAACGCGGAGAAGCTGGGTGAGGTCGAGGACGCCGAACTGCATGTCCTGCAGTCGAACACCGTCGCGTACCGCGGTCAGATCGTGGCCGTCGTCGTGGCCGATACTCTTCAGGACGCCCGCGCCGCCGCAGCCCGAGTGCGGGTGCAGTACACCGATGTCCGCTCACCCGACAACACTTTGACGGCCGAGCACGGCTCGCTCTACGCACCCGAGTCCGTCAACGCCGGCTTTCCGACCGACGTGACGATCGGGGATCCCGATGCAGCGCTGAAGACTGCCGAGCATGTCGTCGACAACTGGTATTCCACCGCGCCGATGCACAACAGTCCGATGGAGCCGCATGCCACCACGGCGCAGTGGGCCGACGGCGTCCTGACGCTGTGGGACTCGACGCAGGCACCGTCGGGTGTGCAGGGCGATCTCGCCACGGCGTTCGACCTCGAGCCCGAGAACGTTCGCGTCGTCGCGGAGAACGTCGGCGGCGGATTCGGAGCCAAGGGAAGTACTCGGCCCAATGCGATCCTCGCTGCGATGGCCGCGCGAGCCACCGGCCGCACCGTGAAATTGGTGCTGCCGAGGCAGGCGTTGTTCGATGTCGTCGGGTACCGCACTCCGACGCTCAATCACGTTCGTCTGGGCGCTGATTCGACCGGTGCGCTGCAGGCGATCGCACACGATTCGTTCCAGCAGACCAGCACGATCTTCGAGTTCTGTGAGCAGACGTCGGAATCGACTCGGCACATCTATGCGGCCCCCAACCGTCGCACCACCCACCGTCTCGCGAAGCTGGACGTCGGAACGCCGCGGTGGATGCGGGCTCCCGGCGAGGCACCCGGCATGTTCGCCGTCGAGACGGCCATCGACGAATTGGCCGCGGCCACCGGCGTCGATCCGATCGAACTGCGCGTTCGCAACGAGCCGGACGTCGATCCCGCCAGTGGTAACCCGTTCAGCTCACGCAGTGTGGTGCAGTGCCTTCGCGAGGGTGCGGAGAAGTTCGGCTGGGACCGCCGCGATCCCGCGCCCGGACAGCGTAGAGAAGGCAACACCCTCGTCGGCATGGGAGTCGCGACGGCCAGCTACCCGGTGCTGATCTCACCGAGTACCGCTTCGGCGCGAGTGGAGTCGGACGGCACGATCACGGTGTCCGTCGCCGCGTCGGACATCGGTACCGGCGCGCGCACCGTGCTGCGACAGATTGCCGCAGACGCGCTCGAGGTCGATGCCGACAGCGTGACCGTCGAACTCGGCGACAGCGCTCTGCCGACCGCTCCGGGAGCCGGTGGGTCCTCGGGCACCTCGTCGTGGGGCTGGGCCGTCACCAAGGTCTGCCACTCGTTGAAGTCTCAGGGTTCGTACGAGCCGGGCAACTCCGCCGAGGCCGACACCACCGATGACGTCGAGGGGCAGAAGGAGCTGGCGCGCATGGCTTTCGGTGCCCAGTTCGCCGAGGTCGCGGTCGACATCGACACCGGTGAGGTGCGGGTCCGCAGGATGCTCGGAGTCTTCGGCATCGGCGCGGTGATGAATCCTCGGCTGGCGAGGTCTCAGCTCATCGGCGGCATGACGTTCGGGCTCGGCATGGCGCTGATGGAGAACGGCATCACCGATCACGAGTTCGGCGGGTTCGCCAATCACGATCTCGCCGAGTACCACATCCCGGCGTGTGCGGACGTCACCGATCTAGAGGCCGTGTGGGTCGAGGAGGTCGACACCGAACTCGCGCCGATGGGCGGCAAGGGAATCGGTGAGATCGGTGCGGTCGGATCCTCGGCGGCCATCGGCAATGCGGTCTACAACGCCACCGGCGTCCGAGTCCGCGACCTGCCGATCACCCTGGACAAGGTGCTGCCGCACCTCTAGAGCGGCTTCACCGCATGTGAGCGGCGGAGCCTGTGGTCGTTCCGCAGGCTCCACTCCGGACTCGTACCCCACTACGAGTTTCCACGCACATATCCCAACGGATTCGTTCCGCAGGCTCCACTCACTATCGGGCGCAGCCCCGCTACGCCAATATCCGCTGCAGGAACTGGCGGGTACGGGGCTCCGTCGGGTTCACCAGCACCTGTTCCGGTGTGCCGCGTTCGAGGACGACGCCGTTCTCGATGAACAGCACCTGATCGGCGACCTGTTGGGCGAAGCGGATTTCGTGGGTGACGATCACCATCGTCCAGCCCTGCGCGGCAAGACCTTTGATGACGCCGAGCACCTCGCCCACGAGTTCGGGATCGAGTGCCGAGGTGGGCTCGTCGAACAGCATCAGCTTGGGGCGCAGGGCCAGGGCTCGGGCGATTCCGACGCGTTGTTGCTGGCCTCCGGACAGTTGGAACGGGTACTGGTCGGACTTGGCGTCGAGACCGATCTGATCGAGGATCGCGTGCGCGTCACGGATGGCGTCGTCCTTGGCTCGCTTCTGCACGATCACCGGTCCCTCGATGATGTTCTGCAGCACCGTCTTGTGTGGAAACAGGTTGTGGCTCTGGAACACCATGCCGCTCTGAGCGCGGAAGTGTCGGAGCTGCGCCGCGTTGACGGATTCTGCGAAATCCACCGACACGTCCCCTATGCGGATGATGCCTGCGTCGGCCTGGTCGAGTGCGTTCAGTGTGCGCAGCACCGTGGTCTTGCCGGATCCGGACGGTCCGATGATGACGGTGACGGTGCCGGACGGCACGGTGAACGAGATGTCCTTCAACACCTCGAGTGGCCCGAACGATTTCTTCAGTGCGGATACTTCCAGCAGGTCTGTCATTTGGCCACGTACCTGTCGAGTCGGACTTCGAGTTTTCCTTGGAAGAACGAGAGAACGATGCAGATCACCCAGTAGTAGAGCGCCGCAACGGTATACAGGGTGAAGAAGTCGAAGGTCGGTGCCGCCGCGAGTTGTGCGACGCGCAGCAGCTCGGTGACCAGGATGGTCGATGCCAGCGAGGTGTCCTTGACCAGCGAGATCAGCGTGTTCGACAACGGTGGTACCGCGGTGCGCAGTGCCTGCGGAAGTACGATGCGCTGCAACGTGGTTCGGTAGCCCATCCCGATGGTCTGCGCGGCCTCCCACTGCCCCTTGGGCACGCTCAGTATCGCGGCCCGGATCACCTCGGCCGCGTAGCCACCGACATTGAGCGAGAACGCGACCACCGCGGCCGGGAACGGCGAGATCACGATGCCGAACTGCGGTAGCCCGTAGAAGATGATGAACAGCTGCAGCAGCAGGGGAGTGCCGCGGATGATCGAGACGTAGAACCGGGCGACCGCAGCGAGCGGTGCGATCGACGAGATCCGGGCCAGTGCCACCGCGAGGGCGATGACGAGTCCGACCACGAAGCTGATGGCGGTCAGCGGAATCGTCATTGTCACCGTGGCTTTGAGCATCGGCCACAGGTTGTCGAGAACGAGCTGCGTTTTGGACGGTGCCGTCGACGCTGCGTCGTCGCTCGTCGGAACCACGGTGTCGGCGGTCGGTGCGGCGACATCACTGCCGAAGTACTTGTTCGAGATCTCGGCGATGGTGCCGTTCTCGCGCAGCGTGTCGATGGCGGTGTCGACCTCGTCCATCAGCCCACTGTCCTTGCGGGCCACGAAGGATTGCAGCGTCGTGTCGCCGGTCTCGCCTGCGATCTTCACGCCGGTGTCGCCGGTCTGCTGCAGGTATTCGGCGATGGCGAGGGAGTCGTTGACGGTGGCGTCGACGCGGCCGTCCTTGACGAGAGTGACCGCCTGTACGAATCCCTCGACGGCTTCGACGTTCGCGCCTGCGTTCGCCGCGACCTCGGCCCAGTTGCTCGTCGAGGATTGCGCGGTGGTCTTGCCGGCCAGATCGGGGAGAGAGGTGATGGTGGAGTCGTCTGCGGCCGTGAGGATCTGGCCTTCCGACACCGTGTACGGCGTGGACAGGTCGTAGGCCGACTGGCGCGCAGGGGTGATCGAGACCTGGTTGGCGATCAGGTCGAAGCGTTGGGATTGCAGTCCGGCGAAGATCGAATCGAACGGGGTCTGCACGAAGTCGACGCGTACGCCCAACTCGGCTCCGACGGCGTTGATGACGTCGATGTCGTATCCGGTGAGTTGTCCGTCCGCGCCCTGATAGCTGAACGGGCTGTAGGTGCCCTCGGTGCCGACGACCAGTACGCCCTCGTCCTGCACCCGGTCCAGCAACGACTGGGAGGAAGAACTACAGCCGGACAATCCCAGGATGCCGATGAGAATCGCGACCAGAGCAAGAATCGATCTGCGCACCATCTGCGCCCGCTTTCGCCGTATGTACGAGTGGAGCAAAACCTACCCGTCGATCTCCAGTTCCGCTGACACCACGACGGTGTTGTTCATCGGCAATGCAGACACCCCGAGTGCGGTGCGGGCATGAGCACCGATCTCCGGACCGAAGATGGCGAGCACCAGATCCGAGAAGCCGTTGACGACCGTGGTGGTCTGAGTGAAGCCGTGGTCGGCATTGACCGACCCGGTCACGGTCAGCCACGCGCTGATTCGATCGAGGTCGCCGATGGCACGGGCGACGCTGCCGAGGAGCGCCAGCGCGGTGTCGCGTGCGGCATCGGTGGCCGAATCGAGATCGACCTGCGACGGCACTGCACCGAACGGGCCGGCCAGGGTGCCGTCCCGGTCCAAGGGGGAATGGCCGGAGGCGAAGACCCGGTTGCCGCGTACGCGCACCCATTCGAACGAGAACTCGAAACCGGGTGGGGCGGTCGGTTCGCCGGGCAACGTGAAGCCGAGTTCGGTGATGCGACGTTCGATCTCCATGAAAGAAAACTCTGTCAGACCGGGATGCCGTTGATGGTGCGAACGGTCCAGCGAGAACCGTCGTGTTCGAGGGTGGAGACGCCCGCGTTGAGGATGCGCGGGGAGTGGCGTCGCCGGATCGCGTCGAAGATCGCCCGGATGACGCCGCCGTGCGCCACGGCGATCACCGCCGAGTCCGGGTAACGCGACGCGATCTCGTCCACGCCGCGCACACCTCGCACGATCAGGTTCGAACGCGGCTCCAAGCCCGGGTACCGGCCGTCCGGCCAGTGCGAGTACGCGTCCCAGTCGGTGAAGCCCTCGGCGTCACCGAAGTGCCGCTCGGCCAGATCGGGGAACTCGGCGGTGCGGGTCAGACCCAGGTGCGCGCCGATGATGTCTGCGGTTTCCGCCGCTCTGATCAGCGGGGAGCTGACCAGGTGGTCCCATGTCCGGTACTCGAGCTCGTAGCCGGCCTCGCGGGCCTGAGCTCGCCCGGTGTCGTTGAGAGGAATGTCCGAAGAGCCCTGCAGGCGCCCGTGCAGATTCCAGTTCGTTTCACCGTGCCGAACCAGTGCCAGAAGAGTCATAGTGAGCGGAGAATATCCCAGAGTTACCAGGGAGTACGGTCGATACGAAGATACGCGAACGAGCTTGGAGGATTGTCGATGAATCTTGCCCTGACAGAAGAAGAGGCCGCGTTCCGTGACGAGATGCGGACGTTCTTCACCACGAAGGTCCCCGCCGAGATTCGCGAGAAGAGCGCGACGGGTCAGGAGTTGAGCAAGGACGAGGTGGTCACGACCATGCGAATCCTGAACGAGAACGGCCTGGCGGTGCCGCATTGGCCCGCCGAGTTCGGTGGCCGCGACTGGACCGCTGTACAGCGTCACATCTGGCTCGACGAAATGCAGTTGGCTTCGGTGCCCGAGCCGCTGGCGTTCAATGCCTCGATGGTCGGCCCGGTCATCGCGACGTTCGGCTCGCAGGAGCTCAAGGAGAAGTTCCTGCCCAAGACGGCGAACCTCGACATCTGGTGGTGCCAGGGCTTCTCCGAGCCCGAGGCCGGATCGGACCTGGCGTCGTTGCGCACCACCGCCATCCGCGACGGTGACGACTACATCGTCAACGGACAGAAGACATGGACCACGCTCGGCCAGTACGCCGACTGGATCTTCGCGCTCGTGCGCACCAACCCGGACGCGCCGAAGAAGCAGGCCGGAATCTCGTTCCTGCTGATCGATCTGAACACTCCCGGCATCGAGATGCGTCCCATCAAGCTGGTCGACGGCAGTGTCGAGGTCAACGAGGTCTTCTTCGACAACGTCCGCGTTCCAGCGGAGAACCTCGTCGGCGAGGAGAACCAGGGCTGGAGCTACGCCAAGTTCCTGCTCGGCAACGAGCGCACCGGCGTCGCCCGTGCCGGGCACACCAAAGTGCATCTGGGACAGGCGAAGAAGCACGCGGCGCAGACCAAGGTCGGCACCGGCACGCTGCTCGACGATCCACTGTTCGCGGCCAAGATGGCCGAGGTCGAGAACGAACTGCTCGCCCTCGAGCTGACTCAGCTGCGCATGGTGTCGAGCTCCGACGACGGCAAGCCGAATCCGGCGTCGTCCATTCTCAAGCTGCGGGGATCGGAACTGCAGCAGGCCACCACCGAATTGCTGATGGACGTCGCCGGGCCGGACTCACTGCCCTACGAGGCGGGCGAGGACATCGAGAGCGAGGGCTGGGCTCAGCGCTCGGTACCGGGGTATCTCAACTACCGCAAGGTGTCGATCTACGGCGGCTCGAACGAGGTTCAGCGCACCATCATCGCCTCTGCGATTCTCGGACTGTAAGGGAGCATCTGAAGACATGGATTTCGAACTCAACGAAGAGCAGAAGCTGCTGCGCGACACCACTCGTGAGGTTCTCTCGCGTGCCTACGACACCGAGAAGCGCAACAAGATCGTTGCCGGTGAGCTGGGCTGGAGCACCGACGTCTGGAAGCAGTTGGCGGAGGTCGGCCTGCTGGGTCTGACGTTCAGCGAGGAAGACGGCGGAATGGACGCCGGTCCGGTGGAGATCATGGCCGTGATGACCGAGGTCGGACGACGGCTCGCACCGGAGCCGATTCTCGACGCCGTCCTCGTCCCCGGCGGGTTGATCTCCGAGCTCGGCAGCGCCGATCAGCGCGCGCGGCTCCTGCCGCCTGTCGCCGAGGGATCGTCGATGTTGGCGTTCGCGCACAACGAATCCGGAAGCCGCTGGCCCAACGTCGAGGTCGCCACCACCGCCACCGAGGACGGTGGATCGTGGTCGATCAACGGCGTCAAGAATCCGGTTCCGCACGGTGGTAGCGCAGACGTGATCGTCGTCAGTGCGACGCTGCCCAGCGGTGGAACAGGACTGTTCGTCGTCGACGCCGACGCGACCGGTCTCACGCGCAAGTCCTACGCCACCCACGACGGTCAGCGCGCCGCGCAGATCGAATTCGTCGACGTCGCAGCCGAACCGCTGGGCACCGCCGAGAACGCGGCCGCAGCCATCACCGGTGCCGAGGTGCGAGCGCAGGCCGCGCTCTGCGCCGAGGCGATCGGTGCGATGGAAGAGGCGCTTCGGTTGACCACCGATTACCTCAAGCAGCGCAAGCAGTTCGGGGTTCCGCTGGCCAAGTTCCAGGCGCTCACCTTCCGTGCGGCGGACATGTACGTGCTGCTCGAACTCGCCCGCAGCATGAGCCTGTACGCCACGATGTCCTTGGCCGACGGCAACGTCGACCCGACCATCGCGTCGCGCGCGAAGCTGCAGATCTCGCGGTCCGGTCGCAAGATCGGCCAGGAGGCCATTCAGTTGCACGGCGGAATCGGCGTGACGGCCGAATATCCGGTGGGGCACTACACCAGTCGACTGGTGGCCATCGAGCACACGCTCGGTGGTGCCGACGAGCACCTACGCATCCTTGCCGCGAAGGTCGCCGATCACGATCTGATTGGGATCTGACGCTCGTCCTAACACTCCTCGGGCCCGGCCACCTTCGACAGGTGGCCGGGCCCGAGGTCGTTTCGTGAGGTGTCAGCTGCCCGCATCCGCCTCGGCGACGAGGTCGGCCACGGCTGCGGGGTTCGAGACCAGGATCGCGTGCGAACCCGGCACCTCGGTCACCCGAGCACCCGCCCGCTGCGCCATGAACCGCTCGGCCGAGGCCGGGATGATCTGATCCTGCTGGGGAATCAGCGCCCACGACGGTGTGTCCGCCCAGGACGGCGGACCGCTCGGCTCGAGCAGCGCACCGGCAGCGATCGTCTTCTGGTGAGCGACCATGCGCGCGGCCTGCTCCTCGGTGACATCAGGGGCGAAGAACGGCCGGAACAGGGCAGGCGTGATGTACGAGTCGACGTTCTTGCCGATCAGGTTGGAGGAGTCGTCGACGATCGACAGGCCGATCACCGGCGGCACCAGCGCGGTCACCGGGAATCGGATGGGGTCGAGTTCCAGGGCGACGGGTTCGCCCTCGACGGGCATGAACGCGGCGACGTAGACCAGCGCTTCCACGTTGTCGGCGTGCACGTTGCTGATCACCGTGCCGCCGTACGAATGGCCCACCAATACCACCGGCCCGTCGATGCTCTCGACGACATCGGTGACCGAGGCCGCGTCGAACGCCGGTCCGCGCAGCGAGTTGTCCGCCGTCACCACCGGGTAGCCGCGGCCGCGGAGGTTGTCGGCTACGCCGTCCCAGCTGGTGTTGTCCGCGAAGGCTCCGTGCACCAGCACCACGGTCGGCAGCTCCTGCGCGGCAGCGGGCGCGACGCCGATGCCGACCATCGACCCCACCGTCAGTCCTGCAGTTGCGAGAAGGGTGGTCAGCTTCGGTTTCGTCATGCTCTCAACCTGTCACACGCCGGATGTTGGTGCGGTGTTCACCGCGTAGATCCGACCAGCTTTTTCTCAGTGAACGCTCGTATGCTTGGGTTGCAACAGTGGCGTTCGCCCAGCCGGGTGAACGTGAAACGGTAGGTCCGATCGTGAGCGAGAGTTCGATGAAGTCTCGGATGGCCGAGTACCCACGTCCCCATCACTGCTTGCTGCATATCAGCGACACGCATCTCGTCGACGGCGGAGGTCGGTTGTACGGGGGCGTGGACAGTCATTTGCGGCTCGAGCAGGTGATGACCGACGTACGCAACTCCGGTGTGCGGCCCGACGCATTGGTGTTCACGGGGGATCTGACGGACAAGGGTGAGCCGGGCGCGTACGAGAAATTGCGCGCGTTGGTCGAGCCGGTGGCCGAGGAACTCGGTGCGCAGATCGTCTGGGCGATGGGCAATCACGACGACCGGGCGACGTTTCGTCAGAAGCTTCTCGACGCCGAACCCACCGGGCAGTCCATCGATCGTGTCCACGACGTCGACGGTCTTCGTGTGGTGACGCTCGACACGACGGTGCCGGGCAGGCATCACGGTGAGCTCGGCGACGAGCAATTGACCTGGCTGGCAGACACTCTCGCGACCCCCGCCGAGTTCGGCACCATTCTCGCGATGCATCATCCGCCGGTACCGACCGTGCTCGATCTCGCCGTGCTGGTCGAACTGATCGATCAGCCTCGGCTGGCCGACGTGCTACGCGGAACCGATGTGCGATCCATTCTTGCTGGGCACCTGCACTATTCGACGACCGCCACGTTCGCGGGTATCCCGGTCTCGGTGGCGTCGGCCACCTGCTACACCCAGGATCTGAACGTGCCCGCAGGCGGATTGCGCGGACGCGACGGTGCCCAGGGCTACAACCTGGTCCATGTCTACGAGGACACCGTCGTGCATTCGGTGGTGCCCACAGGGTCGTACGACACTGTGGGAGAGCCGGTCTCGGCTCAGGAGACCGCGCGCAGGCTGAATGCGGCGGGAGTGACCATCGCAGACAGCGCGCGGCGCAAGACGTTCAGCGACGCCTGAGCATCAGCGTTCGTCGGTCCTCGCGCGTTCCCAGGGCGCGACGATGGGGAAGTACTTGTCCAGGAACTGTGTCACCGTTCGGGTGCGCAGGTCCAGGTCGACCTCGGGGAAGCTGCCGTCGTTGAGGCAGAAGAAGTCCACCGATCGCTTGGGGAGCAGCTTCTCCATCAGGTCGAGACCAGCCACGGTGGTGGTGTCGATGTACCGGACCTTGGCGTCCTTCTGGACCACGGCGCGACCGCTCATCAGCGCGTAGTAGTGGTACAGCGAGTTGGTCACCGAGATGTTGGTACTCGCCCGGAACGCGCTCGCCGCGGTGGAGGCGAACTCGTCCGGGAATTCGTTCTCCATCTCCTGCATCACGCTGCGCCGCAGCGGTGTTGCCGCGTGTTCGAGATGCCGGGTTGTGGTCATTCCGAATCGGTTCTGCAGGATTCGACGGTTCACCCGCGCCGCGTTCTCGAAACCGCTGCGGTCGGCGTCGCTGTAGCCCAACCCGATTCGGGTCGTCGCTTCGATGAACATGCTGATTCCACCGGGGGAGAAGAACATCGACGGACTGACCGGTCGACCGAAGAACATGTCGTCGTTCGAATACAGGAAGTGCTCGGACAATCCGGGGATGTGATGCAGCTGGCTTTCGACGGCCTGCGAATTGTGGGTCGGCAGAACGGATGTGTCGACGAAGAAGGCCTCGCTCGGCACGAACGTCACCTTGGGGTGGTCGGCGAGCCATGCAGGCCTCGCCGAGTCGGTGGCCACGAAGATGCGCCTGATCCACGGTGCGTACATGTGAATCGACCGCAGCGCATACTTCAGTTCGTCGATCTGCCGGTAGCGGGCTGCTGAGTCGTCACCCTCACCGACGACGTAGTTCGCCATCCGCCGCGCGCGCTGGGCCTGGAATTCTGCCGAGGAGCCGTCGACCCAGGAGAACACGATGTCGATGTCGAAATTGATGTCCGACGCGTGGTCGGCGAACATGTTCTCGATGGTCGGCCACGTTCTGCCGAAGCGTTCGACCGTTCCGCGGACGGCCTCGTCGGGCCGAATGTTGCGACGCGTCAGCGAATTCTCGATCGGGAGCACGATCTCGGACGGCGAGAACGACCACAGTTCGATCTGCACTGCCGTCGATGCGCCGTAGTACAACCCGCTGAACGGTTCGACTCGCGGACGGTACAGCCGCACGATCCGGGCGTTCGCGGACGGCGAGAGTGTGCCGTCGGCAACCAGCACGGCTTTCCCGCGGGCGTCGACGGTCTTGGAGTAGAACGGCTCGGCGCGGCAGGCGTGTACCAATGCGGTGGTGAGCGCGTCCCGGGCAGCGAGTTCTATGGCGATGACCGGTCGTTCGTCGTTGCCGCGGACGAGAAGGTACTTGATGCGGGCGGCGTCGAGCACGGCGCGGACGAACAGCAGATCCTCGACCATCGCCTGGTGCGGGGTGGTGGCGGTGATCGTCAGTGCGTAGCGGCCGTCGTGGCTGACCACGTCGGATCGTTCGCTCAGGCGCGCTGCGGACGCTGCGGATTCTCGGGTGACGGCATCATTGGTCTCGTGCTCCGGTGGAACGAGGTAGATATCGTGCGGGGCAGAGGACGAGGTGATGGCGTTCCTTCCGGAGTGTGCGCGCAGGCCGGGGAAACCCGGTGCAGGCACAGTCTAGTGCAGGTCCGCGGCATTTCCGACGGGCCGCGGTAGTACCCGGCTCGCCGCGACCAGGCCCACAGCAACTCCGGCGGCGTCGGCGAGAGCGTCGGCGAGCGATCCGGAGCGTCCCAGAGGCAGGATCGCCTGCAGGACCTCCGAGATCGCCGCGAATGCCAGTACCCACAGTGCGGTTCGGATCCAGTCGATTCCGGCCAGACGGGAGGTGTACGCGAGGACCGCGAACAACAGGAAGTGAATGATCTTGTCGCTGTGCTGAAATCCCGACGGCACCCCGGACGCAGGGGTGAACAGCACGATCAGCGCTACCACGAACGTGACGGCCAGGGGAATTCGATACGTCGACTGCGAGAACACTGCCCGAGTTTACCGGCGCTGCAGTACCACCACCGTGTCGATGCGCTCGTCGCCGTCGGGCGTCGTACGGGTGCGGTGTTCGGCATGGATCTGCTCGAACCCGTCGCCCGCCGCGGTGACCACCGGTTCCGGAGCGAACAGCCGGTTCTTGGCCGGGTGCTGCGAGGCGTGGCTGTCGCTCGGACTGTGCCCGACGATCAGAAGACGTCCCTTCGGTGCGACAGCAGCCCCGAACCTGCGGGTGGTCAGTGCGAGCTCGTCCGGCGGCACCTGCAGGAAGTGCACCGAGACCAAATCGAACGCCGCGGCCGGGGGAGTCCACTCCAGAACGTCTTCCTGACGCCATTCCACCGCGAGTGTCTGCGGCTCCAGAGCCTGCTGCGCCGCGCGAGCCCGGCCGAGGGCGACATCGGAGATGTCGACGCCGGTCACGTTCCAGCCTTCACCGGCCAGCCACAGGGAGTCCGCACCTTCACCGCAGCCGATGTCCAGTGCGCGACCCGGAGTCAGCTCGGACGCTTCCTGTACCAACACGGCATTGGGATTGCCGCTCCAGATGGTGGTGCGCTGGTTGTAGAGGTCGTCCCAGAATGCCTCGTCGAAGGCACCGTTCTCGAAATCCGGTTCCACGTGGGCCCCGTCGGCGGCATGAGTGTGAGTATGTGTGTGGTCGGCCATGGATCGAGACTGCCCGCTTATGCCTCCGGGCGCAAACAAATTTGCTCGATTGGCAAAACTGTTCTGGGTAGAGTGATCCTCCATGACCGAACAGGAACGTGAAGTACTGACGTGGGCGACGTTCGGGGACGCCTCGCGTGAGCTGACCGAGAAGATCGTCGACGACGGGTTCGTCCCGGACATCGTCATCGCGATCGCCCGTGGCGGACTCATCCCCGCGGGTGCGATTTCCTACGCGATGGGCGTCAAGGCGGCGGGCACCCTCAATGTCGAGTTCTACTCCGACATCGAGGAGACCTTGCCCGATCCTGTTGTCCTCGAACCACTTCTGGACACCGACGCGATCGTCGGCAAGAAGTTGCTCGTCGTCGACGACGTCGCCGATTCCGGTCGCACACTGGCTCTGGTCATCGACCTACTGAAGGCGCATACCGCCGACGTGCGATCGGCCGTGATCTACACCAAGCCGAGAACCATTGTGCAGCCCGACTACTCGTGGCGAGAGACCGACAAGTGGATCAATTTTCCCTGGTCCACGTTGCCGGTCATCACCTGAGTTATTCGCTGGAGACGTCGATCAGCACCTTGCCGACGGTTCCGTTCTCGACGGCGTCGTGTGCCGCTGCGGTCTCGCTCAGCGAGAAGCGGTGCAGCGGTAAACCGGTGGCCTCGCCCACCTCCAGCACACCTGCGGCTGCCGCAGCGCTGACGTCCGCCTCGGCGTTGCGAAGAGCTTCGTCGCCCACGGTGTAGAGGAGGACGAACTGGTAGCGCGTGTTGAGGACCATGTTCGGCCGAACGTCGAGGGTCACGGTGTCGCCGCCATTGTTGGCGTACACCGCGATGGAGGCGCGGTTCGCGCCTACGGCAGCGTTGAGTGCGGCGTTCTGTGCGGGAGCCACCTCGACGATGAGATCGATTCCGGCAGGAACCAATTCATGAATTTCGGCGGCGGCGTCGCCGGTCTTGTAGTTCACCACGTGGTGCGCGCCCGCCGCGGTCGCCAGTGCGCCCTTCTCCGGTCCGCTGACCGTCGTCACCACGGTCGCGCCCGCCCAGCGAGCCAACTGGATCGCGGCATGGCCGACGGCACCGGCACCACCGGCGACCAGAACCGACTTGCCGTCCAGCGCACCCGGATGCAGCCGCGTAGGTCCGTCCTCGGAGACGGTCAGTGCGCGGTGCGCCGTCATCGCGGGCACTCCGAGGCTTGCGCCCACGTCGAATCCGACGCCATCGGGCAGCCGAACCACTCGGGAGGCAGGCAGGATCGAGAAAGACTGGGCGGTACCGGTCGGGCGCTGATGTTGGGCCAGGTAGACCCAGACGCGATCTCCGACGGCAAGCCCCTCGACATCGGGGCCGACAGCGTCGATCACTCCGGCACCGTCCTGGTTCGGTACCACCTCGTCGAATGCCAGCTTCTCACCCGGCCCCGAGCCGGTCCTGTTCTTCCAGTCCGTCGGATTGACGCCCGAGACCACGATGCGGACCCGAACTTCGCCTGCGGCGGGCTCGGTCACCTCGCGATCTTTCAGTTCGAGGACGGACGAATCGCCGGTGCGGGTGTACACAATCGCTGGAGCAGTCATATCCGGTCCAACGCGCTCGGACCGCCCCGATGTTCCCTGCGGCCCCATCGGGGGTATGCATGAGTGGTCATCAGTGCTGTCACAGGAGAAACGGATCGCATGAATCACAACGAACTGCTCACCGACGCGTTCGGCCGAATCAAGGAACTCGTCCACTCGGTACTGGACGACATCCCCGCCGCAGCGTTGACCTACCGGCCCGACTCCGAGGCCAACAGCATTGCGTGGCTGCTGTGGCACCTGACGCGGGTGCAGGACGACCACATCGCCGGAGTGGCAGGCAGCGAGCAGTTGTGGAACTCCGACTCGTGGTTCGAGCGCTTCGGTCTCCCGTTCGACCGGTCCGATATCGGGTACGGCCAGTCGTCAGAGGACGTCGCCGAGGTCACCTCCAGCGCCGAACTCCTGCGCGAGTACCACGATGCCGTGCACTCGAAAACGGTTGCGTACCTGAGCAGTATCTCGACGGACGATCTGGATCGAATCGTCGACGAGAACTGGGACCCGCCGGTCACGCTGGGTGCACGGCTGGTGTCGGTGGTGTCCGACGACCTTCAGCATGCCGGGCAGGCGTCGTACGTTTTAGGCCTGTACACCCGGCAGGCCTGAGAATCAGGCGTAAACCTTCTGCAGATTCTCCAGCGTCTTGCGAATGTTGCGACGCTGGAACTGCGGGAACGTCTTACCGCTGGTGACGATCTTGTCGAACACGAGAGCCAGCGCGTCGGGCCACTTCGTCCGGTCGTCGGTCCAGGTCTCGGTCACTTTCGTGCCACCTGCGACCGGCTCGAAGTCGTATCGCCAGGTTGCGTTCGCGCCCTTGATCTTCGGAGCGCTCTTGCCGATGGCATGGACGCGGAACTCGAAGGTCTTGCCAGGATCGGCCGCGGTGACGGTGCAGCGCGTGACCCACTTCGCCCGGCCGCGCTTGTTGGTTCCGTCGAACACCATTCCCACGTAGGCACTCTCGCGGGGTTCGTGGACGGTGGCACCTCTGTTCTCCGGGCTCCACTCACCCATGCGCGTGGGGTCGCTGATCGCGGCGTACAGCGTGTTCGGATCGGCAGCGACGACGATGCTGTCCGAGACGGTGAGTTCGCGACTCATGACGAGGCTCCCTTGCGGGCGTTCTTGCCCAGGCCGGGGTGAATGCGAGTGAGCATGGGCACCAACACCGTTCGCGGTGTGATCTGCGCGAAGATGGATCCGATGCGGTTTGCCGCTCCCGGAATCGACACCATGCGCCCCTTGGTCATGTCGTCGACGGCAGTCTTGGCGACTGTGTCCGCCTCGACCCACATGATGGGTGGAAGTGCCTTCTCTGCATCGTCTTTCGCGAACCCTGCGGCCTCGCCGAATCCTGTGTGTACGGGTCCGGGGCACAGTGCGGTGGCGGTGACGCCGGTTCCGCGCAGTTCACCGGTCAGCGACTGTGTGTAGGAGAGCACGAATGCCTTGCACGCGCCGTAGCCGGCCTGTCCGGGCAGAGGTTGGAACGCGGCAGTCGAGGCGACGTTGAGCAGTGCGCCGCGTCGGCGCTCGACCATGCCGGGGAGGAATCGGGTGCACAGGTCCGCAACGGCGACCACGTCGACCTCGATCATGTTCATTTCCGCCGCCGGGTCCGATTCTGCGACCGGTCCGAGGGTGGACAGTCCGGCGTTGTTGATCAGGATGTCCGGGATGAGGCCGAGTTCGGTGATGCGGCCGAGCAGTTCGGCGCGAGCGCTGCGGTCGGAGAGGTCTGCTGCGAGCACCTCGGCTCGGACTCCCCGTGCTCGGATCTCCTGTGCCAAGTCTTCGAGCTTGTCGGCTCGCCGAGCGACGAGGGTGACGCCGTAGCCCCGGGAGGCGAGTTCGCGGGCGATGGAGGCCCCGATGCCCGAGGATGCTCCGGTCACGACGGCGGTCCGGTCGGGTGCTGGACGAGGAAGGCTCATGCGACCCACCGTAGCGAATGGCCGCCGGGCAGCGCATTTGAATGGATCTTGTAGGTTAGCCTAGTCTTACTTTGATTCCCGCTGGTTCGTCGAGAGGTAACCATGTTCTCAGTGTCACCGGCCGGTCGACGCACTACCGGCCGTGCAACCCTGCTGTCCACGCTTGCCGTGGCGGCCCTGGTGGTGGGGGCGTGCTCCTCTGCCGATACTGCCGAGCCCGAACAGGACGGCGGCGGCGACTTTGCCGCTGTCACCATCGATTCGGCTCTGGGTCAGGCCGTCATCACCGAGAAGCCGGAGCGCATCGTGACTCTGGGGCAGGGCTCGGCCGAGACGGCGATCGCGCTGGGCACCGTGCCCGTCGGCGTCGAGGAGTACTCGTGGGGTGCCGACGACACCGGGTATCTGCCGTGGGTTCACGACGCGGTGACCGAGTTGGGTGCCGAACTTCCCCAACAGTTCACCGGTGGAACCGAATTGAACATCGAAGCCGTTGCTGCCCTCGAACCCGACTTGATTCTGGCCCCGTGGTCCGGCGTCACGCAGGATCAGTTCGACAAGCTGAGCGCATTCGCACCGGTGGTCGCGTACGAGGAGCAGCCGTGGACGATCACCTGGGAAGACCAGATCACCGTCATCGGCAAGGCCATGGGGGAGGAAGCGAAGGCGGCGGACGAGATCGAGAAGATCAAGGGCCGCTTCGCCGACGCCACCAGCGAGCACCCCGAATATGCCGGGGTGAGTTTCTCGTACATCTACAACACCGGGCCCGGGACGCTGGGAGTGTTTCTTGCCGACGAGCAACGCGTCGCGATGGTGCGAGCACTCGGGTTGCAGGTCGATCCGGTGGTGAACACGCTCGACGAGACCGAGGGCACCGACTCGGCGGTCATCGGGTTGGAGAACGCGAATCTGTTGAACGACTCGGACCTGATCTTCACCTTCTACTCGGATCCGCAGAACCGCACCGACACCGAGAATCAGCCTGCCTACAAGCAGATCCCGGCCGTGTCCCGCGGTTCGGTCGTGGCACCGACGGATCAGTCGTTCGTCACCGGATCGTCCATCATCAATCCGCTGACGGTGCCGTGGGCACTGGAGCGATATGTGCCGATGATCGACGAGGCTGTCGCGAAACTCGACGCCCGCACGTCATAGCGTGATCGAGCGGAGCGGACAAACCACGCGACTCGTGCACGCCACCGAAGTCCACGGTCGATCTGGCAGCCCGTGTTCGAGAGAGTGGCGGCCATAGTCGGAACATAGCGTCCGCTGGCCGCTCGCAATCGCTCTCCCTTCACTCTCGCCCTCGTTGGAGACTCGGGCCGTGCTCGAGATGGTGTCGCATCACTGCGGTGACCGATCCTTGCTTCACCCGATTGAGTCTGTCGAACAATCTCTTCCAGCCCCGCACCGTGTTCTCGGTGCGGGGCTGGAGTCTTTCCTGAGGCTCACGCGATGTGGGGGCCTGCTCGGGCGTGGGATGGCCTGGGTTGCCGGTAGGGGTCGACGGTTGCCGGTGGTACGAACCACGGGTGGTTGTCGGTGCCGATGAACACTTCCCAATCGGAGTGGTGCATGAGGCGGTGGTGGAATCCGCAGAGCAGAACCAGGTTGTTCATGTCGGTGGGTCCGCCGTCGCCCCAGTGCCAGATGTGGTGTCCTTCGGTCCAGGCGGCGGGTTTTCCGCAGCCGGGGAACGCGCACCCGTGATCGCGGGCGGTGAGGGCTCTGCGTTGTTTGGCGGTGACGGTACGGGCGGTGCGGGCGAGGTTGAGTGGGTTGCCGTTCTCGTCCATCACGATCGCGGTCAGGACACAATCACACGCCAACTGGCGGGAAGTGTTGCGGGAGAGTGGCCCCATCCACGGCAGCCACCCGACCGAAGTGCCGTCGCCGAACAAGTCGCGATACGCGCCGCGATCGGCGGCAGCTCCCGCAGCGCTGCCGGCCTCGGGTTCATCCGCCGCATGCGGTTCTGCGGTGTCGGGGTAAATCGGGCCACCGGTGTCGATGTCGACAGGATCGACCGTGTCGGTGTCGGATTCTGTTGCTGCGCGTGAGGTTTCGTCGTCGGTGATGTCGTCGGTGATGTCGTCTTCGCCTCCGCAGTTCTGGAGGTCGGTGAGGTCCTGCAACCGGATGTGCAGGTTCAGGTGGGGGCGCTCTCCGCCTTCGATGGGGCGGTCACTCGAGGCGAGGTACTGGTCGACGATGTGTCCGAAGGCGTCGGCTCTGCGCCGGGCGGGGCTGCGGTCGTCTGTGATTTTGAGTGTCCCGGTGCCGTCGGCGGCGGGGTGGGGTTCGGTCAGCGGGGAGAGTGCAGTGAGCAGTTTCTCTCCGGTGACAGCATCGAAGTCACCTTTCAACACCAGCCGACCGTTCAGGGTTGTGGAGGCGAAGAGTTCGTTGCGGTCGGTGTTCTCGGCGGGTGGTTTCTTGGTGCCGAAGCTGTCTTCGAGTCTGGTGATCGCTGCTCGGATCCGGCCGGTGCGCGCGTCGGGTCCTGTCGCAGATTTGATCAACGCGGCGCGGGCCATGTCGCGACCCTTTTCTGGCAGGTTTTCCGGTGGGGTTTCGGCGAAGGTGAGGATCAGGGCGGCGTGGTCGATGGTCATGACGCCGGTGTTCACGGCGTCGGCGATGTCGGGAAAGTTCTTCAGTCCGCGGGCGAGGGCGACGATCTTGGTGGCTTTGGACGGTGAGAGCAGGGTGGTGGAGGTCAGCCATCCGGCGGGTCCGGGGAAGCCGAGTTTCTCCCGGCTCACGCGGGTGTCGATCTCGGCGACGAGAGCGATCCGGCGAGCTTCGAGCAGTTGGATCTGATGGGAGACCGCGGCGGCGTCGGCGAGCAGTTCGCTCTCGCTCAGTTGCCAGATCTCCGTGGCCATGGAAGCAAGTGTATCGAACGCGCGTTCGACTGGCAACCATAGTGCAATCGAAAACTATTGCCCTGCATAAGGATTCGAGAACCCGAACCTGTCGGTGCGTCATGGTAGAGGACCCGCGGCACCCGAAGATCGCACGTCTCGGCCAATTTGCTGTGACAAATGCACCCGAACGTCGGTGCGTTTCCTGATGCGTCAGTACACCTCGCGTTGACGCTCCTGTTCCAGCACCTGCTCCAAGTCGCTCAATCGGTTCATCGACGACACCTGTCGCGCCGTGCGGTGATTGAGCGCCAACATCTCGCGGTGTCGGTGCACGAAGGCCCAGTAGCCGGCGGTGAAGGGGCAGGCGTCGTCGCCCAGTCGCTTTTTCGGGTTGAACTCGCACGGCTTGCAGTAGTCCGTCATGCGATTCAGGTACGCCCCACCCGAGGCGTAGGGCTTGGTGGCGATCACCCCGCCGTCCGCGTGTTGACTCATGCCGATGACGTTCACCGGCATCACCCAGGCGAACCCGTCGACGAAAGCCGTTGCGAACCAGTCGGTCAACGCTCGCGGGTCCCACGCATGTTGCAGCGCAAAGTTTCCCAGGATCATCAGTCGAGGAATGTGGTGCACCCACCCGCGATCACGCACGCCGTCGACGGTGCTGGACAGGCATTTCGCCACCACGGCATCTCCGTCCAACTCGGTCAGCCAACTCGGTAGTGGCTCATGTGCTTCGAACTTGTTGCGCTCGAGGTACTCGGGCCCCAGATGCCAGTACAGATGCCACACGTACTCGCGCCAGCCGAGGATCTGCCGCACGAACCCTTCGACGCTCGCCAAGGGGGTGCCGTCTCGGTGCGCGTCCTCGGCAGCGTGCGCCACGTCCAGCGGTTGCAGCAGGCCGAGGTTCAGTGGCACCGACAGCAGCGAGTGCGACATCGTCCAGTCGTCGGCCATCACGGCGTCCTCGTACTTACCGAAGTCGTCCAAGCGGTAGTTCACGAAGTGCTCCAACGCATCCGACGCCTCGGCAGCAGTCACCGCGAACACTCGTGGCCCGTTGACTCCGACCGTGTCGAGGTCCCAGTCGTCGAGGTCGGCGCGCACCTGCTCGTCGATCGCGTCCTCGGTCGGCCACCAGGGTTCCTCCACGCCCAGCGTCAGGCGTCCTTTCGGCGGCGGTGACTGATTCTCGGCGTCGAGGTTCCATTTTCCGGAGACCGGTTCGGAACCGTCCATCAGTACCCCGAACTTCTTGCGTTGCTCGCGGTAGAACGTCTCCATCCGAAAGGTGCCACGCTCGGCGGCCCAGTCGGCGAACTCGGCGCGGGGAAGCGCGAACATCGGCGTCGGCAGAATCTCCGAGACCAGCCCCTCCTCGTGCAAGGCGGCGACGAACTTCTCCGCCGCGTGCGAGGTGGGCTCGAACACCACCACGGGCTTGCCGTACTCGGCCAACCCTTCGCGATACGTCTCGGTCTGCAGGTAGGTGACGCGATCACCCAACTCGTCAGCGAGGTGCCGCATCCCCGACAACACGAGATGCAGCTTCTGTCGGTGGTATCTCCGACGCCGGAACACGCGCCTGGACTCGATCATCAGCACTTCTCGATCCGCATGCTCGTCCACGGAGTGAAAGTGCGGACCGAGCTGATCACCGAACAACCACAGAGCGTCCATTCTCGGAGTGTTCTCCCACAGCGACGAAGGCAAACCAGCGTCCGGCACATGGCCGGCCGGTGAACACTGTGGCCGACCCAGGCGCGCCTTACTTGACCGCCGACCATCCATCGCATGGACTGACCCGATGCACGCTGAGTCTGCGCTTTCCAGAAGGACGTTTCTTCGCTCGTCGTCGGTGGCCGTCGCGGTGGCCGGAGTAGCCACGACACTGCCCGCGACCGCCCACGCGCAGGGCAGCGACCTCGGCTTTCTGCACGGGGTGGCGTCGGGAGATCCCTTGCCCGACGCGATCATTCTGTGGACCCGCATCACCCCCACGCCCTACGCCACCCCGGGCTCTGGCGTCGGCCCGCAGGTATCGGTGACGTGGCGTGTTGCCCGCAGCGCGGACATGGGTGACATCGTCGCCTCCGGAACCGTCGAAACCGGCCCCGCCACCGACCACACCGTCAAGGTCGACGTCGACGGACTCAGCGCTGACACCACGTACTTCTACGACTTCCGGACGAGCGACGCGGCATCGGCCGTCGGGACGACGCACACCGCACCGGCCAACGACGCCGATATCGATGCGATGCGCTTCGGCGTCGTCTCGTGCTCCAACTGGGAGTCGGGCTACTTCGGCGCGTACCGGCACCTGGCCGCCCGAGGAGATCTCGACGCCATCGTCCATCTCGGGGACTACATCTACGAGTACGAGACCGGCGGATTTCCGGGCCGCGACGGGGTGATCCGGCAGCATTCGCCCACCCACGAGATCGTCACCCTTGCCGACTACCGTCAGCGGCACGGGCAGTACAAGTCCGATCCCGATCTGCAGGCCGCGCACGTCGGCGTGCCGTGGATCTGCACGTGGGACGACCACGAATCCGCCAACGATGCCTACGACACCGGCGCACAGAATCACACTCCGGGCACCGAGGGCGACTGGTCCACCCGCAAGGCCAATTCCGAGCAGGCGTACTACGAGTGGATGCCGGTGCGCGCTGCGGGCACCTCAACCAACCGTCACCTCTACCGTCGGCTGCGGTTCGGCAACCTGCTCGAATTGTCGATGCTGGACCTGCGCACCTACCGCTCGCAGCAGGTGTTGCCGTTCAACGGTCCCGAGGTCGATTCGCCCAACCGGACCATCACCGGCGCGGAGCAGATGCAGTGGCTCACCGACGGCATCGTCTCGTCGCCGACGCAGTGGAAGATCGTCGGGAATCCGGTGATGATCACGCCCACTCTCATCCCGCCGCTGGACCGGGACGCGGCCAGGGCGGTCACCTCGCTTCTCGGGATCCCGGAGGGCGGTCTGCCGTACAACGCCGATCCGTGGGACGGATACACCGCCGACCGCCGCAAGCTGCTCGGAGCCATCGTGGACGCGGGCGTCGACAACACCGTCTTCATTACCGGCGACATCCACTCGGCCTGGGCCTGCGAGGTACCCCTCGACGCGGCGCAGTACGCAACCACCGAGCCTGCTGCCACGGAGCTCGTCGTCACCTCGGTCAGCTCGGCCAACATCGACGACCTGACGCGTACTCCGCCCCACACGCTGGGCCGCGTCGCCGAGGAAGCATTCAAGGCACTCAACCAGCACGTGAAGTTCGTGGACCTGGACAGTCACGGGTTCGGCGTCTTCGAGGTCACCAGGACGGCGGCTCGGATGGACCACTGGTTCCTCACCGCCAAGGAGGATCCGCAGACCGGCGTCTACTGGGGAGCGGGCTTCACCGTCGACTCCGGCACCCAGCGAGTCCGGGCGGCGGCACCACCTGCCGGGTAACGCGCCATACTGGTCGGCGTGGCTGTACCGAAAATCGTCCTGTTCTACGTGTTCACTCCGCTGCCCGATCCCGAGGCGATCCGGTTGTGGCAGCAGACGCTGGCCGCGTCGAACAATCTGACCGGACGCATCCTGATCTCCGAGCACGGCATCAACGCGACGGTGGGCGGTGACGTCGACGACGTCAAACGGTACGTCCGCGGCACCCGCAGCTATCCGGCGTTCAAGGCGGCCGACGTCAAGTGGTCCGAGGGGCTCGGCAACGACTTCCCGCGCCTGAGTGTGCGGGTGCGCGACGAGATCGTCACCTTCGGTGCCCCCGGCGAGTTGAAGGTCGACGCCGACGGAGTGGTCGGCGGCGGTAAACACCTGAGTCCGCAGCAGGTGCACGAGCTCGTCGATTCCCGCGGCGACGACGTCGTCTTCTTCGACGGGCGCAACGCCTTCGAGGCGCAGATCGGCAAGTTCAAGAACGCGGTGGTGCCCGACGTCGAGACGACGAGGGATTTCGTCTCCCAACTCGACTCCGGTGCCTACGACCATCTGAAGCAGTCCCCGGTCGTCACCTACTGCACCGGGGGAGTGCGCTGTGAGGTGTTGTCTTCGCTGATGGTGGCCCGCGGGTTCGAAGAGGTGTATCAGCTCGACGGTGGAATCGTCCGGTACGCAGAGACTTTCGGCGACGACGCGCTCTGGGAGGGCTCGCTGTTCGTCTTCGACAAGCGGATGGCGCAGAACTTCTCCGACCACACCGCCGTCATCGGTCGCTGCAGTGCCTGCGGCAATCCGACGTCCCGATACCAGGACTTCGACGGCGACGCCGGCCGCGGTCTGCGGTTGATCTGCCTCGACTGCGCCTGACGATGCTGCCCTTCCGGGACGGTCTCGCTCCGCTCAGGCTGCTTCTGCCGCATGGTGATTCGGCCACCACCATCGTGGAGTATCTCGAACGTGAGCTGCCCGAGGACGACTGGCGGCGGGCCGTGCTCGACGCCGAAGTTGTCGACGAGAAGAGCAGGCCGATCTCCGTCGACACGCGGTATCGCGCCGGAAGTCAGGTGTACTTCTATCGCGTTCCAGCGCAGGAGGTTCCGGTTCCGTTCGAGATCGGCATCCTGCACGAGGACGACGACCTGCTGGTGGTCGACAAGCCGCACTTCCTCGCCACCATCCCGCGTGGTCGGCACGTCACCGAAACGGCGACCGTGCGACTACGCAGGCAGTTCGACTGCCCCGACCTGACGCCCGCACACCGACTCGATCGCGCCACCGCAGGGGTGCTGCTCTTCACCAAGACCAAACATGCCCGACGGCCGTATCAGGAACTCTTCTCCTCCCGTAACGTCACCAAGGAGTACGAGGCCGTTGCGGGATTCGATGCACTTGACTTTCCGCGCGTCGTGCGCAGCCGAATCCTCAAAGAGCACGGGGTGATGACGGCATACGAGGAGCCGGGGGAGCCGAACAGCGAGACCCTGATCGAACTGGTCGACACGTTGGGCACCGCCGCCCGATATCGACTCTTCCCCAGGACGGGCAAAACCCACCAACTGCGAATCCACCTGTCGTCGTTGGGGATTCCCATCGTGAACGACCCGTACTATCCGGTGTTCACCTCGGTTCCGGCCGATGACTTCACCCGGCCGCTGCAACTCCTCGCCCGAGCGCTGAATTTCACGGACCCGTTGACCGGTGAAGCGCGGCGTTTCGTCAGTGCCCGAACCCTCGAGCTCTGACGGCCGGCATCGTTCGTTCGTTCGGACGATTGTGACAATTGGGACGCGAGGTTAGCGTGTCGAGCGAACCATGTCCGATGGAAGAGAAGAGGAGAACAGCGTGAAGCGTCGTATTGCTGTTGTGTTGGGAGCCGCAGTCATCGCCATCGCGTCACCGGCAGTCGCGGTGGCCGATACCGGAAGCGCGAGCACCGGTAGCTCGAGCGGAGTGTCGAGCTTGTTCTCGGATCTGTCCCGGTTGTGGGAGGCCTGCTCGGTGACCATCTTCACCGGACAGTGCACCGGAATCGTCGCCACAGACGTGACCTACTGGTAAGGCGCGCCCTCAGCCAAACCCTCGAAACGACAAACGCGCGCGCATTCGCCAGACGCTTGCGGAACAGGTAACCATTCCGTGAGCACCCGGCAAACGCGCGCGCGTCTGCGTCGAGCACGAAGTCCTGAAGAACCAGAGTCCTACTTGGCCAGCGACCGCGCCATTCCGCGTTCGATGGCGGCGACAAGCTGCGGGCGCAGTTCGGCGGCGGGGACGATGTGGTGCACCGATCCGACGTTCTGTGCTCGCTGGATGTTGTGGATGGCCTCGAATTCGGCTGCCACTTCACCCAGTTTGGCGTTGCGTGCGTTCGCTCGCACGGTGGCCAGTTCGACGCGCAGGGCCGAGCGGGTTGCGTCGTCCGAGGCGTTGTTCAGTGCAGTCTCGAGTTCCTTGACGGTCGGATCCGCTGCGGTGCGGGCGTTGACGTCGCGGGTGAACACCACTGCTGCGGCCGGGGCACCGCCGAGCACGGAGGCGAAGGAGCCCTCCACTGCGAGGACCTCCATGTTGTCGTTGAGCGCTCCGGAGAACACCACGAAAGCGCCTCCGTGGTAACGCGATACCACGCAGAACACAACCGGTCCGTCGAAGTTGACGATGGCGCGGCCGATCTCGGCACCGTATTCGAGCTGGATGTTGCGCAGCGATTCCGGTGATCCGTCGAAGCCGGAGAGGTTGGCCAGCACCACGATCGGCCGGCTTCCGCTGGCGGCGTTGATGGCGCGTGCTGTCTTCTTCGACGAGTTCGGGAACAGGGTGCCCGAGGTCCACTGGTCGGGGCCGTCGGACGGGAACCAGCCCTTACGGGGGATGGCTCGCGATTCGATACCGATGACGGACACCGGGATTCCGGCGAGGTGGGCGTCGAACACCACGGAGGTATCGGCGTCGGCCATGTCGGCCCAACGCTCGAGTACTGAGTGATCCTGGTCCACCACGGCGCGCATGACGGTGCGAATGTCGAACGGCTTCTTGCGGTCCGGGTTGGTGACCGAGGAGAAGATGTCGCCGACGGTGGTGAAGTCGCTCGACGGGTGCACGTGCGGGTAGGTACGCACGTCGCGCTCGGTCGGGTCTGCGGTGGCTGCTCGACGCGGGAATCGTTCTCCCGGTGCGGCATACGCGTGGTCGTAGTGCGCGAACAGGATGTCGCACGCGGCCCGCAGGTTCGGTGCCCAGTACTGCGCCTGGCCGTTGGGGCCCATGACGCGGTCGTAGCCGCCGATGCCGAAGTTGTCCTCGGCCGAGACGCCGCCGGAGTAGTCCAGGGACTGCTTTCCGGTGAGCACCATCGCACTGTCGGGGGTCATCACCAGGATGCCCTTGGTGTGGGTGAGCATGGTGGCTTCGGCGTTCCAGTACGGCTGCGCGCCGACGTTGATGCCTGCGACGACGATGTTGATCTCACCGCCGGCCTGGGTGAAGGTGATGATGCGACGCAGGCCGCGTGAGACCCAGTCCATGTTCTCGGTGCCCGACTCCATGGAAATCGTTGCACCGGAGGACAATGCGAACCACTCGACGGGTGCGCCGAGTTGCTCGGCGAGGTCGATGGCCGCGACGATCCGCGAGCACTCGGCCTCGGCGACGGTGCCGAGTGCCTTGGTCGGGTCGCCGAACAGTGCGACGCGGGTGATGCCCTCGGGGTACTTGGCGGTCGGTGTGGTGGCCACACCGACGATGACGCCTGCGGTGTTGCGGCCGTAGGGACGATCGACCGGGGCGAGCACGCCGTCGGCGTCGAAGTCGTACTCGGTGAACGTGCCGCCGTTGCTGCTCAGCAACGGAATCAGCTCGTACGGGTACACGGTGCCGCGGGCCTGGGACCGCTGAACCTTCTGGGTGTACTCGTCGAGCGGACGCATCGGCTCGGTCGGCGGCGGGGTCACCTTGGCGACGATGCCTGCACCGGAACGGTACGACAGACGCAACGCGACCTCGCGTGGCGTCGCGCCCGGGGTCTCGGCCAGACGTGCGATGAGGGTGATCTCCTCGAGGCCCGCGCCGATCGTCAGCGGCGCGATGTGCCGTGCGATGGTGGCGATGCGGTCGGCGGGCACGTTCAGGACGGGCCAGACGTAGAGCACGACGCGGTTGGCGTCGAGACGCTTCTTGCCGCGTCCGGCCTGGGCGCGGCGGATGCCGTCGAGGCAGGCGGCGACGGTGCGTTCGATCTCCGGTACCGCGACGATGTTTCCGGCGTCGTCCAACTGTGTTGTGACGCCGCGGATCTCGGCGAGTGCGACGAGCCGCTCGTCGGAGGGGTTGGCCTTCGACGTCAGGTGGAACAGGTAGGTTCCGGCGCTGGCGGGCAACCGGACACCGTCGAAGTTCTTCAGCCGCCACAGGTCGAGTCGCTGACCGGTCAGCGGGTGCATGTCTCGAATGATCGTGTCCTCGGCGAGAGGCTCGGATCCTTCGGCCGTGGTGCGACGGTAGGTCATCTTGCGGGTGTCGGAACCGAAGGCGGTCACCGTCACGCGGCGCCAGTGGCCCGTGCCCGGGTGGGCAGCCAACACGGCTTGGAGCTGGGCCGAGAGTTCGTCGCCGTCGGTCGGAGCGTCCGGCCAGGACAGGTAGAGGTCCACCGCCAGGTTCTCCGGTGCCGGTCCGGCGATGTCGTCGACCGAATCCAGAGTTGCTGCGAGCGAGTCGAAATCGGTTGCGGTCGATACCAGGTGCAGCCGTTCGCCCGAGAGCTCGAAGTTGCCGGTGACGAAGTGCTTGCCGTCGCGGTCGAAGGCCTTGACGTCTTCGAGGGTGCGGATCTCGTAGTACTGACGGGTGATCACTTCGAGCAGGGCACCGGGATCGGTGATCCGTTGTGCCAGTAGCTCGATCAACGGCTCCGGGGTGGAGACCAGAGCTGCGATGCGGGCCGAGTAGTCGGCGGCGTCGGGGTTCTCGGCAAGGTACTGCAGGCTGCCACGGACGCCGTCGTAGATCTTCTCGCGTGCACTGCGGATCTGCGGCTCGTCGAACAGCCGGAAGCGCAGGTTGCGAGCGACGTCGCCGATGACCGGGTAGCGGGCCTGGGTGGCACCGATGAGGCGCTCGAGTACCTCGGCCATGGCCGGGGTGGCTTCGGGCTGCGCGGAGCAGTCGCTGAGCCAGTGGCCGAGCAGGGCCGCGATGACCGGAACCTGGTTCTCCATGCGCTGCAGAGCGAGGAAGACGCGGTAGACGGCCTCTTCGAGTTCGGGGGTACGGCCCTCGTCGATGGCGGCATCGTAATGCGCGAGTGCGCGAGTGAGCTTGGCGCGGAACGAATCCGGGAGACCCTGAACGTCTGCGTCGAGCGAGTGCAGGAACGAGTGGAAGTGCTCACGAGGGGAGTGGACGCGCTCGTCGTTACTTTCCTCGTCCATCGTCGGCCTGTTGCGAGAGAGCTCGCAGATATCGGCGAACGTGTTGAGCAGATCCAGCTCGGCCGAGACCAGACCCGAATCGTTGCGCGGCACGTCGGCACGCAGAGTCTCGTAGGTGGACAACAGGTTTCGGGCCCGGGCTCCGCTGACGTCGAAGCCGGTGATGAGTGCGGCGAGTTCGTCGAGTCGGTCCAGTGCCCGACGCTGCGGCGAACGCTGTGCGGCATCGTCCATACCGCGGAACTGCACGCGCGGTGCCTGCTCGGAGACCTTCTGCTCACCGGCCTGATCGACGCGCAGCAGTGCCGCTCCGGCGTCGACCTGTCCGTTGACCGAGGCCAGTACCTCACGCACGGTGCCTGCGTAGGGGGAGCGGACGGCGGTTTCCATCTTCATCGACTCGAGGACGACGAGAGTCTGTCCTGCTTCGACCTCGTCGCCGACGGCGACCGGGACGGCGACGACGACGGCGGGTGCCGGTGCGCGGACCAACCCGGCCTCGTCCTGCGAGATCTGGTGGCTGATGCCGTCGACCTCGACGAGGAAGTGCGCGGCTCCGGCGACGGTGACCACCTGGTAGCGACGGTCGCCGATGACGAGGCGGCTCTCGTAGGTGCCGAGGCGCTCGACGTCGACCTGCAGATCGCCGATGCCGTCACCGTCGATGCTGTAGCGGTGCGTGCCGGTCTGGCCGACCTCGAGCTTGTAGGCCTGGCCCTGGTAGTTCAGCTCGACCGTGCGGCCGATGGCATGGGTGGCGCGCGGCCGGCCGCCGCGTGCGGAGCTGAGGAACGCGGTGCGCTCGCGGCCTTCCTCGGCGTCGTAGGCGTCGATGGCCGCGGCGATGATGGCGATGTCGGCGACGGCCGTCGGGCCCACCTGGGAGCCGGCCTCGGTGCGGTCGAGCCAGCCGGTGTCGGCGGAGGCGGAGATGACTTCCTCGCGGTCGAGCAGGCTCAGCAGGAACGACTTGGTGGTGGTGCCGCCGTCGATGACGACGGTGGTCTCACGCAGCGCGTTGCGCAAACGAGCCAACGCTTCGCTGCGGTCGCGGCCCCAGGCGATGACCTTGGCGACCATCGAGTCGTAGTCGGGCGGGATGACGTCGCCCTGCGCGATACCGGTGTCGACGCGGATGCCGGTGCCGAGCGGGAACTTGAGCAGCTCGACGGTGCCGGGAGCCGGAGCGAAGCCGTTGTCGGCGTCCTCGGCGTTGAGGCGGGCCTCGACGGCATGGCCGAACTCGGTGGGGCATTCACCGGGCAGTGCCTGGCCGTCGGCGACGAGGATCTGCAGCTTCACCAGGTCGATGCCGGTGGTGTATTCGGTGATGGGGTGCTCGACCTGGAGGCGGGTGTTGACCTCGAGGAACGTGAAGATTTTCTGCTCGGGCTGGTACAGGTACTCGACGGTGCCTGCGCCCTGGTAGCCGGCGGCCTTGACGAGCTCGGCGGAGGCGGTGCGCAGTTCGTCGGCCTGCTCCTTGGTGAGCAGTGGGGAGCTGGACTCCTCGATGACCTTCTGGTTGCGGCGCTGGATGGAGCAGTCGCGCACGCCCGGGGCCCAGACGTTGCCGTGGCTGTCGGCGATCACCTGAACCTCGACGTGGCGGGCATCGGTGACGAGCCGTTCGAGGAAGACGACGGGGTCGCCGAACGAGCGCTCGGCCTCACCCTGGGTACGTTCGAGGGACAGTTCGAGTTCGTCCTCGTGGAAGACCTTGCGGATACCGCGGCCACCGCCGCCGGAGCGGGCCTTGATGATCAGCGGGTACCCGATCGCCGCTGCGTGACGCCTCGCGTCGGCGCGGGTCTCGACGGGGCCGCCGGACCACGGTGCGACGGGAACGCCGACCTTCTCGGCGAGGATCTTGGCCTCGACCTTGTCACCGAGCAGGCGCATCGCGTCGGCCGACGGGCCGATGAAGGTGATGTTCAGGCGCGCGACGAGGTCGGCGAACGTCGGGTCCTCGGCGACGAAGCCCCAGCCGACCCACACCGCGTCGGCACCGGACTCGACCAGCGCCGCCTCGAGGACGCCGTAGTCGAGGTAGGCCGAGCCGGTCGCAGGCTTGCGCAGCGTGACCGCTTCGTCGGCCTGGCGGACGAACATGGCCCGCTTCTCCGCTTCGGTGTGCAGCGCTACGGTGCGGATGCCGTAATCGTGTTCGGCGTTGAGCTCTCGGACGGCTCGGATCAGGCGTACTGCTGCCTCGCCTCGGTTGACTACTGCAATCCGCTTGAACAACGTATCTCTCTTCGCTCGGTGTGGGCGCACCGCGTCGGTGCACTCGATGGAACGTGGATTGGTGCCGGGCATGTCGATTTCTCGTCCACCGTGCGGCACTCCGATCGGCTCATTCTAACGGTAACGAGGCCCTGTGCATCGCCAACGGCGTTCGGCGTGAGTGTGATTGATCACCAACAAGTGAATCATATTCTGTGGCAAGCAATTTCGCTCCGAACCTGCTGTCGAGTTCTGTTCACCTCGCTAACGTACTCGCGAGTAGCGTTGGCGCGTGGCGTAATTCGAGATTCGACGACTTCTGTTGCTACCGGCGGGTACATTACCGACGGGTACAACTCGAGCCGATCGGCTCGAGTTGGTTCGCTCGTCGCCGAGTGCGGTCTCCCTCACCTGTCGCCCTCGCTCGCCCGTGGCAGTCGCAGCGCGTTGACCCACAGCCTCGTCGCCGTCGCGAGCAGATCCTCGGAGTCCGCGGGTGGGAGGCCGTCTGCGGCGTCGACGACGAAGTGATTGAACGCGAGCCGGCTGATCATCGACGACAGTGCGCGCGAGGCGAGCAGGGGATCGAGTTCCGCGTCGGCCAGACCGCGGCTCTGCAGGCTCTCGATGCTGCGGGCGTTGCGCCTGACGAAGGCATCGGCGCGTTCACGGCGGAGGCGTCGGAACTCGGGATCGATGTTCGAGACCTGCTCGAGCAGCGCCATCAGCTTCGCGTTGCGGCGGTATGCCTCGAAGTACGCACGGTTGCTCGCGGCTATCACGGCAACCGGATCGTCGTGCGGGTTCACTCGCTCGGTTCCGGGATGCAGCATGTCGTCCCTGGCCTGCTCGAGCACTGCGGCCAGGATCTCTTCCTTGCTGGTGAAATAGGTGTAGAAGGTGCCGGCGGAGCATCGAGCAGCGCGGGTGATGTCGATCAACCGGGAGTCGAGGTAACCGCTGTCCTCGAAGACCCGACGCGCGGCGGCCACGAGCGAGGTACGGGTTCGCAGCCCTCGCGGGGTGGTCGGCAGCTCCCGATTCGGCAGCTCACGGTCTGGCTCCGGCGCGGCAGGCATTCAGTCTTTATACGTCATCGTCAGCGCGCGTCCGGGCGGATGAACCGGGAGAATCTCACCCCGCTGTCGAACTGGCGTGATTCGAGGTGCTCGAACCGCTCCGCGGGGAACGGATCGGGTCCGATTCCGGACGAGAACAGGCCGATGCCCCTGCCGAGCACGACGGGATTGACCTTGAGGAACAGCTCGTCGATCTCGGGCAGCAGTTGACCCGCCAGGTTTCCACCTCCGCAGATCCAGACGTCGTACTCGGAATCCTCGGCCTTCAGGCTCCTGACCAGTCCGATCGGATCCTCGTTCACGACGGTGACGGTGGGGTCGTCCGACGGTGCGAGGGTGCGCGAGAAGACGTACTGGCGCAGGTGGGGATAGGGACTGGTGATACCGACGTCGAGCGCCGGCTGCAACGTCTCGCGGCCCATGAGGAGGGTGTCGAATCGAGCGGGTGGACCGTCGAGGCCGAACATGGCACGAACGTGGCCCGGCAACGTCTCGGGCAGCTCGGCCACGATGGCGTCGAGATGATCGCCGTCGGGCACGAAGCAGTCGAAGTTGCCATCGGGTGCAGCGATGAACCCGTCGAGGGTGACGGCGATGTAGTAGACCAGGTTGCGCATTCGGCTCCTGTCGTGTTCGACGGGTGAGAACCCGTGGGCCTGCGGGGTATGTCGCTGTGGCGGATCCAGTGACCGAAGTCGGTCTTTGTGAACCAGCACTAGAACGTATTTTGTGTGCTCAGGACGCAACGAACAACTGGTTTTCAGCGGCTAGTCTGGCCCGGGTGTGCAAACACCGTCCCTGAAACGGACGACCATTCGAGTATTTGTGGGGAAACTGTGACGGCTGCAGCGGCTACCGGTCGTGAACACGACGACGAGCTCAAGAGCAGGGTTCAACGCCTGCTGCGCTTTCTTCGCGAAATCGTCGAGGCGCGTTCGAACCCGGTGCTGCGCTTCGACGACCACGTGCAGGTCGAATGGATCCATGCCGGTGACGTTCCCATGCAGCTCGACCCACGCGCCAAGCAGGGTGGTGTGGTGCTCCGTGCACCGCGCATCGCGGTCGACGATCCGCCCGAGCCGCCGGCGCTGCTGTCGGGTTGGCTCGACCCGCAGGTCGTTGCAGACAGTCGCTATCGCGAACTCGAGCTGGCCGACGCATCCTCGGTGACGTCTCGTCGTCGAGCGGAGGCGCAGGAGTCCGATGCCGACTTCGACATCCGCAAGGCCTACGAGATCAAGCAGGCCTTCGAGGAGTACTCGCAGTCGTGGAAGGAATGGGCGCAGGAGGATCGGGATCGGCGTCCGCAGGCCGCTCTGTACCAGGCTCTGCAGCTGATGATGCAGGAGCTTGCATCGCGACCCGAGTCGATCGAACTCGTGGTGGCCTCGGGGTTGCTGACCTCGAGCAACACCGATCCGCAGCGCAGCGTGCGCACTCACCTCATCACTCAATCGGCCAGTATCGAACGGGACGTGCGTACCGGTGATCTGCTGGTTCGCCTCGCCGCGAGCACCACGGCGCGGCTCGAGGACGGCCAGCTGCTGACCGCCTCGGACGATTTCGACACCTCCGGCTCGGTCGCCTTGGCACAGGAACTGCACGACACCGTCACCTCACCCATCGGGGCAGGCGTCGAACAGTTCCTGAGGAACTGGGCGTCGCGGGTGCCGCGGCACGAGATCGAGGTGCTCGATCGTCTCGGGCCGCCCGGGGCACTCGCCTACATCGACGACGACCGCACGCTCACCGTCTCACCTGCCCTCGTTCTGCGCGTTCGGGACTCGTTCGCACTGGTCGAGTACTACGAGCAAATGATCGCCGACCTCGAGTTCGCCGACTCTCCGGTACCGCTCGGGCTCGCTCAACTGGTCGATGCCATCGAGCCGGCCGATCGGATCGCGTGGCTCGAACGCACGGGAGCAGGGGAGTCCGCGGCACTGGCGGAGGACCCGCTGTTTCCGCTGCCGGCCAACGCCGAGCAGTCGCAGATCATCGAACGGCTGGGGCGTGACAGCGGCGTCGTGGTCGAAGGGCCGCCCGGAACGGGCAAGACTCACACGATCGCCAACCTCATGTCCGGGCTGTTGGCGCGCGGTCAACGGGTTCTGGTCACTAGTGAAAAGTCACAAGCTTTGCGCGTGCTGCGGGACAAGCTCCCGCCGGAGCTGCAGGAGCTCTGCGTATCCATCACCGACCTCTCCCGCGGTGGTTCCGACGAGCTCAACCGCAGCGTCGCGAAGATCGCCGAGCGCAAGACCTCCTTCGACGAGGCCAGCGAGGTGCAGAAGATCGAGGCACTGACGACGCAGCGCGCAGCGGCTCTGGCCAGGCGGGCCGAGTTACTCGATCGTGTCAGCGCGCTCCGCGAGTCCGAAACTGTTGTGCACGAATACGTTTCCGACGGATACGACGGCACGGTGTCGTCCATCGTGCGCAAGGTCAAGGCCGCCGAAGGTGCCCACGAATGGCTGCCCGGCCCACTGCTCGCCGATCGACCACCTCTCGACGGTGCCCAGGTCGATCAGCTTCGTAAGCTCATCGCCGGCTCCGACGGGACTCGAGAGCTTCGCTCGCGTCAGGTGCTGCCGCGTCCCGAGACCATGCTGCCGAACTCGGCCGAACTGGCGTCGCTCTGCCAGCGCGCAGGTGCGCGCATCGACGCTTCCTCGCCCCAGGCCGCCGACCTCGTGTCGTTGCTCGACGGCGTGGAACCGGCCGTGGCCTCGGAGATCAGGCATTTGTGCGAGGAGCTCGCCGCTCGGGTGCGAGCGGTCGTCGCACTCGACGGCTCGTACCTGCGCCTGACCGATTCGGTGCTGTCCGGCGAGGCCGCCCACCTGTGGTCTCGGGTCAGCGGAATCGACGCGATGGTCGAGACGGCCGCTGCGTCCGATCGCTATGTCGGTGCGCACGATGTGCAGTGCTCGACGAGCTCACCGGCGGCACTCACGGCGATGGATGCGTTCGCCGGCGCGTTGGAGTCGGGTATCGAGTGGAAGCCCCGGTTCCGCCGCAGCGAGGAGCAGAAGGCCGTCGAGGCACTCGATATCGTCGCTACCGTCGACGGGCAACCTGCGACGACCGCGATGGCTGCGCGTCTGGTGGCCGAACATATTCGCGCGCTCGAGACCGTGCAGACCGCAGCGGTGCTGCTGGCCGACCTCGCGATCGTCGTTCCGCTCGACGGCACACGGTCGATTCGCGTCAACAACGTGGCGCGGATTGCCGACAGGCTGGGTCTGGTGTCTGCAGTCGTCGCTGCCCGCGACGCCCTGGTGCACCGGCTGTACACCATTTCGCCTGCGGCACCGTGGATTCGGAGCCTGGCCGACGCCCGGGAAGTCGCCGGGGCCGCCGACGCCATCGCCACGCGTATCGACATCGATGCCGCACGCGCCGAGCTCGACGCCCTGCAGTTCGCGGTAGCCACTCGCATCGACGCCGGGCCGTCGCCCGAGGGCTCGAATCTGGTGAGTGCGTTGAGCACCGCGGATCCGTTGGAACTGGCTGCCGCCGTTGCGGCGTATTCGCAAGCGTGTTCCGAGCAGGAGGATCAACTGCTGCTCGAATCGATGTCGGCGTCGCTGTCCGAGGTCGCACCCGCGCTGTTCGACTTGGTCAGGGACACCGCTGGCGACGTCGAATGGGACGAGCTGAGCTGGCAGATGTCCAAGGCCTGGGCGTGGCGTCGGGCACGCGAGTGGGTCGGCGAGCAGCACCACGGCGGTCTCGAGCAGCAACTCGAGGCGGAGTTGGCCGCTGCGGATACCGACATCGCCTACCTCACAACACGTCTCGCCGCCGCCAGTGCCTGGCGCAACAGTCTGGAGCGAATGACTGCAGTCGAGGTGCGGGCGCTGCAGACCTACCGCGAACACATCTCCAGCATCGGTTCGGGAGCCGGTAAGTACGCCGAAACCTACCGCAGTGCAGCACGATCGGCGATGCGTGAGGCGCAGAGTGCCGTGCCCGCCTGGGTCATGCCACTCTCGCAGGTGCTCGCGTCCATCCCGCCGGTGCCGGGCAGTTTCGACGTCGTCATCGTCGACGAGGCGAGCCAGGCCGACATCACCAGTCTTTTCCTGCTGTACCTCGCACCCCGGGTGATCGTGGTGGGCGACGACAGACAATGCGCGCCGGCCGATGTTCCGCAGACCGGCACACTCGAGGACGTGTTCGATCGGTTGGACGTCTACCTGCCCGATCTACCGGAACACGTGCGTGCGACGCTGACCCCGAGGTCGAGCCTGTTCTCCATGCTGCGCACCCGGTTCGGTCAGGTGGTGCGGCTGCGTGAACACTTCCGCTCGATGCCGGAGATCATCAACTGGTCGAGTCAGCAGTTCTACGGAGATTCCCCGCTCGTTCCCGTGCGGCAGTTCGGTGCGGATCGACTACCGCCGTTGCGGCACACGTACGTTCGCGGAGCGACGGTGACCGGAAAGAACGCCTCACTGGTCAACCGGACCGAGGCCATCGCGATCGCCGACCAGATCGCCGAGTGCCTCGAAGACTCCGCGTACGACAACCTGACCTTCGGAGTGGTTGTGCTGCAGGGCCAATCGCAGGTCGACGAAATTCGCAACGAGTTGATCAAGCGGATCGGTATCGAGCAGTGGGAGCAGCGTCGACTTCGCGTCGGTACGCCGCCGGACTTCCAGGGCGACGAACGAAACGTCGTGTTCCTGTCGATGGTGGTGGCACCCGATCAGAATTTCGCCACCCTCACCGCCAATCAGTACAAGCGGCGGTTCAACGTGGCAGCGTCGCGGGCACAGGATCAGCTGTGGCTCTTCCACTCGGTCACGGTCGATCGTCTCAAGCGAGCGGACCTGCGCAACTCGTTGCTGAGCTACGTCACCTCCGTCTCGCCCGCTCCGGCCGATCCCATGCCGGTCGATGTCTCGCGCGAGGTCCGCAAGGCCCCCTTCGAGACGTTGCTCGAGCAGCAGCTGTGGAACGACCTCGTCGAGAGAGGTTTTCACGTCAATCCCGGTGTCGAGGTGAACAACAGGCGTCTCGCCCTGGTCGTCACCGGCGACTCCTCGCGGCTCGCCGTCGAGTGCGACGGCGACACGTTCCTGTCCACCCCCGCTCAGCGGTTGGCGGATCTGCAGCGTGAGCAGGAGCTCAAGCGGTGCGGCTGGACGTTCTGGCGGGTGCGTGAATCCGAGTACTACCTGGACCGCGAGGCGGCGCTGGAAAGCCTCTGGGCCACGTTGGCCCATCTGGGAATCAAGCCCAACAGCGTTGTCGTGGAAGGTCTCGAGAGCTCGGACGAGTCCTGGACCCCGGTCCCACTCGAGTCCTCGCAGTTCGACGATTCCGGCGTCTTCGAGACGTCCACGCACGCAGACTCACCCGCGCGCCACGAGTCGGTGCTGTCTCTGTGGACCATGCCGCGCATCGACATTCCCCCCGAGGAGCCGTCCGCATCGCAAGCTCGCGGAGCCGACCGCGAAGGATCGGCACCGACGACAACCAACGGTTCCGGAACCACCGACCGAGCTGGAATCCAGAACGGTTCGCGACCGACCAACGGTTCGGGAATGACGAACGGTGTGTCTCCCACCAACGGTGCCGGTCGTGTCAACGGCTCCGGAGGTGCCAACGGTGCCGGGGCTACCCACGGATCCGGTACCGGGGAGTCCGACGGTTCCGATGGCACCGCTCGGCCGATCGAGTCCTCGGCACCGAGCCTCTCGACCACCGAGATCGGTGAAGCCACGAACAGCACGACATCGGCCACGGACCGGGTCGGGGACGCCGAAGAGCCGGTCGCACAGGAAGAGCCCGTCGCACAGGAAGAGCCGGCCGCTCAGGACGACGCCGCGGCAAACGTCGAGTCGGCCGAGCTCGATGGAGCCGATCCGGTCGAGACGCAGGGCAATTCGACGGAAGCAACGACCGATGACGCCGAGCCGAGCGGCCTCGAGGCACCCGAGGACGAGGACATCGCAGAACACGAATTGCCGCTCAACGGACTTCGCGGATACACAACCCGCCGTCGGCCGTAGCTCCCGGCGAGCAGGCTAAGTGCCCGCGCCGAACCATCCGAAGCCGACGTAGTCTTGGCCTCGGATTGCGCACGCACGAGTGAAGAGGGTTCGACGCCGATGACAGATCGACAGACGCAGCGCCCGGAACAGTCGGTCTCACCGGACGGTTCGACGCGACCGCGAGCTCGGCGGGTTGTCGTTCCGACCGTCGTTCTCGTGGTCTGCGCTGTGCTTGTCGGCCTGCCAGCCTGGACTGTCGTGTTCGCGGGCGCGCAGTGGCCTGCGGCTGCACAGTCGGTCGGCTCTGCGGTTGCGGTCGCGGCATTCGTGGCACTGCCTGCAGCGATGTATCTGGGTCACCGGCCGAGTGCAGAGGGGGTCTCCAAGGACGTGTGGGCGCGCATCGGAGATGTGCTGTTGGGCTTGGCTTGGATCGCGTTCGTGTGGTCGGCACTCTCGCTGCTGCTGCGGCTCGGTCTGTGGGTGGCCGGGATAGACGACCCTCTTCGGTCACGGATCGTCGCGGTGACGACGCTGATCGTCGTGGTCGTCCTCGCACTGTGGGGCCATTACGAGGCGATGAGAACGCCCCGAGTGCGACACACGACCGTCAGGATCGACCGGCTCGGAGCTCGATTCGACGGTCTACGAGTGGTTCTCGTGACCGACACGCATTTCGGCCCGCTCGATCGAACGACGTGGTCGCATCGTTTGACCGCCGCCGTCAATGCGCTCGAACCGGATGTGTTGGCCCACGTCGGAGATATCGCCGACGGCTCTGTCGATCGGCGTCGAGCGCAGGCTGCGCCGTTGGAGGCAATGCTCGCGAGCGCGGCCCGCGTGTACGTCACCGGCAACCACGAATACTTCGGCCACGCGCAGGAGTGGCTCGATCACATGGACGACCTCGGATGGAACTCCTTGCACAATCGCCACGTCGTGCTGCATCGCGGTGACGACGCATTGATCATCGCGGGCGTCGACGACGCCACCGCCGCTGGCTCGAGTGCACCCGGCCACGGAGCGGATCTTGTTCGCGCCCTTGCCGGAACCGATCCGTCGATGCCCGTGCTGTTGCTGGCGCATCAGCCGAAACAGATCGGCGACGCTGTCGACGCCGGCGTCGATCTGCAGGTCTCCGGGCATACGCACGGTGGTCAGATCTGGCCGTTCTCGGCGTTGGTTCGCCTCGACCAACCGGTGGTGCACGGTCTGAGCAGACACGGTGCGCGAACTCAGCTCTACACCAGCCGCGGATCGGGTTTCTGGGGCCCGCCTTTCCGGGTGTTCGCGCCCAGTGAGATTTCCGTTCTGACGTTGGTCGCCGGCTGAGCGCGCGATACCTGGCAGTATCGGTGGGGTGAAGAGAACCGAAGAGGTCGTCGTTGTCGCAACCGATCTCGACGGCACCCTGCTGCGTTCGGACCGAACTGTGTCGGCGCGAACAGCCGCCGCGATGGCTGCCGCCGACGCAGCCGGAATCAGGGTGGTGTGGGCCACCGCTCGCGCGCGCCACTCCATCGACGAACTCGCTGCGTCGTGCGGATTTCGCGGCACGGCGATCGGTGCCAACGGGGCTGTGGTCCTCGATCTGTCCGACGGCTCTCCGGCCATCGTCGGCACCAGGTCGGTACCGGCCGAGACGGTGGCGTCGGCCAAGTCGGTTGTGCGCTCACTCGTCCCCGGAGTTGCCTTCGCAACCGTGGGTGCCACGCGATTCGTGGCCGAGGCTCGGTACGCCGAGCTGTGCGTGTTCGCAGACCATCACCGGCAGCCGCACGAGATGGAGCTGTCGGAGCATGGCTTGTCGATCGACGTCGAGCCGACCGTCAAAATCGTTGCCCGGCACAGTGATACGACGAGTGAGGAATTGTACGAGATCGTTGCTGCGGCGGGGGTGGACGGAGTGGAGTTGACGCACTCCGGTGCCCCGTACATCGAGATGTCCGCGGCGGGAGTCTCGAAGGCCAGTGCGCTGCAAGAGTTGTGCGAGCAGTGGGGGATATCTGCCGGTTCGGTTGCGGCAGTGGGGGATGCGCGCAACGATCTGCCGATGCTCACCTGGGCGGGTACGGCGTTGTGTCCGTCGAATGCCGCGGAGCCCGTGCGATCCGTCGTCGATCGAGTCCTCGAATCCAACGACGACGACGCCGTTGCGCGCTATCTCGAGGAGCTCACCGCGCGCCCAACGAAACTGTAACGTCCGGTCTGCTCGTCGCGACGCTGTATGAGAGGCTGGCCCCATCATCGGCAGAAGGACACCAGTGAGCTATCCAGATTCGGGCGACCCCTCGCAGCGCGCGTACGGACAGTACGGCGCGCAGCCGAATCCATCCGATCGAGTCCTGCCACCGCCTTCGTCCGGTCCTGGTGCGCCGCATTCTCCGGCGACGGCGCAGCCGAGTGGGTACGGCGCGGTTCCCCGGCCGCCGGTGTTCGGCACCGGTGGCTTCCCTGGTTCGCCTCCACCTGGACCCCCGAGAAAAGGGAACGGTGGCATCTGGATCGTGGTGGCCGTTCTGACTGTGGTCGCAGTGATTCTCGGCGGCGTGTTCGGTTGGTTCATTCTGCGTGACGACGCAACTCCGGCGGTGGCGTCGGGTGCTGCACCATCCTCGGCAGTGTCCGACGGCGGTGTTCCAGGCGGTGAAACCGCACCGACTGCCGAGAACTCACCGCAGCCGGGCCCGGCCACTCTGCCTGCGGGCGCGCAGACCTGCCCGGCGACCGTGGCGTCGAGCAGCGGACTTCGAGGCTCGGCGGTGGGGTCGACGGTCACGTCGTGTCCGTTCGCAGAGGAAGTTCGGTTGGCCTACACCAGGGCCGGTTCGGATCGGAATTCGCGGACCGTGGTGGCCAGCAGTCCGGTCACCGGCAAGCGGTACGACATGAACTGCGTCTCGTCTGCGCAGTTGGTGACGTGTACCGGTGGCGAGAACGCCGTTGTCTACCTCTTCTAGTTCGGCGCGCCGCGTCGGACGAGTCGGAGCGGTGGCTCTCGCGCTCTGTGCTCTGGTGTCCGGCTGCACCATCGCCACCGACGACGGCCCCGCGTCCGAAGCGCCCCTCGTGTCCGAAACATCGGCTGCTCCTGTGCCACCGGTGTTTCCACCGACGTCCGATGCGGAAATATGGACCACTGCGCCTCCTGTCGAGCCGCTGCCGGCAGAGGATCTGGCCGCGGAGTTCGGCGCACTCGAGTCGACGGCGGGTGGGCCCATCGGCCTCGCTCTGGTTCCCGTCGGTGGTGGCCCGCCGACAGTGCTCGGCACCTGGACTTCCGGTGCGGGGTGGTCGACGGTCAAAGTGCCACTGGCCGTAGCCGCAATTCGTCGCGGCGGGGACACGGTGGTTGGCGACGCCACCGCCGCCATCGAAAGCTCCGACAACGCAGCTGCCGAGAATCTGTGGGGTTCGCTCGGAGATTCCGCTGCCGCAGGTGGCGCAGTCGAAGCGGTTCTGCGGCAGGGCGGTGACGCGGCCACTGCGGTGCAGAGGGAGCGGATCCGTCCTGAATTCAGCGCATTCGGACAGACCGAGTGGTCGACGCAGGATCAGGCAACGTTCGCGGCGGGCCTGTCGTGCATTCCGGACGCTGCACCGGTGGTCGAGATGATGAACAGTGTTGCGCCCGAGCAGCAGTGGGGCCTGGCGAAGATGTCCGATGCTGCCTTCAAAGGCGGCTGGGGGCCGAGCGTCCGAGGCGGTTACGACGTCCGGCAGGTCGGTATCGTCACCACTGTTGCCGGTCGAGTCGGTGTGGCGATTGCGGCGCAACCGAATTCGGGTTCGTTCACCGACGGAACAGCAATGCTCGACGCGGTCGGCAGCTGGTTGGAGTCGCACAGCAACCAGCTCCCTGCCGGTCACTGCCTCTAGGACCTGCTGACGAGCGGACCGGCGCGGGTAGCCTCTGGCGTGTCTGTGAATCGTGCACCACGAAAGGCATTGCTGTGAACGACGCCCTGTCGACGGAATCGTCCGAGCCCACCACGATCGCCGAGTACCTCGACGCACACTCGTTGCGCGTGTCGCCGCTCGACGGTGCCGCGGCGGCCGAGCTGGGCATCACCGTGCCGATTCCTGCGGGATGGCAGACGCTCGATCCCGCACAGTTCCCAGGGGCGACCCAGGTGATCGTGGAACCGAACCTCGTGGAGAACGGTTTCGCGCCCAACGCGGTGCTTCTGGTCGGTGCGTTGTCGCGCACGATCGACCCGGAAGCGTTGATGGCATTGGGTTTCGGCGACGGACGTGCGATGCCCGGATGGGTGGAGCGCGAGGCGAGTACAGCGTCGTGGCTCGGCTGGCCGTCGCGATTCATTCGGGGTACGTACGTCGCGCAGCAACTCGAAGCCGCGGTGACGACGCGGTATGTCGTGGTAGGCGTCGATACTCAGTACCTCGTGCAGTTGACGGTGACGACGTTGGCGTCGCAGCTCGATGCGTTGGCCTTCGACGTCGCCGCGATCAACGACGGTTTGACCACGAGTATGTAGAAGACCGCGAGCCCCTGTGTCCGACGCGCAGGTCCGACTAGGGTCCTTTCCATGTCGATGAGAACCGGTCGCGTCCGGCACCTGTCGGTGGTGCCGAATTTGTCCGACACCGACGAACCGGCCGACGACAGCGCGACGGAAGCCACTCGGCGACGCTTGGTGAACCTGGTGCTTCGGGTGACCGTGGATCACACTCGTCCACAGATTTGGCGTCGGGTGCGGGTGCGCTCGGATCTGCTGCTGTCCGAGCTGCACGCGGTTCTGCAGAGTGCTCTCGGTTGGGAGGACCGGCACCTGCATGCGTTCAGCGTCAGGACCGCCGGTGCCACGCGTCGATTCGAGATGGAGGAAACGCTCGACGACGAACCGGACGACGACGCGTCGAGCGAGGAGCGAGTGCGGGTCGACGACGTACTCACTGCACCGGGGTCCACGATGACGTACGAGTACGACTTCGGTGACGGATGGACACACACGATCCATCTGGAGCAGATCGATTCCGATATCGACGACCTCCGATCCGTCTGTCTCGACGGGGCGCGCGCCTGCCCACCCGAGGAGTCCGGCGGGCCTTCGCGGTACGCCCAGTCGCTCGAGATTGCCGCCGACACGTCCGATCCCGAGCACGCGGCGCTCATCGCACGATGGGGCGCGGGCTTCGACCCGGCTCGATTCGACGTCGATGCGGTCAACGCGGTGTTGCACTCGTTCGACGTAGGGCGTTCGGTGCTCGCCGAAGCGGTGGCCGCGGCCCCAGCCATCGGAAAGCTGTTCGACCGGGTTCGTCCTACGGAGGTGCCGTCACTGATGGCGTTGCTTCCGCGATGCGAGCTCACCATCGAGAGTTCGGTCGATCTGCCCGTCGCAGCTGTGGCGATGGCCAAGTTCACGTGGTTTCTGGACAGAATCGGTGATGACGGAGCAGAGCTGACCGGTGCCGGCTACCTCAAGCCCGCGTTCGTGGCGGCGATTCGTGAGGAACTGGACTGGGGGCTGGGGTGGGTAGGGCCGAGCAATCGCGAGATCGACCATCATCAGGTCAGCGATCTGCGCGACGCGGCGCGGCACCTCGGGTTGACCCGCACATCGAAGGGCAGGTTGCTGCGCACCAAGCTCGGAGCGGCGTTGGCCGAAGACCCGGTCGGCATGTGGCGGCATGCGGCGTCGCGACTTCCTCTGGGGAAGGAGTCGTACGAGACCGACGCAGCGACTCTGTTCCTGATCTCCCTCGCGGCATCGGCATCTGCGACGCATCGCAACGAGATGTTGATCGAGACTGTCGCCGAATTGGGTTGGGCCAGCGAAGATTCCGGTGTGTTCGACGCTCAGTTCGCGGCGCAGGCCACGGTGAGCTTCCTCGATCTCATCGGTGCCCACGGTCCGCGGTTCTATTTCCGTCAAGAGGTATCGGACTCGCCGAGCTGGTCTCGCAGGTTCGCGCGGGACGCATTGCTGAGCTGAGCCGCCGAGAAGCGGTCTCGAGGACTGCCGAAATGTGGCTCGGGCGACGGATGACCGTCGCTGAGCAGGCGATTTGCGTTGGTGTGGTTGGTGGCGTAACTTTTGTCGAGTCAGAGCGACGGACACCGACCCGGTCTTCACGGACTGGGTGAACGAGGTTGGACGTGTGGCTCGGCAGGTTTTATCCCCCAAGAGTCGGGCCTTGTGTCCGAGACCAAGCTGGGATAGGCTGGAACAGTTGCCCTTGAGGCCGACGGACTGTGTGTCTGTGGGTCGAGAGTGTGTGCGTGTTCTTTGAGAACTCAACAGTGTGTCGATGAATGTCAGTGCCGAAATATTTTGTTTTGGTGAAAGCATTCGATGTATCAATCATCCGCTTGTGGTGGTTGTTGTCGGGTGTTGTTTGAAATGCTAGTTGAGTTTTTCTGCTAGTGATTTGACTTGATGT
>NZ_JBFBLH010000012.1:0-141727 GCF_040702585.1 Rhodococcus sp. NPDC079359
CACTACGCGATGGCCCACCCACAACACGGGTACGACACGCCCGAGCTGCGGCTACGCCGCCTCACCGAATGTCCACCACCCCACGGGACTTACCCGCAACTGTCCGCAGGATCCCCATTCGAGCATGATCGTCGACAGCCATACTTCGTTCTCGAACTCGAGGTCGACCGAGGAACTCTCCGACGCGGGATCGAGTACCCAGAAGCTGCACCGACGCGAATGCGTCGGCAAGTGCTCGAACGAACCGAGCGTCACTCCGGTCACCATCGCCGACACCGCTTACCTCAGCCTTCGTGCACTCGTTCACCGCGAGAATTCTCGATCGGAGCCGATCTGCCCCTCGATCAGGATAGGCGATTGATTCGCTTGACCCGTCGGGTGGAGCCGATCATTCAAATGTGTTGTTTCACAGTACTTTTCGAGCAGATTTCGAGATTTCGGGACCACCTCCGACCGAGCTACGTCACAGTGACGTTTCGACCGCGTATGACTGGTCCTGAAAAATCGTGGCTACTTTTTCTTCTGTGCTTCCATCATCTCGACGATCCTCTGAAGGTCATCGACGGATCCGAATTCGACCACGATCTTGCCTTTTCGCTTGCCGAGGCTGACCGTGACCCGCGTATCGAACGAATCCGAGAGGCGATCGGCGACGTCTTGGAGGCCCGGCATCTGGATGGGCTTGCGCCGGGGCGCCGGTTCCGGGCTCTTCCCGTCCTCTCGGTTGGCGAGGGTGACGGCTTCTTCGGTCGCGCGGACGGAGAGACCTTCGGCGACGATTCGCGCCGCCAATGACTCCTGTGCATCCGACCCCGCGTCCAGAGACAACAGAGCGCGAGCGTGTCCGGCCGACAGAACCCCGGCCGCGACTCGTCGTTGCACGGGAATCGGCAGCTTCAACAGACGAATCATGTTGGTCACGACCGGACGCGACCGACCGATTTTCGCGGCCAGTTCCTCGTGCGTGACGTCGAATTCTTCGAGTAGCTGTTGGTACGCGGCTGCTTCTTCGAGCGGATTGAGCTGGACGCGGTGGATGTTCTCGAGCAAGGCGTCGCGCAACATCGCGTCGTCCGCGGTCTCCCGAACGATCGCCGGGATCGACTCGAGGCCGGCTTCCTGGCTTGCACGCCACCGACGCTCGCCCATGACGAGCTGATATTTTGCATCTCCGGCCCCAGCGGAACCCGACACGAGACGGACGACGATGGGCTGCATGAGCCCGAATTCACGGATCGAGTGGACCAGTTCGGCCAACGATTCGTCGTCGAAGACGTGCCTCGGCTGCTTGGGATTGGCTTCGATTCGATCCGGTGCGATCTCCCGGTAGACGGCACCGACGGGGGAGAGGTCGTCTCCGTTCAGCACCGGCGGGGTCGGTGTGGGTGCCGTCGCGGTCTCCGTGAGTTCATCCGCCGGTGCAGTCCGTTTCGGCTTGGTGGACGTATCCGGCCGGTCCTTGGCGTTGCGATCCGCGCCGATGATCACGTCTGCCGCCGCGTTGCCGAGGCGTGGTCCGGCATCGGGTCCGGTGGGAATGAGTGAGGCCAGGCCGCGGCCCAGACCACCCTTACGTGTGGAACTCATCTGTTCACTTCTTCCGTGCTTCGTCGATGCCGGCCGATCGGGCAGCGAGCTCTCGTCCGGCGTCCAGGTAGCTCATCGCTCCTCGTGAACCGGGGTCGTAATCCAGCACCGTCATGCCGAATCCGGGGGCCTCGGATACCTTCACGCTGCGAGGGATGACGGCGCGTAGGACGGCGTCGCCGAAGTGCTTGCGTACTTCTTCCGCGACCTGGTCTGCCAACTTGGTGCGCCCGTCGTACATCGTCAGGATCACGGTGGAGACGTGTAGTTCGGGATTCAGATGCGACTGCACCAGCTCGATATTGCGGAGGAGCTGACCCACACCTTCGAGCGCGTAGTACTCGCACTGAATGGGGATGAGGACCTCGGTCGCTGCGACGAGTGCATTGACCGTCAGCAGACCGAGCGACGGGGGGCAGTCGATGAGGATGAAGTCGGCGTCGATACCGGAGAGTTCCTCCACCGACAGGGCCGTCTTGAGGCGACCTTCACGGGCCACCATCGACACCAACTCGATCTCGGCGCCGGCGAGGTCGATGGTCGCCGGGATGCAGAACAACCTGTCGCTGTGCGGACTCTTCTGCACTGCGTCCTTGGCGCTCACTTCACCGATGAGGACCTCGTAGCTCGACGGCACACCCGAGTGATGCTCGACGCCCAACGCCGTGCTGGCGTTGCCCTGAGGGTCCAGATCGACCACCAGAACGGTCAGTCCTTGGAGGGCTAGCGCGGCGGCCAAGTTCACGGCGGTCGTCGTCTTCCCGACGCCACCCTTCTGATTGGCGATCGTCAGCATGCGTCGCTTCGCCGGCTTCGGCAACGACACCGATCCGGGATGCAGAACCTGGCTGGCTCGATGTGCCGCGGCGCCGATCGGGGTGTCGTTCGGAGAGATCGCGTTGGTGTACTCGAACCCGGAGCTGGCCGCCACCCCCGACTGTTTCCCCGAGTTGCTCGACGCGTTCTTCTTGGACGCTGTTTCACGTGAAACAGCGGGATCGGACCCACCCGACATATGTGCTCCTTAGTGCGGAACTGACTGTGTTCAATACGATCGATCGGATCGAGCGCGGGATGTGTGAGCCCACGAACGAAATCAGTGACGACTCAGTCTCCGCGGCTCACGCACCGCTCTGACGACGATGGTGGGAGTGGGCAACAGACCCACTCCGCACTCCACTACCTCCAGCTTGCCAGCACCCATCCGGGTGAGGGAAGTCCGGTCGCGTTCGATCTCTTCGCCGGCGCTCGACCCCTTCAGGGCCAGCATCCGCCCGTGCTCGTGGACCAGAGGGAGTGACCACTTGGCGAGCTTCTCCAATGGTGCCACCGCCCTCGACGTGACCACATCGGCACCGCCGGCTTCCTTCTTGACGCCGGGCTGTTCCGCGCGACCGCGCACGACCAAGATGTTCAAATCGTGTTCCTCGATGAACTCTGCGAGATAGACGGTTCGGCGGAGGAGGGGCTCGACGAGGGTCACCCGCAAGTCAGGCCGCGCGATCGCCAACGGGATACCGGGCAAGCCAGCACCGCTGCCGATATCGACGACGGTCTCGCCCTCGTCGATGAGCTCACCGATCGCCGCGCAGTTGAGGATGTGTCGCTCCCAGAGCCGTGGAACTTCACGCGGTCCGATGAGTCCTCGTTCGACGCCGGCCGTAGCCAACGAGTCGTGGTACCTCCGTGCCAACTCGAGCCGATCACCGAAGATCTGCTCCGCCACGGCCGTCAACTGATTGCTATCCGAGCCTTCTTGTTCCACGTGAAACATCTTCCCGTGCTCGGGCACGGAACGCCAAACGACATCACTGTAACTCGACCGAATCGACGTCGAATCGCCGAAATCTTCTATCCACGCGACCGACAGGTGGCCGGTGGCGCAGCGATCCACGACGAGTGGACCCGTCCCGATTCTCGGCGCGGTCAGATCATCCGGATCGACTTCCCGTCTGTTTCGGTCCGAAGATCTGCCGACCCCGCACGGTTCGACAGACCGCCCGTCCCGCGGCCCCGAAAATTGGTCCGGCGGCGACTGGGGGTGTCTCGATGCCCCGCGCTGTTTCACGTGAAACTGCTTTGCCATTGCCTCACTATCGTCAGTGCCGCGTGACGACTCGGTGAAGTATTCAGCGTCGACGTTCCGGGTTCTCGACAGAAGGCACCGGTCTGAGTGCAGCGACCACACAAGTCAGGGACTTGGTCCAACGTGCGTAGTACCGACCGAACCTGTACCGCGAGCGGCTGACGCCATTCGCAATCGAACATATTCATGCCCCGTCCGGCTGGCGAAGTACGACTGATCGGCTCGTGGATGTTTCACGTGAAACTACGTACCTGTACCAGTCCACGTTTCTGGAAGGAGTTGATCGACAACCGTCAGCCGGTGGAGATCTGGACGAATACTTGTCGACCACGTATGCCGCTCCGGGCACCTGCGTGCCGTGACACACCTAGTCAGGGGAGAGCCGCAGACTCGCCTCCATTCTCGATCGCGTCTCGATCGGCCGGATCACCTCTTCGCCGCATCCGAACTTCACACGTCGTCCGGGTTCACGGTGGTCTCGATTCCGACAGGGCTCACCGGCCCCACCCATGCGGGCACTGGGAAAGTCGTCGTCCGGATATTCGTCATGGCGTCCCGAGTCTCCGCATCGCGACGAGCAAGATTCTTGATCGGCAAACGTCGTAGGAACGTCAGATCGCACGCCACGGTCCCAGGACGAGAACGAACACATCCCGCGACGTCCAGCGACGCGCCCTGAGGTTCGATCGCCGCGGATACATCCACCATCGAGATGACCCCGATCGGGCGTCGTCGATTTTTCGTTCACCGCTACTACCGACCGACGCAAGTTCCATCGGTCGTCCGTCGGATGAAGAGTCACGGACTGGTCGATTGCGTGAACCGTCGAGCGCCGCTCGGTAGCGGCGCCGAATCCGACAAGACCCACTGGAGTCAGATTCGATCCTTCCCTGAGTCGGACCACGTTCGACTCGATCGCACGTGCTCGTCGATAGTTCGAGGCATCCATGATCGCCCGCAATGTTTCACGTGAAACTGCACCGACTCCAGACCGTGTCGATCCGGCACTCAGATCTCGGAACCTAGGGGGTCTCTGGAGATCGTTCTACCCCGACCCCCATGGATCGAACGACAGTCCTCGAATCCAGAACTCACACGGGCGTATCGGCAACAAATTCACTCACTTCGGATGCCGCCTGTTTCACGTGAAACAAACGCGACCGAGGCGAGCAACAGGTAAGAAAGACACCATCGACTTTGCCGTCACAGTGACGAAAGCGCAGTGCATGACTAATCTCGAGAATCCGGCGAGAAAATCGATCGCACCCGCGCCGACGTCCGCCGTCGTCGAGCAAATTACATCGATGACATTCGACCGAAGGATCTACTACATCCGGATACGACGATGGCCCCCACCGAAGTGGGGGCCATCGACTGGGGACGCTTCTGTTACGCCTTGACTACAACTACTCGTCGAGCCGGCTCGACGCCGGTGCTTTCGCTCGCGACGCCGTCGATCTTCGCGACCGCGTCGTGCACGATCTTTCGCTCGAATGGGGTCATCGGGGTCAGCTCTTCGCGCTCTCCGGATTCGAGTACACGACGCGCCGCTTCGGCACCGAGGTTGCCGAGTTCGGTCCGCCGGTTCGCACGCCAGCCGGCGACGTCGAGCATCAGCTTGCTGCGCTCACCCGTCGACTGCTGAACGGCGAGCCGAGTCAGCTCCTGCAGTGCATCGAGAACTTCACCCTTGCGGCCGACCAGCTTGGCCAGATCGTCGCCGCCGTCGATGCTGACGATGGCGCGGTCACCCTCCACGTCGAGATCGATGTCGCCGTCGAAGTCCAGGACGTCGAGCAGCTGCTCGAGGTAGTCGCCGGCGATCTCGCCTTCCTCGACCAGGTAGTCCTCATCGTCCTCGTCGTCCTCGTCCGACACATCGTCGGACTTGTCCTCGACGACGCCCGAGTCCCCGGACTCCGCGACGACGGGAGTCTCGTCCGCCTCGACGTCGACTGCACTCACCTGATCGGCCTCGACCACCACGTCACTTGCTCCATCCCCGGATACCGCACCGACTGTCTGCACTTCGTCGTTCTGAGCTTCTTCTACGTCCGCTGCCATGTTCGTCCTTCTCTCGACGTGTCGGTCAGCGCCGCTTGCGCTTGGTCGACTTGTTCCGGTTCGCCTGCGGTCTCGGTTTGGCCGACGATGCAGCACCGGTCGTCGAATCGGAGACGCCCTCGGCGGTATCGGCCGTCGACGGGTCGCTCGTCGGCGTCATCTTCGACAGCTTGGGGCGAGCACCGGGCTTCGGCTTGGTGGTCGACACCGGCTTCACACCGGGCTTCGGCGCGTTCTCGGATCGCTTCTCCACCGCAGCTGCGGCCTTGGCTGCTTCTTCCTTGTCGATCTTTCCGAACACCAAGTGTTGCTGCGCGTAGGTCCAGGTGTTGTTGCTGACCCAGTACAGCAGGATGGCGATGGGAAGCAGTGCACCGAACACGAGCACACCGAGCGGGAACACGTACAGCGCGAGCTTGTTCATGATGGCGGACTGCGGGTTCGCTGCCGCGGCCGCGCTCTGGCGGGCAACCGAGGCACGCGAGTTCATATGCGTCATGATCGCCGCGATGATCATCAGAGGAACGGACACCGCGACAATGACCCACGTGGACGGAATGGTCGCGCCGGGTCCCACCGCGAATGCGTTGAGCTGATCCTGCGGCATGGTGATCCATGCCGAGATCGGAGCGCCGAAGAGACGAGCGTCCAGGAAGGACTGCACGTCGGCCACGTTGAACGCGTAGTTGGACAGCTCGCGGTTCTCCTCGGGGGTCAACCCGAGCTGGCCGAAGCCGGTACCGGTGCGGTTGAACGAGCGCAGCACGTGGAACAGGCCGATGAACACCGGTGCCTGTGCCAGCACGGGCAAGCAGCCCATCAACGGGTTGAAGCCGTGTTCCTTCTGGAGCTTCTGCATCTCCACGGCCATCTTCTGCTTGTCTTTGCCGTACTTCTTCTGCAAAGCCTTGATCTGCGGCTGTAGCTCCTGCATCTGCCGCGTGGTGCGGACCTGCTTGACGAAGGGCTTGTACAGAATCAGGCGGAGGGTGAAGACCAGGAAGACGACGGACAGTGCCCAGGCGAACCCATTGCTGGGATCCTGGAACACAAAGCCGAACACCTTGTGCCACACCCAGAGAATCCAGGCAACCGGGTAGTAAATGAAGTCGAGCACGGCTCTATGTACTCCTCTGTTCTTCCACTCGCGCGAGATCGTGGTGTTCTTCGGTTTCGGTCGGTTCGGTGACGATCGCGCGCCACCTACCGGGTTCGGGTACCGGGTCCCAGCCTCCAGAGTGCCAGGGAGCACATTTGAGGAGGCGGACGACTGCCAGCAACGAGCCCTTGATCATCCCGTGCACCTGGAGCGCCTCGATGGCGTATTCACTGCAGGTGGGGGAGAAGCGACAGGTGGGAGGTCTCATCGGGGACACGTAGGTCCGGTACAACCCGATGCAGTAGACGAGTGTTCGAGCAGGAATGGAACGAAGGTTGCCCATGAATGTCATGACGGCGGACCCTTCGGAGCTTCGAGAAGACCGAGCTTCTTCAATCCTGAACGCAGTTGAACCAGTAGATCTGCCGAGGACGCACTCGCGGCTCCGGGCAGTGCGCGGATCACCACGTCGGTGGTCTCGGGGAGTTCACCGATGACGTCGGTACAGATATGCCGAAGCCGGCGCGCAACTCGATGACGAGTTACGGCCGGCCCGACTGCCTTGCTGACGATCAATCCGAAACGTGGCCCGCGAACGGTCGATGCGATGTCCTGTTCGTCACGCACGACGGCGTGAACCACAAGATTCGATCTACCCATTCGGCGTCCTCGACGCATCGCTACGGAGAAATCACGTGCTCGATGTAGTCGATTCGGCTCAGGAAGCATCCCGAGCTCCAAGCTTCGGACGAACAGATATCAGGCTGTGAGTTCTTTACGGCCCTTGCCGCGACGTGCGGAAACGATTGCACGACCCGCACGGGTACGCATACGAAGACGGAAGCCATGAACGCGCGCGCGGCGGCGATTGTTCGGCTGGAACGTCCGCTTGCCCTTGGCCACGGTCAACACTCCTCGAGATTGAAAAGACGCCGATCTGTCGGCGCCTGCTGGAAAGGTTCTCAGCGAGTCCGGATGGACTTGCTTGCCTCCCGAGCGAGAAATCCGAGTGAACACAGACTGTAAGCAGCCAGCAGGCATCGGCCACCTCGCTATTGGGTGACTGTTCGAGAGTACTGATCGAGTCACCGCCGGTCAAACTCGCTCTCGAGCCGCGAGCGCCGTCGTTCATGCACAGGCGGTGCCGGTTTCCGGCCACCGATGGTGTGATGCGCGTCGAAATCGCCTCCGAACGACCCCGCGCTGCGACACAATTCGTCCGATCGCACTACAGACAGTCGGCATCGGTGCAGGTCAGACTGGCGTAATTGTCATACCACGAGCCGGAACGAGTTCTGGGGTCACATCGGTGTCGTTTATCCACACCTGTGGATAATTGTGTGGAAACACAGTTCAGGTGGCATATTCGTACCTTGCGGGGTCCACCCACGGACCCTGGTCTCGGCCGCAGCGACGCACGAACGACGACGCTATCCGACGACGTTGCCGCGCGGGTGAAAAACGGCGCGCGGATTTCACGCGTCGAACACCGCCCGAGACCAATGCTCGACGACGGAGGGCCCAACGTGAACGACGATCCGGATGCGCTCGCGCGCATCTGGCCCGAGGTGGTCGCGGAGCTCACATCCGACCGACACAGTGGGTCGCCGCTGACCAAAGGCCAGAAGGCCTGGCTCGCGCTGGTCAAACCGCTGACATTGACGCAGGGCTTCGCGCTGCTCGCAGTTCCGTCGACTTTTGCGCAGGAAGCGATCGAACGAGATCTTCGCGAACCGATTCTCGGCGCCCTCGGGCGTCACCTGGGACAGGGTGTGGAGGGACTCGGAGTGCGTATCTCCGCTCCCGAGGACGAGAAGATCGACTCCGAGCGATCGCCGTACCCCGATGCCCCCAGTTCTCCGACCTATCGGCGCCGCGTCCTGACCAGCAGAGACGACGAGCCGTCGGACTCCGAGACGGCCGACTACGAAGAGGTGGACGACGAACGCGAGGCTCTGGCAAGCGTTCAGAACTCGTGGCCGACCTACTTCACGAAACCTCCCGAGTCGACGCCTCCGTCCTCGGGTGCCAACAGCCTCAACTCGAAGTACACCTTCGACACTTTCGTCATCGGCGCCTCCAATCGGTTTGCACATGCGGCCGCGGTGGCGATTGCCGAAGCACCTGCTCGCGCCTACAACCCGCTGTTCGTGTGGGGGGCGTCGGGTCTGGGCAAGACGCACCTCCTGCACGCGGCCGGGCACTATGCACAGCGCCTGTTCCCTGGCATGCGCGTGAAGTACGTCTCGACCGAGGAATTCACCAACGACTTCATCAACAGTCTTCGTGACGACCGCAAGGTGGCGTTCAAGCGCCGCTACCGGGAGACCGACGTGCTGCTCGTCGACGACATCCAGTTCATCGAGGGCAAGGAAGGCATCCAGGAGGAGTTCTTCCACACCTTCAACACCTTGCACAACGCGAACAAACAGATCGTCGTCTCGTCCGACAGGCCGCCGAAACAGTTGGCCACCCTCGAGGAGCGGCTTCGTACCCGCTTCGAGTGGGGCCTGATCACCGACGTGCAGCCGCCCGAGCTCGAGACGCGTATCGCCATTCTGAGCAAGAAAGCTCGGATGGACCGGCTCGATGTGCCGCACGACGTACTCGAGCTCATCGCCAGCCGAATCGAGCGCAATATTCGTGAGCTCGAAGGCGCCCTCATCCGCGTGACGGCGTTCGCGTCGCTCAACGGACAAGCGCTCGACCTCACTCTGGCCGAGGTCGTTCTCCGTGATCTCATCCCCGATTCGTCGAGTCTGGAGATCAATGCGGCCACGATCATGGCCGTGACAGCGGAGTACTTCAACACCTCGATCGAGGACCTGTGCGGGCCGGGTAAGGCCAGAGCACTGGCTATGGCCAGGCAGATCGCGATGTATCTCTGCCGGGAGCTCACCGATCTGTCGTTGCCCAAGATCGGCCAGACGTTCGGTCGGGACCACACCACGGTGATGTACGCGGACAAGAAGATTCGCAAGGAGATGACCGAGCGTCGCAAGGTGTACGACCAGGTTCAGGAGCTGACCGCGCGGATCAAGCAGCGCTCGAAGCGGTAGACGACCGGGAACGACGAACACGTGAAGACGGCACCGAATCCCATCGCGGGTTCGGTGCCGTCTTGCGTTTCTCGTCGTTCGCCGGACCGATTCTCGACACGAATTTCACGATTTCTCGAGGCGTCGACCATTGATTCACACCTGTGGATAACCATGTGGACAACATCGAAGTTCTGGGGATGGAGTGTGGGCGCCTGTGCACCGATGTGATTCGTCCACAGGCAGCGGTTCGTCAACCGCGTATTGGTCCCGAGTTCATCCCCACGACACCACGCTCGGCCACCAGGGGATCGAATGGTCCGTGCACAGATTCCACAGGACCTATTAATACTTCTGTTTTCTCCTTGAAAGAACTTCTTTGAAAACAGGTGTTGGGGAACGATCCGTTCACAGGCCCCCCGAGATCACCCGAATCCCACGTTCGGAGTGAACCTCGCGCTTTCGTCTTCGGTTCGGAGGGCATACGGTGTGCTTGCGCTGGATGTGCCACACTCGTCGTTGCATCGGTTCGAGCCGCAGCCATCGTGGTTGCACTGCTCCGGCCGTGACGACGAACGCCACCGAACGAGAGGAAATGCCGAGCGATGGAGCTTGGAAGTTTGAAGTTTCGCGTTGCTCGTGAAGATTTTTCCGATTCCGTCGCGTGGGTAGCCCGTAGCCTGCCCTCTCGACCGCCCGTTCCCGTTCTCGGTGGAGTTCTTCTTGCCGCCGACGAGCAGGGTCTGACGGTCTCCGGATTCGACTACGAGGTCTCCGCTCAGGTCAAAGTGTCCGCCGAGGTTGCCACTGCCGGCCGAGTTCTGGTGTCGGGCAAGCTACTTGCCGACATCACGAAGTCGTTGCCGAACAAGCCGGTCGACGTCACGGTCGACGGAACCCGCGTTCTGGTCAACTGTGGAAGCGCCAAGTTCTCACTGCCCACGATGCCGGTGGAGGACTACCCCCAGCTCCCCGAGTTGCCCAGCAACACCGGTTCACTGGCCGGTGATGTTTTCTCCGAGGCGATTGCGCAGGTCGCCATTGCTGCGGGCAAGGACGACACGCTTCCCATGCTCACCGGCATCCGCGTGGAGATCGACGGCACCAACGTCGTTCTCGCGGCCACCGACCGTTTCCGGTTGGCGGTTCGTGAGGTGGAATGGGCTCCCGCTGGAGCCGACACCACCACCGCGGTCCTGATTCCGGCCAAGACCCTGTCCGAATCTGCGAAGACGCTCGGCGGCAACGCCGGGTCACCCGTGGAACTCGCCCTGGGTTCCGGCTCGTCCATCGGTAGCGACGGCCTGCTCGGAATCGTCAGCGACGGGCGCCGCACCACGACCCGACTGCTCGACGCCGAATTCCCGAAGTTCCGTCAGTTGCTGCCGGCCGAACACACTGCGGTGGCGACCCTCGAGATCGCGTCGCTGATCGAGGCCATCAAGCGTGTGGCACTCGTGGCCGAGCGTGGCGCGCAGGTTCGCCTGGAATTCAACGCCGACGGCGTGTTGCTGTCCGCGGGTGGCGACGACGCAGGCCGCGCCGAGGAGGCACTGCCTGCCGATTTCCAGGGCGAGGCTCTGACCATCGCGTTCAACCCCGGCTACCTCATCGACGGCTTGTCGTCGTTGCACAGCGAAAAGGTCACCTTCGGATTCACGACGCCGAGCCGGCCCGCCGTGCTGCGACCGACCTCGGACGAGGAACTGGTGCCCGATGACGCAGGCAAGTTCGCGGCACCACAGTCCGAGTACACGTACTTGCTGATGCCGGTCAGGCTGCCGGGCTGATCCAGCCTCGTTACTGTTGAACCTGCGGACACTTTCGCACCTGACACAGACAAGGACACCTCATCATGCAGCTGGGCTTGGTCGGTCTCGGAAAAATGGGCTTCAACATGCGAGAGAGACTGCGTGAGCACGGTCACGAGGTCATCGGCTACGACCCCCGACCCGAGGTGACCGATACTCCGTCACTCGCCGGTCTGGCGCAGTCGTTGACGGCGCCTCGTGTGGTGTGGGTGATGGTTCCGTCGGGCAAGATCACCCGCGATACCGTCACCGGTCTGGCAGAGGTGCTCGAGCCGGGCGATCTGGTGATCGACGGCGGCAACTCTCGGTTCACCGACGACAAGCCCAATGCAGAGCTGTTGGACGCCAAGGGAATCGGTTACATCGATGCCGGAGTATCCGGTGGTGTTTGGGGCCTGAAGAACGGCTACGGCCTGATGGTCGGCGGCCAGGACGAGCATGTCGCCCGTGCGATGCCGATCTTCGACGCACTGCGTCCCGAGGGCGAGCGCGCGGACGGCTTCGTGCATGCCGGCCCGGTCGGTGCCGGTCACTACTCGAAGATGGTGCACAACGGCATCGAGTACGGGTTGATGCAGGCGTATGCCGAAGGTTACGAGATTCTCGAAGCCGAAGAACTGGTCCAAGACGTGCAGGGCGTGCTGCGGGCCTGGAGCAAGGGCACTGTCGTGCGGTCGTGGCTGCTCGATCTACTGGTCGAAGCGCTCGGTCAGGATCCGGAGTTCAGTGAGATCTCCGGGTACACCGAGGATTCCGGTGAGGGCCGCTGGACCGTCGAGGAAGCCATCCGTCACGCTGTCCCCGCGCCGGTGATCTCTGCGGCGTTGTTCGCGAGATTTGCTTCGCGGCAAGAGGATTCGCCTGCCATGAAGGCTGTCTCCGCACTGCGGAACCAGTTCGGCGGGCATGCGGTCAAGAAGGCCGATGCCGACGAGACACTGCGCGCTCCGGCGCCGAAGAACACCGAGTAAGTGTTCGTCCGGTCTCTGCAGCTACACGATTTCCGATCCTGGGACGACCTCACCGTCGACCTCGGACCGGGCTCGACCGTGTTCGTAGGGCCGAACGGACACGGCAAGACCAATCTGCTCGAGTCGCTCAACTATCTGTCGACGTTGTCCTCCCATCGCGTGTCTTCGGACGCTCCCATGATCCGGGCAGGCGCCGCCAAAGCGTTCGTGGGCAGTGCCGTGGTCAATCACGGTCGCGAACTGATCATCGATGTGGAGCTTCTCGAAGGCAGGGCCAACAAGGCTCGGATGAACAGGTCACCGTTGCGGCGCCCACGTGAGATCCTGGGCGTGTTGCAGAGTGTGCTGTTCGCTCCGGAGGATCTCTCGCTCGTGCGCGGCGATCCCGGCGAACGACGCCGCTACCTGGACGAGCTGCTCACCTCCCGAATTCCTCGAATGGCCACTGTCCGTGCCGATTACGACAAGGTTCTGCGGCAACGATCGGCACTGCTGAAGACGGCGAGTGGATCGTTGCGCCGGGGATCGTCGTCGGGTGACGGCGCGAGTGCCCTCGCCACCCTCGACGTCTGGGATGGGCATCTCGCGGCGCACGGTGCTCGATTGCTCGCTGCCAGAATAGCTTTGGTGCACGAGCTGATGCCTTTCGTGCAACAGTCCTACAGTTCGATCGCGCCGGAATCGCGGTTGGCTGCCGTTGCCTATCGCTGCAGTCTGGCCGATGCGCTCCCGCCGGAATTCTCCGATGCCGATCGTGCACCCGAACCCGATGACACTGAGGTGCTCGAAGCTGCTTTCCTGCACCAACTTTCGGTGATGAGACAGCGTGAGATCGAACGCGGAGTGTGTCTGGTGGGACCGCACCGCGACGACCTGGAATTGATGCTCGGTGATCAACCGACCAAGGGCTTTGCCAGCCATGGTGAATCGTGGTCGTACGCACTGTCGTTGCGGCTCGGATCCTTTGCGCTGTTGCGGGAGGACGGTACGGACCCTGTTCTGATGCTCGACGACGTGTTCGCCGAGCTCGACCGCAAGAGGCGCGCGGCGTTGGCGACGGTGGCCGCCGGCGCAGAGCAGGTCCTCATCACGGCGGCGGTACCGGAGGACGTACCTCCCGAACTCGACGCTCGACGGTACGGGGTCGAGGCCACGCAGAACTCGGATTCCGGTGCAGCAGGGCGTATCTCCCGTATCTCGGACCTGTCGGACGATACCGACATCGCACGTTCGGAAGGTGAGGATCGATGACCGACGACGACGCGACGCCCACAGACAACGCTGAGGTACCGGAATTGAAAGGCGTCGATTTGGCGCGTCGAGCACTCGAGGACGCGCGGGCCGCAGCCAAGGCCAGTGGCAAATCGGTGGGACAGGGACGGTCGTCTCCCACCGGCGGAGTTCGAGCACTGCGGGGGCGTCGTAGACGCGGTTGGTCGGGAGCCGGGCCGGACGACCGTGATCCTCAGGCCTTCGGGGCGTTGGCGAACTCGATCGCGTCCAAGCGTGGGTGGTCGGCCAAGGTGTCCGAGGGCGCGGTGCTGGGCCGGTGGCCCAGTGTGGTGGGCGAGGACATCTCGGCCCATGCTGACCCCACCGGTCTCAAGGACGGTGTGTTGAGCATTTCAGCGGAGTCCACGGCGTGGGCGACGCAGTTGAGGCTGATGCAGTCGCAGATTCTGGCCAAGATCGCAGCCGCCGTCGGTCATGGCGTGGTGACGTCTCTGCGGATCACCGGTCCGACGACGCAGAGCTGGAGAAAGGGAGAGCGTCACGTACGCGGAAGGGGCCCGCGCGACACGTACGGATAGTGAGACGTCCCAACCAGGGCTTCTCGAATCGACTGGTCCAGGTGATCCTCAACAGATGTTGGGGCCAGTGTTGCTGTGACATGGTCGATATGCGTAGCGTGATTCGCGACACTCAGCGGTCGGGGGATCGATGAAGATGTTCTACGCGGCCATCGGACGAGGAGAAGTTGTGTCTGCACCAACGAAGAAGGCATCGACAGCGGCCGTCGATGTGGACGGAACCCCCGAAGACCGTGTCATTCTGCATGCCCGAAATGTCGAGTTCGACTGGGAATCCCTGCCGCTGCACTACATGGACGGCAACCCGCTCGCTACTCACCTGATCAACGTGATGCACCTGCTTTTGCCCGAGGGCGAGGAATGGTTCGTGCGCACGTTCAAGGAAGCGCTGCCGCTCATCCACGACGATCAGCTGCGCGACGACGTGATCGGATTCATCGGTCAGGAAGCCATGCACGCGCAGGCCCACACCGATGTCCACGATCAGCTCCGGGCGCACGGCATCGATGTCGATCCGTACGTCGATCAGATGAAGTTCCTGTTCGGCCGCGCCCTCGGCAACAGGTCCGGGCACGGCCAGAACAGTTTGGTTGAGCGTCTCGCCCTCATCGCCGCCGCCGAGCACTTGACCGCCTTCCTCGGCGATTGGGTTCTCAATGCCACGGAGTTGGACGAGGCCGACGTCGATCCGATCATGCTGGATCTGCTGCGCTGGCACGGAGCCGAGGAAGTCGAGCATCGATCCGTGGCCTACGAGGTGATGCGATACTTCGACGTCCGCCCGGCCCGCCGAATTCGTACGTACGTCGTCATCGCGCCCACCCTCGTGTGGTTCTGGACCCGCGGGGTTCGCTTCCTCATGAGCCAGGATCCGACGCTGGCGCACCTTTCACCCAAGCAGCGCACACCGTCGTTCCGAGAATTCCGCAGAGTGGCCAAAGCCGGTCTGTTCCCGACCCCGATGTCGATGGTGAAGGCGTCTCTTCGCTACTTCAAGAGCACGTACCACCCTTCCCAGGAAGGTTCGACGGCGCAGGCAGTGCAGTATCTGGCCACCTCACCGGCAGCCCGGTCCGCCGATCGATGACCAAACGCACGTTGCGAAGCAAGCTCGGCGCAATGGCACAGATGGTGGACTCGTTCCGGGCGGGACGCACCATTCCGAAGAATCTGTACGGCCGCGACGAGCCCGATCAGACCGTGTCACTGGTGACCGATGCGCTCGACAAATGGTTCGCTCTGCTCGACGGTGACGACTACGACGCGTCGTTCGCTGCGCCGCCCGTGGCTCGGACCCGGTTGTTGACGTTGGTCGCGCGCGAGGTGTTGTGCGTCGACGAGCAGGTGGTCCAACTGACCTTCTCGGCCGCCGACGGTGAGGTGCTGCCCGCGTGGGCACCGGGAATGCATCTGGACTTCTATCTCCCGTCCGGACGCCGTCGGCAGTACTCGTTGTGTGGGCAGCCGAATGCCGACTCGTACTCCATCGCGGTGCGCTTGGTGCCCGACGGCGGCGGCGGATCGCGTGAGATGCACGATCTGCAGGTCGGCACCGAGGTCGCAATTCGCGGGCCGCGCAACGGTTTTCCGTTCGTACAGTCCGAGCACGCGGTGTTCGTGGCCGGAGGAATCGGCATCACAGCCATCATCTCGATGGTGCGTCGCGCTCGAGAGACGGGGATGGACTGGCACCTCGTCTACTGCGGCCGGTCACGTGAATCGATGCCGTTCCTCGACGAGATCGCCGGCTGGGACGCCGACCGCGTGACGGTGCGGACCGACGATGTGGACGGGATGCCGTCGAGCATGGATCTGCTCGGTGCCGCGGCGCCCGGCGGTTCGGTCTACGTGTGCGGACCCCCGCCCATGATCGATCTGGTTCGGGCGTCGTTCGACTCGTTGCCCGCAACGCATCTGCACTTCGAGCGTTTCTCACCGCCGCCGGTGAAGAACGGTGCCGAGTTCGAGGTGCAGCTCGTCGATTCCGGACAGATCATCGCAGTGGCTCCGGACGAGACTGCGTTGCATGCCATTCGGCGTCTGCGGCCCGATGTGGCGTACTCCTGCCAGCAGGGGTTCTGCGGGACGTGTCGTGTTCGAGTACTCAGCGGAACACCGCAGCATCGGGAGAATCGGCTCACCGCCGAGGAGCAGGAACACGAGATGTTGATCTGCGTGTCCCGCTCCGAGGGCGAACGGATCGTGCTCGATCTCTAGCCGAGCCGCTGCATTTACCCTTCATCTTTGTCGCCCGGCACCCTGAAAATGCGCCTGTGAAGCAATCAGAGGCCTTTTAGGGGTGTCATCGTGCCCATGCTGTCGCAGGCAACCAGTACTATGGACCGGTACGACATCAAGCCCGGAACAACGCATGGACCCGGGCGCGGCCGGAATCGACTGCGCTCGCCCCTGCGGTAGCACCCTGTCGGGGTGTGAGCGGGGTAGTGGACGCGTAGAAGGAGAACCAGCTAACCGTGGCTGCCCAGAAGTCAGGTAACAACGAGAACAGCAAGGATTACGGCGCTTCGTCCATCACGGTCCTCGAGGGCCTGGAGGCGGTTCGTAAAAGGCCCGGTATGTACATCGGTTCCACCGGTGAACGAGGCCTGCATCACCTGATCTGGGAGGTCGTCGACAACTCCGTCGACGAGGCCATGGCCGGCTACGCCTCCACCGTCGGCGTCACCATTCACGTGGACGGCAGCGTCGAGGTCACCGACGACGGTCGAGGAATTCCCGTCGCAATGCACTCGTCCGGCGTCCCCACCGTCGAGGTCGTCATGACCCAGCTGCACGCCGGCGGCAAGTTCGACTCCGATTCGTACGCGGTGTCCGGCGGACTGCACGGCGTCGGCATCTCCGTGGTCAATGCTCTCTCGACCAAGGTGGAACTGCAGATCGCGCGTGACGGTCACCGCTACACCCAAACCTACGACTACGCCAAGCCCGGACCGCTCGAAACCGTCGGGAACACCGACGAGACCGGCACCACGGTCCGCTTCTGGGCCGACGGCAAGATCTTCGAGACTCTCGACTACAGCTTCGAGACCGTGCACCGCCGCCTGCAGGAGATGGCGTTCCTTAACAAGGGACTGACCATCAACTTCACCGACGAGCGAGTGGCCGCGACCGACGCCACCGAGGAGGAATTGGGCGAGACCGCCGAGGCTCCCAAGACCGCCGAGGAAGAGCAGGCCGATGCGGCGAACGCGAAGCCGGCCAAGGTCCGCAAGCGGACGTACCACTACCCCGACGGCTTGGTCGACTTCGTCAAGCACATCAACCGCACCAAGACCGCGATCCACAACTCGGTCGTGGGCTTCACCGGCAAGGGTGAAGGCCACGAGGTCGAGATCGCGATGCAGTGGAACGCCGGTTACTCCGAGTCGGTGCACACCTTCGCCAACACCATCAACACGCACGAGGGTGGTACCCACGAAGAGGGCTTCCGCACCGCGTTGACCTCGACGGTGAACAAGTACGCCCTCGAGAAGAAGCTGGTCAAGGAAAAAGACATCAAGCTCACCGGCGACGACATTCGTGAGGGCCTCGCCGCGGTCATTTCGGTCCGAGTCGGTGAGCCGCAGTTCGAGGGTCAGACCAAGACCAAGCTCGGCAACACCGAGATCCGATCGTTCGTCCTCAAGGCCTGCAACGAGCACCTCTCGCACTGGTTCGAGTCCAACCCGGCCGACGCCAAGACGATCATCAACAAGGCGGTCTCCTCTGCTCAAGCCCGCATGGCTGCGCGTAAGGCGCGAGAGATGGTGCGCCGCAAGAGCGCAACCGATATCGGTGGCCTCCCCGGCAAGCTCGCCGACTGCCGATCCAACGACCCGAGCAAGTCCGAGATCTACATCGTGGAGGGCGACTCCGCGGGCGGCTCGGCCAAATCCGGACGCGACTCGATGTTCCAGGCGATCCTGCCGCTGCGCGGAAAGATCATCAACGTCGAGAAGGCTCGCATCGACCGCGTCCTGAAGAACAACGAGGTCCAGGCGATCATCACCGCCTTCGGAACCGGCATCCACGACGAGTTCGACATCACCAAGCTGCGCTATCACAAGATCGTGCTGATGGCCGACGCCGACGTCGACGGTCAGCACATCTCGACGCTGCTGATGACTCTGCTGTTCCGGTTCATGCGTCCGTTGATCGAGAACGGTCACGTCTACCTCGCCATGCCGCCGCTGTACAAGCTCAAGTGGAGCCGCGGTGAACCCGACTTCGCCTACTCCGATCGTGAACGCGACGGACTGCTCGAGGCCGGCATCGCCAACAAGCGCAAGATCAACGTCGAGGACGGCGTCCAGCGCTACAAGGGCCTCGGCGAGATGAACGCCAAGGAGCTGTGGGAAACCACGATGGACCCGGCTGTGCGAGTGCTGCGTCTGGTCACCCTCGACGACGCGGCCGCGGCAGACGAACTGTTCAGCGTCCTGATGGGCGAGGACGTCTCCGCACGCCGAAGCTTCATTGCCCGCAACGCGAAAGATGTTCGCTTTCTTGACGTTTAGTCACTTCCCTTCACGCACCGATGAGGTTTCTCGGTGCGTGGAGGTGACCGTTTCTCGAGGAGATTTGCATGTCTGACATCACCGAACCGCCGGTAGGACCCCCGCCGGGTTCGACCACCAACGCCGAGGGCGGAGACCGGATCGATCCGGTCGACATCCAGCAGGAAATGCAGCGCAGTTACATCGATTACGCCATGAGCGTCATCGTCGGTCGTGCCCTGCCCGAGGTGCGTGACGGACTCAAGCCGGTGCACCGTCGCGTCCTGTACGCGATGTACGACTCGGGCTTCCGCCCCGACCGCAGCTACGTGAAATCCGCACGCCCCGTTGCCGAAACGATGGGTAACTACCATCCCCACGGCGACACCTCGATCTACGACGCATTGGTGCGCCTGGCTCAGCCGTGGTCGATGCGGTACCCACTGGTCGACGGCCAGGGCAACTTCGGTTCGCGTGGCAACGACGGTGCCGCAGCCATGCGATACACCGAAGCCCGGTTGACCCCGCTCGCGATGGAGATGCTGCGCGACATCGACGAGGAAACCGTCGACTTCATCCCCAACTACGACGGTAAAACCCAAGAGCCGACGGTACTTCCGTCGCGGGTGCCGAACCTGTTGATGAACGGCTCCAACGGTATTGCCGTCGGTATGGCCACCAACATCCCTCCGCACAATCTGCGCGAACTGGGCGATGCGGTGTTCTGGGCCCTGGACAACTTCGAGGCGGACGAGGAAGCAACCCTCGCCGCGTGCATGGAACGCGTCAAGGGCCCTGACTTCCCCACCCACGGACTCATCGTCGGCGGCCAGGGCATCCAGGACGCGTACTCGACCGGTCGCGGCTCCATCCGGATGCGCGGCGTCGTCGAGATCGAGGAAGACTCCAACGGTCGCACCACGATAGTCATCACCGAGCTGCCGTACCAGGTCAACCCGGACAACCTGATCACCTCGATCGCCGAGCAGGTACGCGACGGCAAGATGTCCGGTATCTCCAAGATCGACGACGAGTCGTCCGACCGAGTCGGTATGCGCATCGTCGTCACGATCAAGCGCGACGCGGTCGCGAAGGTCGTGCTCAACAACCTCTACAAGCACTCGCAGCTGCAGACGAGCTTCGGCGCGAACATGCTCTCCATCGTCGACGGCGTACCGCGCACGCTTCGCCTCGATCAGATGATTCGCTTCTACGTCACCCACCAACTCGACGTGATCGTTCGGCGTACTCGGTACCGGTTGCGCAGAGCGGAGGAACGGGCTCACATTCTGCGTGGCCTGGTCAAAGCGCTCGACGCACTCGACGAGGTCATCGCGCTCATTCGTGCGTCGCAGACGGTGGATCTCGCCAAGCAGGGCTTGATCGACCTGCTCGACATCGACGAGATCCAAGCTCAGGCGATCCTCGACATGCAGCTGCGGCGCCTCGCAGCTCTCGAGCGTCAGAAGATCATCGACGAGTTGGCAGAACTCGAACGCACCATCGCAGACCTGCAGGACATCCTGGCCAAGCCTGAGCGACAGCGACAGATCGTGCGGGACGAGCTCGCCGAGATCGTCGAGAAGTTCGGCGACGACCGTCGCACGCGCATCATCGCCGCCGACGGGGACGTCAACGACGAGGATCTGATCGCGCGGGAGAACGTGGTCGTCACGATCACCGAGACCGGATACGCCAAGCGCACCAGAACCGACCTCTACCGCTCGCAGAAGCGCGGCGGCAAGGGAGTGATGGGAGCGGGCCTCAAGCAGGACGACATCGTCAGCAAGTTCTTCGTCTGCTCGACGCACGACTGGATCCTGTTCTTCACCACCAAGGGTCGCGTCTACCGGGCCAAGGCCTACGAGCTGCCCGAGGCGAACCGAACCGCTCGCGGTCAGCACGTCGCGAACCTGCTCGCCTTCCAGCCGGACGAACGCATCGCTCAGGTCATCCAGATCAAGACCTACGAGGATGCCCCCTACCTGGTGCTCGCCACCAAGGGTGGTCTCGTCAAGAAGTCGCGTCTGACGGATTTCGATTCCAACCGCAGCGGCGGCATCGTCGCGGTCAATCTGCGCGGCGACGACGAGTTGGTCGGCGCGGTTCTCGCATCCTCGGACGACGATCTGCTGCTGGTCTCGGCGCAGGGTCAGTCCATCCGGTTCTCGGCCACCGACGAAGTGCTGCGACCGATGGGTCGCGCCACCTCGGGTGTGCAGGGCATGCGATTCAACGGCGAGGATGCGTTGCTTTCGCTCAACGTCGTCAGCGAGAACAAGTTCTTGCTGGTCGCGACGTCGGGTGGCTATTCCAAGCGCACCGCGATGGAGGATTACCCGCAGCAGGGCCGCGGCGGAAAGGGAGTGCTGACAATCCAGTACGACCCGAAGCGTGGCACGCTGGTGGGAGCTCTCATCGTCGACGACGAGGACGAGCTGTACGCCATCACGTCCAGTGGTGGTGTGATCCGGACCGCTGCCAAGCAGGTTCGGAAGGCCGGCCGACAGACCAAGGGCGTGCGGTTGATGAATCTCGGTGAAGGCGACACCCTGCTCGCGATCGCGCGCAACGCCGACGAGATCGAACCGGATTCTCTGGGCACCGAAGACGATGCAGCGAAGGAGTCGTAAGTGAGCACTCCCAACCGGCCTGGTAGCAGGCCCGGCCCCAGCGGTGGACCGGACAGCCGGGAGGCCGAGCAGCCCGCGCGTCCCGCGCCGCCCGAGGGAGCTCGCCCGGGCAGCCGCCCGCAGCCGGCCAATCGTCCCGCGCCCGCCGCGGGCCGTGGCCCGGCCCCGCAGGGGGGTGCTCGTCCTCCGATCAGACCGGCACCCGGAAATCCGAACGGTCCGGCACGCCCGGCTCAGGGCCCCCCGCCTCCGCAGCGACCGCCTGCACCTCAGGGACCGCCGGGGGCCGCCCCGCAGCGTCCGCCTGCACCCCAGCAGGGACAGCCTCCTGCCGGTCAGTCCCAGCCTCCGCAGGCTCCCGGCCGTCAGCCAGGTCCGGGTCAGCAGGCTCCCGGACGGCCCGGCGGTCCGCCGCCGAACGGCCAACCGCCGCAGCGGCAGGCGCCGGCCGGTCAAGCTCCTCGGCAGGCAGCCCCGCAGCCGTCGGGACAGCAGCCCTCGGCCTCGCCCAACGAGACCGTCCGCACACCGCAGGTATCCGCCGACTCGGCTGCCGCCGGTGACGGATCTCGTGCATCCGAGCCCGCTCGGGGTCAGGATCAGGCAGGTCCCGCAGCAACTCAGGCGATGCCGGCTCAACAGAACGACGATCCGCAGGCCGGCCCCGGAACCCCGCCGTGGCAGCGCGGAGCCGCCCAGCGGCCCGCATCGCAGGGAACGGACCGGCAGCAGCCGCAGAATCAGCCGCAGACCAACCTGTCCGGACGCGGAGCGGCACTGCCACCGAACGGTGAGTTCGATCGAACCGCTCGTACTGCCGCCGAGCCCACTCAGCGTGAGTCGACGGAGGACAAGACCGAACGGCGAGAAGCTGCCCGGTCGAAGGCTGCGGTCATCGACGGACCGACACGGCACATCGAACGCAAGGATCTGGCGAAGGACATGCCGGACCTGTCTGCCGTCCGGCACCCCGAGCCGTCCCAGTCCGAGCGCGCAGCACCGGCAGCCATCACGGCCGTGGCCAGTGCGGACGGCGACCCCCTGCGGGCGACCATCCAGATCCGCAAGATCGATCCGTGGTCGACGCTCAAGATCGCCCTCGTGATCGCAGTGTCACTGTTCTTCGTGTGGATGGTGTCCGTCGGCTTGCTGTACGCCGTGCTCGACGGCATGGGCGTCTGGGAACGTCTCAACAGTGCGTTCACCGAGATCGTCAACGAATCCGGCGGCGGAGGACTCGTCAGTGCCGGGCAGGTGTTCGGCTACGCGGCGGTGATCGGTGTGATCAATGTCGTGCTCTTCACTGCTCTCACCACCATCGGCGCCTTCATCTACAACCTGTCGTCGGACCTGGTCGGTGGCGTCGAAGTGACCCTGGCAGACCGCGACTGACCTGCACCATCGAGAGCCGTATCGGGCCGTTTTGGAAGACAGCGGCCCGATACGGTAATCTCATCCCTCGGTTCGAGGAGAGCTTTTCTTCGGCCCGAAGTAGTGATGAGGGCCTATAGCTCAGGCGGTTAGAGCGCTTCCCTGATAAGGAAGAGGTCGGAGGTTCAAGTCCTCCTAGGCCCACACCGAACGAACGAAAAGAGGCAGGACATGAAAATCCTTCTTCTTGTCGCATCGGCGGTGATCGCAGTGCTGACAGTATCGAAGGTGCGCTCGCAGCGCAGCTCGGACGGCGTCTGGCACAGCATCCCCACCGCGTGACAGTCGCTCGGAGTGGACGTGTAGAGTTCGTCCACGATTACCGGCAACACCCGGGGCCTTAGCTCAGTTGGTAGAGCGCTGCCTTTGCAAGGCAGATGTCAGGAGTTCGAATCTCCTAGGCTCCACAAAGAATAGGACGTCCACTTCGGTGGGCGTCCTTTTTCGTCTCTCCAGCCGACCCCCCAAGTCCACTCGATGTGACATTGACCCCCGAAAAGTCCACTGGATGTCACATTGAGTGCCATCGAGCCGCGAGATCCCCCGGCCACTCAGGTTGACCGGTTGTGATTGGACCCAAGGCGATCTGTGTTTCGGCGCCCACATGTCCAGACAGTCGTCGGTTCGGTGTCGTATCGATGGTTCGGTCCTTAGCGTGGTCGCTGTGCAAGGACGTCGGTTCTCGGATCGACGTGAATGGTCGCGACGGCGCACCGCAGGGGGGTGTGCCGTCGTTCGATCTCGGCGGGCGGTGTTCGCCACTGTCTCGAATCGATCGGCGATTCGGGCATCTCGAATCTCGAAGGAGTCCCGCAGATGACGCGCGTTCTCGATCATGAAGAGCTGTTGAGGGAACTCGACGGCACGTTGGAAGCCAATTTGAATCGTCATCTGTCGATGGCGAAGGAATGGCATCCGCATGATTACGTTCCGTGGGATCTGGGTCGTAATTTCGCAGCGATGGGTGGGCAGGACTGGTCGCTCGAGCAGTCGTCGCTGTCGGAACTGGCGCGCACGGCGATGATCACCAATTTGCTCACCGAGGACAATCTGCCGTCGTATCACCGGGGGCTGGCAGACAATTTTTCGTTGGACGGTGCCTGGGGGACGTGGGTGGGGCGCTGGACTGCGGAGGAGAATCGTCACGGCATCGTCATGCGCGATTATCTGGTGGTGACTCGTGCGGTGGATCCCGTCGAGTTGGAGCGGGCTCGAATGGACCACATGACGGTTGGTGTCGATGCGCCGATGGACGGTGCCAATTTCCTGCATTCGGTGGCGTATGTGACGTTCCAGGAGTTGGCGACACGGGTGTCGCATCGAAACACGGGACTGGCGTGCGGGGATCCGGTGGCGGATCGAATGTTGGCTCGTGTCGCTGCCGACGAGAACCTGCACATGATCTTCTATCGGAACCTCGGTGAGGCGTCGCTGGATCTGGTGCCCGATCAGATGGTCCGCGCCATCACCGATGTCGCGACCGACTTTCAGATGCCCGGCCTGAACATGCCCAATTTTCGCAAGAACGCGATGACCTTGGCCAAGCACGGGATCTACGATCTCCGGCAGCATCTGGACGAGGTGTTGATGCCTGTTCTGCGCAAGTGGAAGATCTTCGAGCGCAACGATTTCACGGGTGAGGGCGAGCGGGATCGCGATCGACTGGCAGCGTTCGTCGAGGACTTGGCCGAGAAGGCAACCAAGTTCGAGGAGTCCCGTGATCGACTACTTGCCAGGGAGGCAGCGCGCGCCGAGAAGGCGTCCTGACCTGCTGCGCTTTCGCTGGCCAGAGTCGTGATCGGGTCTCGGAGGTGTTAGAGTCCGGGCATCGTTGGGTCATGTGAGGCGATGGCCGTAGTGCGTGGGGAGGGCCGATGGTGCCTGGGGGGTATCGGGTGAGTGGTGGTGTTCTCTTCGGTGAACGCTGCCTCCGATCGGCCGAATCATGGTCCTGCACGGTGGGAATCGACCGGTGAGCAGGCCTAGGTTCGACGAGTCCGGCCGCATGCTCGCCGTATTCGCTGCGGTCACGACGGTTCTCTACGCTGCCAGCGCGATTGCGTCGTGGTCGAATCTGACCGGTGCCCAGCAGGTTCTGGCCGCGTTGGCTCTGTTGCTGGGTCCGATGGCGATCGTGGTGTTGGCAAGGGCGGGTGTGCCGAGCCCGAAACAGGCGGTGGGGTTCGCGACTGCGTTGTCGGTGATGGCACTCGCCTGTGCGTTGGGCAGTAGCGACACCATGCCTGCGTTCTTGATCTGCGTGCAGGCGGCCATGTTCCTCGGTATGCACATAGGCGCGTTCTGGTCAGAACGTAGCGCAGGCATTTGGGTTGCCGTGCTTGCTGTTTCGGCGGTCATCGGAGCGGCGATCGCGCCGTACGGAACTCCGTTCATCAGTTACATCCTCGTCGCGCTCGGCATCGTCGGTGCGACGGAGGTCTTCGGTGTCTTCGCGCGTCGGATGCGGTATTCCGCGACGCACGACGCGTTGACCGGTCTGCTCAACAGGTTCGGGTTCGAGTCCAAGATCGAGAAGATGTTGCCGGCGTGTGCGGCTCGCGGATTGTCGGTCAGCCTCGCAGTGCTCGATCTGGACAATTTCAAGGAGATCAACGACGAGTACGGCCATATTGCCGGTGACGTCCTGCTCACTCGGGTCTCGAAGGCCTGGAAGGGTCAGCTGACCAAACGTGACGTTTTGGGTCGGCTCGGTGGAGACGAGTTCGTGCTGTTCATGCCGGGGGTTCTCGAGAAGGAGGCCTGGCAGATCATCGAGCGTCTGCGTCGGGCTCACCGCGCGGAGTGGAGCGTCGGATTGGCCTGCATGCCCGCGGGTCGCCGATGGGGTGAGATCTATCGGGCAGCCGACGCCGATCTGTACCGGGCAAAGCGAAGCAGGCCGCCGAGGACCAGTCGGCCGTCCGATCCCGACGCCGGTTACAGCGGACCCATTCGCAGAATTGCGCAGTAGCGCTCACTCGACGCATCGTTGATCCCCAGATTTGATCCACAGGCTGGGGATAGATTTCCCGACGCGGTGCTTTTCTCGCGTTGACTCGTCGGAAACGACGATGCTGCGGGGGATACGCGATGGTCACTCTGAACGAATTCAGATCTTGGGACAGCCGCGTGCTGGTAGCGGCGTCCGACAGCCTGATGCACCGGTGGCGGGAGGTGGCCGCCGTGCACGACTCGGTTACCGACGACATCGTGGGAGACGGGTGGGCCGGTCCCGCGGCCGAGGCCGCGCGGGAGGCGATGAGACGTATCCGGTCGGATCTGGCAGACGCCGCAGCCGAGTTGCTTCGGATAGCGACATGCACCGCGGATGCCTCGATCGACATGGCCGGCTTGGTCGCTGCGCTTCGCTCGGTGGAGCGGACGGCGGCGGACGAGCGATTCGCGGTCGCATCCGACGGCTCGGTGTTCGACCTTGCAGCGTCGTATTCGGTTGCGCTGGTGGACTTGTGGTCGACGATGCGCGAGCGACGGCGGTGCCGTGAGGAGCTCGCCGAACGAATCGCACAGCTGATTCGTACGGCCACGGATTTCGACGACGTCCTTGCCCGACGCCTCGTCGGGGGAACCTCCGCAGCCTCCGTTGCGACGGAAGTTGCGGCTTGGGTGCCGCGCGACGGCACACCGGCGGCCAATGCTGCTTTCTGGAGCGCACTCTCGACTGCGGCACGCACCAGGTTGCTGGTCGAACAGCCGGCGCTGATCGGCAATCTCGACGGCCTGCCGGGTCGGGTGCGGGACAGCGCAAATCGGCGGGTGTTGGCCGCAGAGCGTATCCGCCTTCGCGCCGTCGAAGTCGAACTACAGGAAGAGTTGTCCGACAACGTGTTCGGCGGCATTTTCAGCGACGCCGATGCCGGGCTCGAACAAACGCGCACTCGGTTGGCAGCACTCGATGCGATCGACGCGACGCTGGCGCTGGGGGCTCGGCAGCTCCTGGTCCTCGACAATTCCTCGTACGAGGAGACGATGGCGGCCGTCGCGGTGGGAGATGTCGACACGGCGACCCATGTCGCCGTCTTCGTGCCCGGTCTCGGCTCTACCGTGCACGGAAACCTTGCCCGCTACGACGGCGACATGGAGAACATCAAAAACACTGTGCAGCAGCTTGTTTCCCATGATCCGGCGCAGTCTGCGGCTGCGGTGACCTGGCTGGACTACCAGGCACCTCAGCTCGGTTGGAGCCTGCTCGATCCGGACCGGACCGTTGCCTCGGGTGCGGCTGCGCAGGCAGGAGCGGATCGGTTGATCCCGTTCCTGAACGGTCTCGACGCCGCACGGGCGAGCGATCCGCATCTGTCGGTGTTGGCCCACTCGTACGGATCGCTCACCGCGGCAACTGCTCTTCGAGACGACACCGGGGTCGACGATTTCGTGGCTCTCGGTTCACCGGGACTCGGCACACACAGCCTCGCCGATCTCCAGCTTCCCCTCGGACACGTCTTCGCGGCGGAGGCCACGGGCGACATCGTCGCCGACCTGGGTGCATTCGGCCGCGATCCAGGGGCGCTGGACGGAATCACTCTGCTGTCCACGGAGCAAACCGACAGTGCCGGCCGCTCGATCGGGCACAGCGACTATCTCACCGAGGGCTCCGCCAGCGGCCACAACACGGCACTGGTCGTCGCCGACCGCAGCGCAGAGGCCGTGATCAGAACCAGGCCGGGGCTGCTCGACCTACTGCAGAAGGTGCTGTACCTATGACGACGTGTCGTCGTAGTCGGCCAGGCTCGGCGGAACATCGGCAGGCGGCGGTACCTCGTTGCGACGGCGACCGAGGAAGAACACGACACCTCCCACGACGGCAGCAACGGCACCGAACACCAGAACTCGCCGGGTTCGGCGTGATCCCGAGTCGACCGTGACGAGCTCTCGGGTGCGATTCGCTTCGGCGATACGCTCCGCGGTCACTGCCCGGCGCTGCGCAGCCTGCTTTCGCGCCAGTCCGTAACCCTGTTTGGCCAGCAGCAGGCCGACTCCGGCCGGGCCCTTGCTCGCGGCGGATGCGGCGCCGAGCAGGGCGGACGCTGCGGTACCTGTGGTCGACCGAACCCGGTCGGGCTTCGTTGTGCTCGTCATACCCTCACTGTTCCACAACACGGCCCCGCTGAACCCTCCCGATACACCCGACTCGATGCCCGTTGTGAACTGCCCGATCACCCGAGATGGCACGATGGAGGGCGTGACTTCACCAAACAAGACCCAAACGGCCACGCTGCACACCAACCGCGGCGACATCGTCATCGAACTGTTCGGCAATCACGCCCCCAAGACCGTCGCGAACTTCGTCGGTCTCGCGGACGGATCCAAGGAGTACACGACTCAGAACGCGTCGGGTGCCAAGAGCGGACCGTTCTACGACGGCGCGGTCTTCCACCGCGTCATCGACGGTTTCATGATCCAGGGCGGCGACCCCACCGGCACCGGTGCAGGCGGACCGGGCTACAAGTTCGAGGACGAGTTCCACCCGGAGCTCTCCTTCGATCGCCCGTACCTGCTGGCCATGGCAAATGCCGGCCCCGGCACCAACGGCTCGCAGTTCTTCATCACCACCGGCAAGACCCCGCACCTCAACCGCAAGCACTCCATCTTCGGTGAGGTCACCGACGAGGCGTCGAAGAAGGTCGTCGACGCGATCTCGAGCACGCCGGTCGGCCGCGGAGATCGCCCGGTGGACGAGGTCGTCATCAACAACGTCACCATCGCTTGATCTGACCGAAGGACTTTCGACGAGATGACGAACCCCGGCTGGGGTGGCGCGTACGGCGACCAGCCCAACCCACCCCAGTCGGTGTGCGTCCGACATCCCGATCGCCCCACCGGCCTGGCCTGCTCTCGCTGCGGCAGGCCGGCGTGCCCGCAGTGTCTGCAGGCCGCCGCCGTCGGACAGCATTGTGTCGACTGCGTGCGAGAAGGCAACAAGAACGTCCGCACTGCGCAGACCGTCGCCGGTGCACCCGTGGCACGATCCGCCAAGACTCCGTTGACCTACGCCCTGATCGCCGTCAACGTGATCGTCTATGCCATCACGGTGGCGCAGTCCGGCGATCCGATGAACAACACTTCCGGATCCGAACTCGCCCGCGGTTGGGCTCTCAACAGCCTGCTCGTCGCCGACGGCGACGTGTTCCGGCTGATCGGCAGCGGCTTCGTTCACTACGGGCCGATACACCTGCTCGTGAACATGTTCGCGCTTTACATCATCGGCCGTGACGTCGAACTCGTGCTCGGTCGAACCCGCTACCTGGTCGTCTACTTCCTCTCCTTGCTCGGAGGAAGCGCGTCGGTGATGCTGCTGGAGAACCCACTGACGCTCACCGTCGGCGCGTCCGGTGCAGTCTTCGGCCTACTGGGCGCACAGGCCGTGATCCTGCTGCGGCTCAAGCGAAGCCCAGCACCCATCCTCGTCATCATCGCGGTGAACATCTTCATCAGCATCTCTATCCCCAGCATCTCGCTGTGGGGACACATGGGCGGACTCGTCGCCGGAGCCGCCGCCACCGCCGGTCTGGTGTTCTTGTCCAACCGAACCCGAGACACGGGACAACAACGAACCAGGGCCGGCCTGTCCATGGCATGGCTCTCGGTCATCGCCGTCGCTCTGGTGTCCCTGGGCATCATCGCGATCCGCGTTCTCGACCTGCGCGCCCAGATGGGCCTCTAGCTAGTCCACTTGATGTGACATTGACCCCCCAAAAGTCCACTGAATGTCACATTGAGTGACCACGGGGGCCGGACGATCAGGTGTTGCGAGGCACCAAGCCGTGGGTTTCGAGTGCGTCGTATACGTCTCGAGGGTCGGTTCCGAGGTCCCATCTGCCGAAGATGATGAGTCGATCGTCGTCTTCGCCGGGTGGGCGGATGTCGAGTTCGAGCATCGGTACGCGTCGGCCCAGGCGTGGGTATTTCACGATTTTGACGCGCACGATGTCGTTGCGGGTGTACGTGCGTAGGCCGCCGAGGCGTTTCATCACCAGTGTTCCGTCGTGGGTGATCGCCAGTCGGGGGCGTTGTGCGGCGGCGAGTGCGGCGATGATCCACATTCCGACGGCGGCGAGTCCGACGAGGAATGTTCCGGCTGCGTCGGTGGAGGAGAGTGCGGCTCCGATTCCGAGGGCGATTCCGCCTGCGACCAGGGCTGCGACGGCGATGAGGGGCGTCGCCCATCGCTGTTCGTACACACCCTGTGGATCGTTTTCAGAGTTATCCACAGGGTTTATCCACATTGGGGATGAATGACATCGATGTAACTCGGTCGGCTCTCAGCGCCACCGCATGGTCATGACGAGTCCGACGACCATGAAGCCGAAGCCGATCAGGAAGTTGTAGGCACCGAGGTTTCCGATGAAGGCGATGTCCTCGGAAGCCAGGTAGTAGACGATCAGCCACAGCAGCCCGACCAGCATGAATCCCAGCATCAGCACCACGTACCAGACCGGTGACGGCCCGGCGTTGACCTTGACCGGCGTACGGTTCGCCGGGTTGATCGTGTAGTCGTTCTTCTTCCGTACCTTCGACTTCGGCATTGCTTCCTCTTCGCGTTCGTGACGGCCCGCGGCACTGCGGCCGTACCTGTGGACAACTGACGATCGGAACCTGTGGATCGACGGGTGCCGCGCATCCCCAGGCTATTGTCGCCTGGAGGACCGTGACGGTCACCGACCCGGTTGCTGTACACGCTAACGCAGGTGAGCCCAGCACCGACCCACCGGACAAATTGCGAGCACCCGTGACACGACGATCGACTGCCCCCGCCAACACTCGTTGGTGGGTGCTCGCCGTCGCGGTGTGCGCTGTCGTCGGTCTGCTGCTCGGTACCACCAGGCATGTCTCCGACGGCACTGAGTTGCGCGGCGGGGATACCACCAGACTGGCCGACCTCGTCGATGCAGCTCAGAGCAGCAGCGTGGAGGCCGAGCGCAGCAGGGACACGCTCGAGCAGCAAGTCGACACCATTCAGCAGCGAACCGCGTCCGTCGACACCGACGTCGCCGACGCTCTGGCCCGAATCGACTCCCTGGCCGATGCGGCGGGCCGCGAGGCCGCGTCGGGTGCCGGACTGACTGTGACGATGGCGGACGCTCCCCGTGGACCGGACGGCTCGTATGCGTCCGATGCATCCGTCGACGATCTGGTGGTTCATCAGGTCGATGTTCAGAGCGTGCTCAACGCGTTGTGGGCCGGTGGAGCGTCGGCGATCGCGATGCAGGATCAACGGCTGGTGGCCTCGTCGGCTCCGCGCTGCATCGGGAACACCCTTCTTCTCGGCGGACGTACGTACAGTCCGCCGTACGTGATGACGGCGATCGGGGATTCGGATCGGCTGCGCGCGGCGTTGAAGAACGAGCCGGGTGTGCGGTTGTACGAGCAGTACGCGCTGAGATACGGCCTCCGCTACGACGTCGCGGTGTCCGAGGACCTCTCGGTGCCCGCGTACTCCGACTCGGTGCGCATGCGGTACGCACAGCCTCGCTGAGTACGCTGTCCACATGCGTATTCTCGTCGTCGACAACTACGACAGCTTCGTCTTCAACCTCGTCCAGTACCTGGGTCAGTTGAATGCCGATGTCGAGGTCTGGCGCAACGACGACGAGCGCCTCACCGACCGCGATGCCGTCGCGGCCCGGTTCGACGGCATTCTGCTCAGCCCGGGACCGGGCACGCCGCAGCGCGCAGGTGCCACGATGGATCTGGTCTCGGCCAGCGCCCGCACGAAGACGCCCCTGCTCGGGGTCTGTCTGGGCCACCAGGCGATCGGCGCAGCCTTCGGTGCCACCGTCGAGAAGGCCCCGGAACTGCTGCACGGTAAGACGAGTCTGGTGCACCATTCGGGCGTCGGAGTTCTCGAGGGCATGAACGAGCCCTTCACCGCCACTCGCTACCACTCACTGACCGTCCGGGAGGACACCATCCCGGCCGAACTCGAGATCATCGGGCGCACCGAATCCGGTCTGGTCATGGCGATGAGGCACACCGAGCTACCGATTCACGGCGTCCAGTTCCACCCAGAGTCCATCCTCACCGAGGGCGGACACCGCATGCTGGCGAACTGGCTGACCGTCTGCGGGATGCCCACCGACCCCGGTCTCGTCGCCAAGCTCGAAGCTCAGGTCGCCGAGGCGTTCGCCTGAGCTCGACCCGAGGTGTCTAGCCGGTCGGAATACCCAGCGCCCCGATACTCACGGTGATGGTGTCGGACTTGCTGATCTCCGAGCCTGCCGGCTGAGTCTGGTTCACGATGCGGCCGACCATCAGTGGGTCGAGCGTCGATTGCCTCGACGTCGACAGGTCCGACGCGGTTCCGGTCCATCCTGCCGATTCCAGTGCTGTCAGAGCCTGAGCTTCGGTGAGTCCGGCCAGGTCCGGCATCGGGATCTTGTCTCCGTTCGACACGCGCAATGTCACGACCGTGTTCTCGGCGACGTTGGCACCACCGGCGGGGTCCGTCGAGACGACCTGTCCCACCGGCTGACTGGAGTCGATGTTCTCTATCTGGACGCGGAGACCGGCACCCGCCACGTTCGGCTGCGCAACGTCGACGAGCTGGCCGACGACGTTGGGCATCCGTACCTGCGCCGGGCCGGAGCCGAGCGTGATGCGAACCTGCGAGTCGGCGTTCATGCTCACGCCCGAGGACGGGTTCTGTTCGACGACCCTGTCGAGGTTCTCCGGCGTGGACGGTGCCCGGGCGACGGTGGGATCGAGTTGAAGGCCCACCTCGTTCAAGGCGTCCGACGCCTCCTGTTGCGTTCTTCCGGTCAGTCGCGGCACCTGCACCTGCTGGGGGCCCGAGGAGACGTCGAGCTGGATGTCCCCGGGTGATTCGGTCTGTGATCCCGCGGCGGGGTTGGTGCCGATCGCGGAACCCTCGGGAACCGACGCATCCGGCCTCTCCTGCACGGTGACGCGCAGGCCGACATTCTCGAGTTCCCGCTGGGCCTCGTCTGCGACGAGGCCGGCGACGGACGGCACGGTGACGGACGTGGGCTCAGCTCCGGGACCGAGGGACCACAGGAATGCTCCGACGATCGCGACGACGATGATCGACGCCGCGGAGATCAGCGCGATCTTCAGGCCCCGACGGCTCCTGGGTTCGTTGTCGGGTTCGGTGTGCTTCGACGGGCGGGGTGTGCCGGCGGCTGCAGCTGCCGGCTTGTCCTTGCCGGAGAAGTCCGCCTGCCGTGAATCGACCGATCCGAGAATCGTGGTGCGGTCCTCGTCGTTCATGACCATCGGGGCGCTCGGACGTTGACCGCCGAGCACCCGGACCAGGTCGGTGCGCATCTCGGCGGCACTCTGGTAGCGGTTGGCGGGATTCTTGGCCATCGCCTTGAGGATGATCGAGTCGAGTTCACGCGGCACCGTGTCGTTGACCAGCGACGGCAGCTGAGGATCCTCGCGCACGTGCTGATAGGCGACCGCGACCGGGGAATCACCTTTGAACGGGGGCTCGCCGGTGAGGATCTCGAACAGCACACAGCCGAGCGAGTAGACGTCCGATCGAGCGTCGACCTGTTCGCCGCGAGCCTGCTCGGGCGACAGGTACTGCGCGGTTCCGATGACGGCGGCCGTCTGAGTCATCGGCGACGAGGAATCGGCGATGGCGCGGGCGATACCGAAGTCCATCACCTTCACCGCGCCCGCGTTGTTGATCATGATGTTCGCGGGTTTGACGTCGCGGTGCACGATGCCGTTGCGGTGGCTGAAATCGAGTGCAGCACAGACGTCGGCGATGACCTCCATGGCTCGACGCGGCGCCATGGGTCCTTCGGCGCGCACGATGTCGCGGAGGGTGTCGCCGTCGACGTATTCCATGACGATGAACGGGAGCGGACCGGCTTCGGTCTCGGCTTCACCCGTGTCGTACACGGCGACGATGGCCGGGTGGTTCAGTGCGGCCGCGTTCTGGGCTTCGCGTCGGAACCGCAGGTAGAACGTGGGGTCGCGAGCAAGATCGGCGCGCAGAACCTTGATGGCGACGTCGCGGTCCAGCCGAGTGTCACGTGCCAGATGAACCTCGGACATGCCGCCGAATCCGAGTATCTCGCCCAGCTCGTAGCGAGAGGAGAGCGTACGGGGAGTCGTCATCGTTGTCCTTGTGGATCTTGCTGGAATGGAATCTCGATCAGCGGACGTCTGGTCGTCGTCTCGGTGGGCTCCGCCGAGGTGGTCGTGGTTTCCTCGGTGGTCGTCGGCTCCTCCGTGGTGGTCGTCGTCGTGGTCGTCGTTGTTTCTTCGGTGGTGGTGGTCTCTTCGGTGGTCGTCGTGGGTTCGGTCGTCGTGGTCGTGGTGGTGGTCGGCTGCGTGGTGGTCGTGGTCGGCGGCACGAACGGCGTCGGCGTGTCGTCCCTGCCCCCGGTCAACAGCACGTAACCGCCGATGAGGATGGCCAGCAGCAGCAGTCCGGCACCGCCCCAGGCGAGGGCCTTCTGCGCCGACGACATTCCGGTGGACTCGGGTACGGCGGCCGCAGCCGTTCCGGTGGCCGGTCCGCGGTACTCGCGCTGCGACGTCGGCATCATCTGGGTGCTCGACGGCGGCTGCGGGCTGGGCACGACGCCCGGCATCATGACCCTGCCGGTGCCCGAACCGCGGGAGTTTCCGGGCGCAGGCGGGCGACGGCCGGCTCGGACTGCGGCGACGGCGTCGGCGAATTCGCCACCGTTGGCGTAGCGCGCGGCCGGGTCCTTCACCATCGTGATCTCGATGAGTTCGCGTACGGCGGGAGGCAGGTCGACTGGCATGGGGGCCGGCGTCTCGCGCACGTGCTTCATGGCCACGGTCAGCGCACCGTCGCCCACGAAGGGCCGCGTGCCCGCGAGTACTTCGTATCCGACGACTCCGAGCGAGTAGACGTCGGAAGCCGAGGTTGCCTCCTCGCCGAGTGCCTGCTCGGGGGCGATGTACTGCGCTGTGCCCATGACCATTCCGGTCTTGGTCACCGGGGACGCGTCGACGGCTTTGGCGATGCCGAAGTCGGTGATCTTGACCTGGCCGGTGGGGGTGATCAGGATGTTGCCCGGCTTGACGTCGCGGTGGACGACGCCTGCGGTGTGCGCGATCTGCAGCGAACGGCCGGTCTGCTCGAGCATGTCGAGGGCATGGCCGAGCGGCAACCGGGACATGCGACCCAGCACGGCGTTGAGCGGCTCACCGTTGACCAGTTCCATCACCAGGTAGGCCAGTGATTCGCCCGCGCCGTCGCGGGTCTCGCCGTAGTCGTAGACGCCGGCGATTCCGGGATAGTTCAGCTGCGCTGTGGTGCGTGCCTCGAACCTGAAGCGCTGCAGGAATTCCGGGTCCTCGGAGAACTCGGCCTTGAGTACCTTGACCGCGACACGGCGATCGAGGCGGTTGTCCATCGCTTCCCACACCTGCCCCATACCGCCGGTGGCGATGAGGCGCAGAAGTCGATAGCGCTGCGCGATGACAGCTCCGTTGCTCAGTGGCACTTCACGTCACCTCCCCTGCAATGCGGCTGCGATGACGGCGCGCCCGATGGGTGCGGCCACGGATCCACCGGTCGCGGCGAGGGCTCGATCGCCGCCGTCCTCGACGATGACGGCGATGGCGACCTTGGGATCCTCGGCGGGTGCGAATCCGATGTACCAGGCATGCGGCGGGGTGTTGCGCGGGTCGGAACCATGTTCTGCGGTACCGGTTTTCGATGCGATCTGGACCCCGGGGATCTTGCCCTCGCCGCTGGTGTTGTTCTCGGAGCCGATCATCAGGTCGGTCAGTGTCGCCGCGGTGGCCGAGCTGATCGCCTCGCCCATGGCCTTCGGCTGGTAGCTCGACAGGTCGGACAGGTCGGGAGATTGCAGCTGCTGCACCAGGTTCGGGGCCATCCGCACGCCGCCGTTGGCGACGGTGGCGGCGATGACGGCGTCCTGCAGCGGGGTCAACGCCACGTCGCGCTGGCCGATGCTGGACTGGCCGAGGGCGGCGTCGTCGTCGATGGGTCCGATGGTGCTGTCGGCGACGGTGAGCGGAATGGTCGTGTCCTCACCGATGCCGAACGCCGCGGAGGTCTCGCGCATCCTGTCCACCCCCGTATCGACGCCGAGCTCGACGAAGGCGGTGTTGCACGAGCGTGCGAACGCTTCACGCAGCGTTGCCGTCTGGCCACCGCCGCACGTCGAACCGTTGTAGTTCTCCAGCGTCGTCGAGGTTCCCGGCAACGTGATATTCGACGCGGCCGTGAGTTGATCGTCCGGTGTGGCGCCCGCTTCGAGTGCGGCTGCGGTGGTGATCACCTTGAACGTCGATCCGGGTGGGTAGGTCTGCGAGATCGCCCGGTTGACCATCGGCTTCTCGGGATCGTTGCTCAGGTTCTCCCATGCCGCGGTGGTGGTGCTGCCGTCGTGGCTGGCCAGCAGGTTCGGGTCGTAGCTGGGGGTGCTGGCCATGGCGAGGATGTTGCCGGTGGCCGGGTCGAGGGCCACGACCGAGCCGGTGTATCCCTTGGCGGTCAGCTGGTCGTATGCGACCTGCTGAACGACGGGGTCGATGGTGGTGACGACGTTGCCGCCGCGGGGGTCTCGGCCGGAGATGAGGTCGAACAGTCGTCCACCGAAGAGCCGGTCGTCGGATCCGTTGAGTACGGGGTCCTCGGCGCGTTCGAGGCCGCTGCTCGAGTACAGCATCGAGTAGTAGCCGGTGATCGGCGCGTTGGCCTGCGGGCTGGCCGGGGAGATCGAATTCTGGGGGTAGGTGCGCAGGTACTTGTAGCGGTCGTCGGTGGGGACCGAGGATGCGAGCACCTGGCCGCCTGCCGAGATCTGACCGCGCTGGCGGGAGTACTCGTCGAGCAGTACTCGTGAGTTCCTCGGGTCGGTGCGCAGATCGTCGGCCTTGATGACCTGGAGGTAGGTGGCGTTGGCGAGCAGTGCCACGACCATGACCATCACGGCGATGGACACGCGGCGCAGGGGAGTGTTCATGCGCGCTTCACCATCTCGGTGGGTGCCTCCGCTATCGGCGCTGCGGGGGCGGGCTTCTTCTTGGGCTTTGCCGGCTCACGGGCTGCGTCGGAGATCTTGATCAGCAGCGCGAGGAGCAGGTAGTTGGCGAGAAGCGACGATCCTCCGTAGGACAGATAGGGCGTGGTGAGGCCGGTGAGTGGGATGAGTTTGGTGACGCCGCCGACAACGACGAACAGCTGGATGGCAATGGTGAACGACAATCCGGCAGCAAGCAGTTTGCCGAAGCTGTCGCGTACGGCCAGCGCGGTACGCATGCCGCGAATGATGAACAGCAAGTACAGGATCAGGACGGCGGTCAGGCCGATGAGGCCGAGCTCTTCGCCGACCGTCGCGATGATGAAATCCGTCTTGGCGAACGGCACCTGGGAGGGCCGACCACTACCGAGCCCGGTACCCGCCAACCCGCCCGTGGCGAAGCTGAACATCGACTGGACGATCTGGTAGCCGGTGTCGTTGTAGTCGTCGAACGGACGCAGCCAGGTGTCGGTGCGGATCTTGACGTGGCCGAACACCTGATATGCGAAAAGGAATCCGACGAGCAGCAGTCCGAAACCGATGATCAACCAGCCGACGCGCTCGGTGGCGATGTAGATCATCACCAGGACGGTTCCGAAGATCAGCAGCGAGGTGCCGAGGTCCTTCTCGAACACCAGCACGCCGACGGAGACGATCCACACCACCAGGATCGGCCCCAGATCGCGTGCCCGCGGAAAGTCCATTCCGAGGAAGTGCTTGCCGGCGACGGTGAACAGTTCCCGCTTGGCGACCAGCAACGATGCGAAGAAGATGAGCAGCAGAATCTTCGCGAACTCCCCGGGCTGAATACTGAAGCCGGGCAGCCGAATCCAGATCTTCGATCCGTTGACCTCGGAGAAGGCCGACGGCAGCATCGCCGGGATGGCCAGGAGCACCAGCCCGGCGAGACCGACGGTGTAGCCGTAGCGAGCCAGGGTGCGGTAATCACGCAGCAGCACCAGCAGAGCGACGAAACCGGCGATGGCCAGCGTCGTCCAGAGCACCTGCTGGTTGGCGTCGGGCGACGGAATGGGGTTTCCGAGGTACTGAGCCTGCTGCTCGTCGGCCAGGTCGAGACGGTGAATGAGCACCAGACCTAGCCCGTTGAGCAGCGCCACGATCGGCAGCAGCAGCGGATCCGCGTAGGGCGCGAAGCGTCGCACGGCCAGGTGCGCCACCGTCATCAACGCGAGATAGGCCACCGCGTACTTCGCCAGATCCCAGGTGATGGTCTGTTCCTGACTGGCTTCGACCAGTACCAACGAGATCGTGGTGATCAGGACCGCGGCCCCGAGCAGAAGCAGCTCGACGCCGCGCCGGTTCGATTGAATCGGCGCAGGCGCGAATCCTTCGGGTGGACTCGGAAAGGACCCTCCGGCGGACGGATTGGAACTCATCGAGTACCGGTCCTGCAGTTCTGACCGGGAATCTGCGGGACCGTCGGTGTCGGTACCGCAGTGGTGGTCGGTGCCGCCTCGGGAACGGGCTCCGCAGCCGGGGGCAACGGCACTCCGGGCGGCGGAATGATCGTCGTCGGAGTCGGTTCGACAGTCGTGGTGACGACCGGTTCGGTCTCGCACACCTGGAGCAGGTCACCGGAGGCCAACCGCTCGACCTGACCGCGCGCGTCGTCGAGAGATCCGGACGGCAAGCCGGCCGTGACCTGCTCGCGCGCGGCAGGCAGAAGGTCGTCGATCTCGAACGGAACGCAATCGGCCGGAGCGGCATCCGGAGCGGTCAGCGTGACGGCTCCGTCGTCGTCGAGGCAGCCGATCAGTTCCACGCTCTGCAGCGAGTAGCCCAGTACCGAGCCGGGAAGGCCCCTCAGCACGGTCACCTTGCTGTTGTCGGCACCGACGTAGTAGTTGCCTCTGATGATCGAATTGGCAACGAGCGCACCGATTGCCGCGAGTACCACCAGGGTCAGGGCGATCAACGTCCAGCGCAGTTTGTGCGACTTCTTCTCGGGCGTGACGACCGGGCTGGTGACGCGCTTGGGCGTCGTACGCGGTGGTCGCATCGCGGCGGCGCGTCCGGCCGCGGTGTTGGGCGGAGGGGCGTCTTCCTCGTCCTCGGTGCTGGCGGCACCGCCGAGGATGGGGTGGCTCTGTCCGTAGTCGAGATCGATCACGTCGGCGACGACGACCGTCACGTTGTCGGGTCCGCCGCTGCGCAGCGCGAGTTCGATCAGGCGATCGGCGCACGGGCCCGTCTCGCCCTCGTTCATGGTGTTCTCGATGGTTTCGTCGCTGACGACGTCCGAGAGGCCGTCGGAGCACAGCAGGTAGCGGTCGCCTGCACGTACTTCCCGAACGGTGAGGGTCGGCTCGATCTCGTTTCCGGTGAGGGCACGCATGATGAGCGAACGCTGCGGGTGGGTGTGCGCCTGTTCGGCGGTGATGCGGCCCTCGTCGACGAGTGACTGGACGAAGGTGTCGTCGCGAGTGATCTGGGTGAGCGAGCCGTCGCGCAGCATGTACGCACGTGAGTCGCCGATGTGTACCAGTCCGATTCGCTTGCCCGCGAACAGGATTGCGGTCAGCGTGGTTCCCATGCCGTCGAGCTCGGGTTCGTCCTCGACCTGATCTGCGATGGACGCGTTGCCTTCGCGGGTTGCTGCCTCCAGCTTGCCCAGCAGATCCTCGCCGGGCTCGTCGTCGTCGAGATGAGCCAAGGCGGCGATCATCAACTGCGAGGCCACTTCACCGGCCGCGTGACCGCCCATGCCGTCGGCCAGCGCCAGTAGGCGAGCCCCGGCGTACACGGAGTCCTCGTTGTTGGATCGAACCAGACCGCGATCACTGCGGGCGGCGTAGCGAAGGACGAGGGTCACGGGCGCAACTCGATCACGGTCTTGCCGACGCGGACAGGAGTGCCAAGGGGCACGCGAACAGCGGTGGTCACCTTCGCGCGGTCGAGGTAGGTGCCGTTGGTCGAACCGAGGTCCTCGACGTACCAGTCACCGCCGCGGGGCGAGATGCGCGCATGCCGCGTCGACGAGTAGTCGTCTGTCAGAACGAGAGTGGAGTCGTCCGCGCGTCCGATGAGGACGGGCTGCGTTCCGAGCGAGATACGCGTTCCGGCGAGACCGCCCTGGGTCACCACGAGGTACTTGGCCACCTTCTGCTTGTTGAACGACGGAAGAACCTTCGAGCCGCCGGAGTAGCGAGCAGGCACTCGCATGCCTGCGGCCGCGTAGATGTCGCTGCGCAAGGTGCGAAGGACGGCCCAGACGAAGAACCACAACAACAGCAGGAAGCCCGCCCTTGTCAGTTGCAGAATCAATCCCTGCACGACGATTCACCTCCTCCTTCGCAATCGACCTGCATCCCGCCCACGCGAAAAGCCGCGGCGCGGCAGACATGGTTGCCTCGCAGCATCATAGGGTCAAGCAGCTCGTGTGGACGACATACGGGTCGGCGAGAGTGCGAGTCGAACCGCCACCCGAGCCCACGAAAGATCGTCAGACGATCCGGACCAGAATTTCGGAGTGGCCGGCCCGAATGACGTCGCCGTCGGCCAGTTGCCAGTCCTGCACCGGAGCGCCGTTGACGGTGGTGCCGTTGGTGGAACCGAGATCGGAGAGCATGGCCACGCGGCCGTCCCACCGGATCTCGATGTGTCGACGCGAAACGCCGGTGTCGGGGAGTCGGAACTGTGCGTCCTGACCACGGCCGATGATGTTCTGACCGTCACGAAGCTGGAAGTAGCGGCCGCTGCCGTCTTCGAGCTGCAGCGTCGCGGCCAGCGCCTGACTGCGAGCTTCGTACGAGGCGGGCTGGTCGTAGCCGTACCCGTCACCGCGATCGCCCGCGCCCTGCTGCGGGTAGCCGCGACCGTAGGCGACCGGGGCAGGCGGGTAGTCGTAGCCGGGCTGCTGGTAGCCGGGCTGCTGATATCCGGCGGCCTGGGGCTCGGCGTACCGACCGGACGGGTCGTTGTACGCCTGCTCCTGGTACGGAGCCTCCGAGTACGCAGCACTGTCGGCACCGCTGTACTGGTAGCCCTGAGCGTCGTATCCCTGCGCGTTGTAGCCGTGGGCGTCGTAACCCTGCGCGTTGTAGCCCTGGGCGTCGTACCCCTGATCCTGGCCGCCGGGCGCGCCGTAGGCGTGCGGGTCGTAGCCCTGATCCTGGCCGGCTGCGCTGTAGGCCTGACCCTGCTCGGGGTACGGCTGCTCGTCGTAGCCGCCGTTGTACGGCTGCTGGTCGTAGCGCGGGTCGTGCTCGGCCGGCGCGTAGGCCTGGGCGTCGTAGCCGTTCTGTTCACGTGCTGGGTAGCGCGGATCCTGGCCACCGGCGTAACCGTTGCGCGCGCGCGGATCGGGGCGATGACCGTCCGCGGGGTCGCGTTGCGGGTCGTAGCCTGGGTTCTGCGTCATGTGGCCGGCTCCTGGTGTCGACATCGGTGGGGCAGACGGTCGCTGCGTAGCTGAAGGGACGGGACTCGGTGCTGCTTGTGCCGACGCGCCCTGCTGCGGGAACTCGTTCCGTGCAGCAGTCGCCGATCGTCCCACATCGGGATCGACCGAGCCACTGGCACGGAACTGTCCGGTGTGAAGGGTGGGCGACGGCTCGAAGCGAACCACCACGTCGCCGTAGGTCTGCCAGCCTTGATCGCGGATGTAATCGTCGAGGTGACGTGAGAACGCCTTGACCGTCAGTTCTCGGTCACCGGCGAGTTCGGCGTGGTCCGAGCTGTTGATGGTGATCACGTAGCTGTTGGGTGCCAGGAGGTGCCCGCCGTCCAGGGGCCGAACCAGGTCCGACGCTTCCTGCTGGAGCGCTGCCTCCACCTCCGCCGGTACGACGCCTCCGCCGAACACGCGGGCGAAGACGTCGCCGACAGCGCCCTGGAGCTTGCGTTCGAAACGCTGAACGATGCCCATCGTGACCCCTCCTCTCACTGTGTTCTTCCACCGTGTGGTGCCTGCTGGTGTGCAGGTCGCGACAGCCGCGTGTCATCACGAGGTCGCGCTCCAAGCATGATATACGGTGCCGCCGACGGGGACTGCCCGCCGCCGTCGGCTCACGGCACCTCGACGCGGCGATTTTCGAGCGCGGCATGGTGCGTGTTAGTGTTCTCGCCGTCACCCGGGCGGGTGGCGGAATGGCAGACGCGCTGGCTTCAGGTGCCAGTGTCCTTCGGGACGTGGGGGTTCAAGTCCCCCTCCGCCCACCACACTGGCCGCAGCTGATTCGATCGCTGCGGCCAGTAGTTTTTCTCCGGCCCTTTTTCCTCGAATCGTCTTACAGGCGTGTGATTCTCGGCCGATGTCGGTGCCGGTGTCCAGGGCCCGGTCCCGAGGGCGTCTCGCATCCGGAAATTCGCAGGTGAAAGCCCGTAATAGGCTTACCTTATTTGCGGTGGCACCCAGGTACTGACTTATCGTTCGTAGTTGGATCGGCCTCACCACGGCCGGATCCGCCACGACCCATTTTCTACCACGCGCCCACCTGCTCGTGCAGAGGAAAGCGTCGACGATCGACAGGTGCAGCTTCAACGGCGAGGACGCACCGCAGGCCGTTCGTGCAGCCGGTTACACCACACCGTCGCCGACGAGTATCAAGGCTGGACTTATCCGAAGGCTAGGTATGAAGCACACTCCGGGCCCGCAAGGCCTCTACGATCCCGCCAACGAACACGACTCCTGTGGTGTCGCGTTCGTGGTGGACATGCACGGTCGACGCAGTCGCGACATCGTCGAGAAGGCGATCACCGCACTGGTCAACCTCGAGCACCGCGGTGCTGCCGGCTCCGAACCGAACACCGGTGACGGTGCAGGCATTCTGATCCAGGTTCCGGACGCGTTCTTCCGCGCCGTCGTAGATTTCGAGCTTCCCGCGCCCGGCGCGTACGCCACCGGTGTCGCATTTCTTCCGCAGGGCCGCAGCGACGCAGCACGCGCCTGCGAGGGTGTCGAGCGCATCGTCGAGAACGAGGGCCTGACGGTTCTCGGTTGGCGTGAGGTTCCCACCGACGATTCCTCCCTCGGCGCTCTGGCGCGCGACGCGATGCCGACCTTCCGGCAGTTGTTCCTCGCAGCTCCGGACGCGTCGATCACCGACCTCGAACTCGAGCGTCGTGCGTTCGTCATCCGCAAGCGGGTCGAGCACGAGCTGGGCGAAGAGGGCGCGGGCAAGGACGGCCCCGGCCGCGAGACCGTGTACTTCCCGTCACTGTCCTCGCAGACCTTCGTCTACAAGGGCATGTTGACCACGCCTCAGCTCAAGGGCTTCTACCTCGACCTGCAGGACGGGCGCGTCGAAAGTGCACTGGGACTTGTGCATTCGCGCTTCTCGACCAACACGTTCCCGTCGTGGCCGCTGGCGCATCCGTTCCGACGCGTCGCCCACAACGGCGAGATCAACACCGCCACCGGCAACGAGAACTGGATGCGTGCTCGCGAGGCGCTCATCACCTCCGACGTGTTCGGCGGCTCCGAGGCGCTCGAGAAGATCTTCCCCGTGGTCACCCACGGAGCAAGTGACACAGCACGTTTCGACGAGGTGCTCGAGCTGCTGCACCTCGGTGGACGCAGCTTGCCGCACGCCGTGCTCATGATGATTCCCGAGGCGTGGGAGCGGCACGAGTCCATGGACCCCGCACGTCGGGCGTTCTACAAGTACCACTCCTCGCTGATGGAGCCGTGGGACGGACCTGCGTCGGTGTGCTTCACCGACGGCACCGTCATCGGCGCGGTCCTGGACCGCAACGGCCTGCGTCCGAGCCGGCTGTGGGTCACCGACGACGGTCTGGTCGTCATGGCCTCCGAGGTCGGCGTTCTCGACATCGATCCGTCGAAGGTCGTTCGCAAGGTTCGCCTGCAGCCCGGCCGCATGTTCCTGGTCGACACCGCGCAGGGTCGCATCGTCTCCGACGACGAGATCAAGGACGAGCTCGCTGCCGAGCATCCGTACCAGCAGTGGCTCGACGAGGGTCTGACCTCGATCGACGATCTGCCCGAGCGTCCGCACGTGCACATGCCGCACGACCGCGTGCTCATCCGTCAGCAGATCTTCGGGTACACCACCGAGGAACTGAACGTGCTGGTCTCGCCCATGGCGAAGTCCGGTGCCGAGGCCATCGGTTCCATGGGTACCGATACCCCGATCGCCGTGCTGTCGGCTCGCCCGCGGATGCTGTTCGACTACTTCTCGCAGCTGTTCGCGCAGGTCACCAACCCGCCGCTCGATGCCATCCGCGAGGAGATCGTCACCAGCCTCGGCGGCACCATCGGACCCGAGGGCGATTTGCTCAACCCGGGTGCCGACGGCTGCAAGCAGATCGTGCTTCCGCAGCCGATCCTGCACAACGACGACCTCGCCAAGCTCGTCCACATCAACGACGAAGGCACGCAGGAAGAGCTGCGCTCGGTGGTCGTGCGCGGCCTCTACCCGGTGTCCGAGGGTGGTGAGGGTCTCCGAAAGTCGTTGGAGGCCATTCGCGCTCAGGTGTCCGCTGCCATCTCCGGTGGCGCGCGGATCATCGTGCTCTCGGACCGTGAGTCCAGCGAGAAGCTCGCTCCGATTCCGTCGCTGCTGCTCACCTCCGCGGTGCACCATCACCTCGTCCGCGAGAAGACCCGCACCAAGGTCGGTCTGATCATCGAGGCCGGTGACGCCCGCGAGGTGCACCACATGGCTCTGCTCATCGGATTCGGTGCCGCAGCGGTCAACCCGTACATGGCGTTCGAGTCCATCGAGGACATGATCGAGCGCGGCTCCCTCACCGACATCTCCTTCGACAAGGCGGTGTCCAACTACATCAAGGCCGCGGGCAAGGGTGTGCTGAAGGTGATGTCCAAGATGGGCATCTCGACCCTCGCGTCGTACACCGGAGCTCAGCTGTTCCAGGTCATCGGCCTCTCGCAGGAACTGGTCGACGAGTACTTCACCGGTCTCAACAGCCACCTGGGCGGAATCGATCTCGATCAGGTCGCCGACGACGTCGCAGCGCGGCACGCGGTCGCGTACCTCGACAACCGTCAGGAGCGCGCGCACCGCGAGCTCGAAACCGGTGGCGAATACCAGTGGCGTCGGGAAGGGGAGTACCACCTCTTCAACCCGGACACGGTGTTCAAGCTGCAGCACTCCACCCGCACCGGTCAGTACGACATCTTCAAGGAATACACGAAGATGGTCGACGACCAGTCCGAGCGCCTCGCGTCGCTGCGCGGTCTGTTCCGCTTCAAGACCGAAGAGCGGCAAGCTATTTCGATCGACGAGGTCGAGCCGGCCAGCGAGATCGTCAAGCGTTTCTCCACCGGTGCGATGAGCTACGGCTCCATCTCGGCCGAGGCGCACGAGACCCTCGCCATCGCCATGAACCGTCTCGGCGGGCGCTCGAACTCCGGTGAGGGCGGCGAGGACGTCTCGCGGTTCGAGCCGGACGAGAACGGCGACTGGCGACGCAGTGCCATCAAGCAGGTCGCGTCGGGACGCTTCGGCGTCACCTCGCACTACCTGACCAACTGCACCGACATCCAGATCAAGATGGCGCAGGGAGCCAAGCCCGGTGAGGGCGGCCAGCTTCCGGCGCACAAGGTGTACCCGTGGGTCGCCGAGGTTCGGCATTCGACGCCCGGCGTCGGCCTGATCTCGCCGCCGCCGCACCACGACATCTACTCGATCGAGGATCTCGCTCAGCTGATCCACGACCTGAAGAACGCCAACCCGCAGGCCCGCATCCACGTGAAGCTGGTCTCCGAGGTCGGCGTCGGAACGGTCGCTGCCGGTGTGTCCAAGGCGCACGCCGACGTGGTGCTCATCTCGGGCCACGACGGCGGCACCGGCGCGACGCCGCTGACGTCGGTCAAGCACGCGGGTGGACCGTGGGAGCTCGGGTTGGCCGAAACGCAGCAGACGTTGCTGCTCAACGGTCTTCGCGATCGCATCGTCGTCCAGGTGGACGGCCAGCTCAAGACCGGACGTGACGTCATGGTCGCGGCTCTGCTCGGCGGCGAGGAGTTCGGTTTCGCCACCGCTCCGCTCGTCGTCTCGGGCTGCATCATGATGCGCGTCTGCCACCTCGACACCTGCCCCGTCGGTGTCGCGACGCAGAACCCGTTGCTGCGCAAGCGTTTCGCGGGCAAGCCGGAGTTCGTGGAGAACTTCTTCATGTTCATCGCCGAAGAGGTGCGCGAGCTCATGGCCGAACTCGGATTCCGCACGCTCGACGAGGCCGTCGGCCAGGTGGGTCTGTTGGACACCACCGCGGCCAAGGAGCACTGGAAGGCGTCGAAGCTGGATCTGTCGCCGATCCTCGAAGAGGTCGAGTCGGCGTTCATGAACCAGAACCTCTACAACACCGGCGTTCAGGATCACGGTCTGGACAAGGCGCTCGACCAGCAGCTCATCGCGGCCAGCCGCAATGCGTTGGACAAGGGCGAGAAGGTCGCGTTCGAGTCCAAGATCACCAACGTCAACCGCACCGTCGGCACGATGCTCGGGCACGAGGTCACCAAGGCGTACGGCGGCGTCGGACTGCCGGACGACACCATCGAGATCACGTTCACCGGCTCGGCGGGCAACAGCTTCGGCGCGTTCGTCCCGTCCGGTATGACGCTCCGGCTCAACGGAGACGCCAACGACTTCGTCGGCAAGGGCCTGTCCGGTGGACACCTCGTGCTGCGGCCGTCGTTGAACGCGCCGAAGGGATTCGTCGCCGAGGACAACATCATCGGCGGCAACGTGTTCCTGTTCGGTGCCACCAGCGGTGAGGCTCTCATCCGCGGTGTCGTCGGCGAGCGTTTCGCCGTTCGTAATTCCGGTGCCGTTGCCGTCGTCGAAGGCGTCGGCGATCACGGCTGCGAGTACATGACCGGTGGCAAGGTCGTCATTCTGGGCACGACGGGCAGGAACTTCGGTGCCGGTATGTCCGGCGGCGTCGCGTTCGTCTTCGATCCGAACAAGACGTTCGAGGCCAACCTCAACACCGAGCTGGTCGACATCGAGGAGCTCGAGGGTGACGAGTTCACCTGGCTCCGCGACATCGTCACTCGCCATCAGGAGCAGACCGGCTCCGAGGTGGCCGAGCGGATCCTCGCGGATTGGTCACAGCAGGTGAACCATTTCGTGAAGGTCATGCCTCGCGACTACAAGAAGGTACTGCTGGCCATCTCCGAAGCCGAGAAGAACGGCGCGGACGTGGACGAAGCGATCATGGAGGCAGCTCGTGGGTGACCCACAGGGATTTCTGAAGAACACGGTTCGCGAAGTACCGAAGCGGCGGCCCGTCGACCTGCGTCTGATGGACTGGAAAGAGGTCTACGAAGACTTCTCGAAGGACACTCTGCGCACCCAGGCGAGTCGATGCATGGACTGCGGTATTCCGTTCTGCCACAACGGCTGCCCACTGGGTAACCTGATTCCCGAGTGGAACGACCTGGTGTTCAAGGACCGCTGGCGCGACAGCATCGATCGGTTGCACGCCACCAACAACTTCCCGGAATTCACCGGACGGTTGTGCCCCGCCCCGTGCGAGGCGTCGTGCGTCCTGGGCATCAATCAGGATCCGGTCACCATCAAGCAGGTCGAGGTCGAGATCATCGACAAGGCCTTCGAGGAGGGCTGGGTCACGCCGGTCTACCCGACGCATCTGACCGGCAAGACCGTCGCCGTCGTCGGCTCCGGCCCCGCGGGACTTGCTGCAGCGCAGCAGCTCACCCGCGCCGGCCACACCGTCACGGTGTTCGAGCGTGCCGATCGCATCGGCGGACTGCTGCGGTACGGCATCCCCGAGTTCAAGATGGAGAAGCGCCACATCGATCGTCGGCTCGCGCAGATGGAGGCCGAAGGCACCGTCTTCCGCACCGGTGTCGATGTGGGCGTGGACATCTCGGCCGACGAACTGCGCGAGCAGTTCGACGCCGTGGTCCTGTCCGGCGGCGCCACCGCGTGGCGCGACCTGCCCATCGAGGGCCGCGAGCTCGACGGCATCTACCAGGCCATGGAGTTCCTGCCGCACGCCAACCGCGTCCAGCAGGGTGATTTCGCCGCGCCGCCCGTCAGCGCCGAGGGCAAGAAGGTCGTCATCATCGGCGGCGGCGACACCGGTGCCGACTGCCTCGGTACCTCGCACCGTCAGGGTGCCGAGAGCGTGCACCAGTTCGAGATCATGGCCCGGCCGCCCGAGGAGCGTGCGACGTCCACCCCGTGGCCGACGTACCCGCTGATGTACCGGGTTGCCTCGGCACACGAGGAGGGTGGCGAACGCGTCTTCTCCGTCAACACCGAGCGTTTCGTCGGCGAAGACGGCAAGGTCACCGCACTCGAAGCCTGCGAGGTCGAGTTCAAGGCCGGCAAGTTCGAGAAGGTCGAGGGCAGCGAATTCACCCTCGAAGCCGATCTGGTGCTGCTCGCGATGGGATTCGTCGGACCCGACAAGGGTGGTCTGCTGACCGACCTGGGCGTCGACTTCAACCAGCGCGGCAACGTCGAGCGCACCAACGAGTGGGTCACCAACGTCCCCGGTGTGTTCGTCGCCGGTGACATGGGTCGCGGCCAGTCACTCATCGTGTGGGCCATCGCCGAGGGCCGCTCCTGCGCGGCCGCCGTCGACACGTTCCTGCAGGGTGCGACCGCACTGCCGTCGCCGATCGTGCCCACCCAGGCACCGCAGCGGTAAGCAGCGGCTTCTTCCAGCGCACCCCCCTCTGGGATCAATGTCCCTTTGTTGCACTCTGAGCGACTGAAACTCACATTGATCCCGGGGGTGGGCGGCCGAACCGTGTGACGGACGGTTACGTCCGTTAACCATGTAGGCATCTGATGGTCACAGGCCCCTGGCATGGTCAAGATCGAACAACGAAGCGTTCGATGACCAGTGAGGCCCCCTCCCCATGAGTGTCAAGAAGATCTGCGCCGGTATCGGCGTCGCTGCAGCTGTTGCGTCCGGTCTGGTTGTCGGAGCGGCGTCACCCGCCGCCGCAGACCCTGCCGATTGCCCGACGATGTACGTCGTGGCCATCCCGGGCACGTGGGAGACAAGTTCGGGTGCCGCGCCGAAGCCGGGGATGCTCACCGATGTCACCGATCGTCTCGGTAGCGGCATTCGTACCGACTACGTCTCGTATCCCGCCACCGCGTTCCCGTGGGAGGGCGAGGTGTACGGGCAGTCCCGTGCCGAGGCCGTCGCCAATGCGGGTGGGATGCTGAAGGCCATGGCGGATCGTTGTGGCGCAACGAAACTCGGCATCATCGGCTACAGCCAGGGAGCCGACGCGGCAGGTGATCTCGCCGCGGCCATCGGCACCGGAGTGGGCGCGGTGCCCGCGGACAAGGTGGTGGCGGTGGGCTTGATCTCCGACCCGAAGCGCTCCGATACCGATGCTCTGGTGGGGCCGGCCGTGGTCGGAACCGGTGTCGGCGGCCCCCGTGTTGGCGGATTCGGCTACGTCAGCCCCGTGGTGCGCACCTTCTGTGCCGTCGGCGATCTGTACTGCTCGACGCCGAAGGACGATTACGTCGCGCGCCTGGCCGGCTTCTTGGCCGTCTCGTCCAATCCTGCGCCGAACGTCGCCGATCAGTACTCGCAGGAAGCGCAGTCGCTGATCGCGGACCTCGCAGCAGCCGGTGGTCTGCCGGTGTTGCAGGGCCAGCTGTCCGATCAGGCGAACGCTCAGCGCCAGCGTGAGATCGAGGCGTTCTACCGCTCCGGCATCCACCAGGAGTACCAGAGCTACGACGTCGGGAACGGCCAGTCCGCGACGCGGTGGTTGGCGCGCTATCTCGCCGACGCGGTCTGACGGCGTAGCAGTACGAAGACGGTGACGGCACTGACGGCCATCAGGGCGGCGCTCGCGCCCGACGCAAGGTTGAAACCGTCGATGAAGGACGAGTTCGCGACAGCAGTCAGTTGCGAGGCGAAGGGCTCCGGCAGGTAGTCCGCCACGGCGACGGCCCCGCCGATGGTTTCCCGTGCGGGATCGGCGATCTCGGCAGGCGTCCCGGCGGGCATGGCGTCGTCCATGCGGTGTCGGTAGACGGTGCTGCCGATCGTGCCGAGGATCGCGATGCCGACGGCACCGCCCAGCTCGGCTCCGGTTTCGGACAATGCCGATGCGGCACCGGCCTTTTCGGGAGCCGCTGCGGTGAGCACGATGTCGGAGTTGAGCGTCGAGGCCGCGCCGATTCCGAAGGTCAGCACGGCCATGCCGGTGAGCAGTAGTGGCAGCCCCGAGTCGGCGCTGACGAATGCCATTGCCGTGCAACCGATGGCGATGAACAACAGGCCGCCCGCAATGATGGTGCCGGTCCTGATCACCTTGCTCAGCGTCGGTGCGAGCACGGCACCGGCCGCGGCGGCGACAGCCGGAACGAGTAGCCACAGACCTGCTTCGAGCGGCCCCAGCCCGACGACCAGCTGCAGGTACTGCGAGGCGAAGAGGCTGAATCCGGTCATGGCGAAGATGACCAGGAATTGCACCACGACCGCCGCGCTGAAGGCACGTTCGGCGAACAGCGTGACGTCGATCAGTGGATTGGCGGCCTTGCGTTGCCGGATGACGAACATCGCACCGAGCGCAAGTCCGACGAGGGCCGTGGTGACCGTTGCTGCGTCGATCCCTTCCTGCGCGCCGTGCTTGATGGTGAAGACGATCGAGAGCATCGAGGAGATCGCGAGGACCACGCTGATCGGGTCGAATTTGCCGGGGTTGGTGTCCTTGAACTCGGGGACCAGGAGTGGGGCAGCAACGAAGAGCACCACCATGATCGGGATGTTGATCAGGAACACCGAACCCCACCAGAAGTGCTCGAGCAGAACACCCCCGATGACAGGCCCCACCGCGGCACCGCCCGCGAAACCGGCGGTCCACAGTCCGATGGCTTCCTTGCGTTGAGTGGGATCGTGAAACATGTTGCGTATCAACGACAATGTGCTCGGAGCGATGGTGGCACCGCCGATTCCCAGCAGAGCGCGCGCGGCGAGAAGCATTTCGGGGGAGGTGGAGAACGTCGCGGCCAGCGAGGCGATGCCGAAGACGACGGCACCGATCATCAGCAGGGTGCGTCGGCCGATCCGATCGCCCAGCGAGCCCATGGTGATGAGCAGTCCGGCGAGCAGGAAGCCGTAGATGTCGAGAATCCACAGCGTCTGGTTGCCGGTGGGTTCGAGATCGGCCGTCATGAACGGCAGGGCCAGATACAGCACCGACATGTCCATCGACACGACGAGAATCGGCACCACCAGCACCGCGAGGCCGAGCCAATCCTTCCCGGTGGCGCGCTGGTCGGTTGCCGTCTGGCTCACTGTGACTTCCCTTCCCGAATGGACACCTCAGCTTAGGTGGGTCGGGAGTACGTTCGGTGACGAAGAGCTCTCTCGCCGAACGAAGGAAACATCACCTCATGACCAACGATCTGAAGGTCGTCGCCACGATCATCGCCAAGCCGGATGCCATCGACGCCGTGCGCGACGGCCTCGCGGCCCTCGTCGCCGAATCACGGAAGGAAGACGGGAACGTCTCATACGAACTGTTCGAGTCGGCGATCGAGCCGGGTACGTTCATCACCATCGAGGTGTGGAAGTCGCAGGAGGACCTCGACGGTCACATGCAGACCCCGCATCTGCAGCAGGCGTTAAGCGAGTTCGGTGCCCATCTCGCGGCTCCGCCCGCCATCCATCCGCTCCGACCCGTCGGCTGAGTCTCCCCGCGCGCTCGCGTACACCAGTGCCGAGACGGCCAGCAAGGCCGCCGTGGCACCGATCGCGAGCCAGCCGGTCCCGCTCATCTCGCCCGACGCGATGATGCGGGCACCGGCCGCGGTGTAACTCATCGGCATGAACGCCGCCAGATCGCCCCAGATGGGCGCAGTCGACGCGTAAGCGAAGCCGCAGACGACAACCTGCACCACCAGGGCGACGACGTTGACGATCTGGCCGACCACGGCACCGAGCACCCGTTGAATCGCTCCCGCTGCGGCGAGGTAGGCCGCGGCCGAGAAAATCAGGAACGCGCCTGCACCCAGCACCGGTCCGAGGGCTGCATCGGTGGCGAAAGCGAAGGCGACGGCCGCGCTGATGCCGACGGCAGCCACGGCTGCGACCACCGAGAGCACTCGCGGGTTGCTGTCCCTGCCGAGTACTCGAACGAGACTGACGCATCCCAGTGCTCCGAGAGCCACCAGCGCGGCGATCAGATACGGGGTGGCACCGGCACCGCCGGACGTCGTCGTGGCCACGAGATTCTGCTCCGTGGCCGCGTCGTCGGTGCTGGCAGCGGTTCCCGGCGGGAGCGCCGCGGAGGCGTCGCGCACGTTGGTGGCGATGCCGTTGACGATGCCCTCGACCGGCTCGACCGACGTCACGAGCTGATCGGTACCTGCCTTGAGCTGCTGGCCTCCGTCGTCGAGCTGGCCGAGTCCGTCCCGCAACTGCACCGTGGCGTCGCCGAGCTGTGCGGTGGCCCCGAGAAACTGACTGTTCGGGTCGTTGAGCTCGGAGGACAGCTGCTGAGCACCACCTTTGAGGGTCTGCAGCTGGGCGAGGGTGTCGGGGCCGAAGGCCTGCGTGTTCAGGGTGTCGATGACACCCCGGATCTCGCCGGAGATGGCGTCGGATCCCGGGTGCGGGAAGCGATCGACCTGGTCCGCGGTGGCGGCGAGTTTCGCGGTGAAATCGGCCTGCAGCGCCCCGAATCCGGCGAGTTGGTCGACGACCTGGTCGACGCCACCGCTGATCTGAGACGCGCCGTCACCGAGCTGACCGATGCCGTCGCGATACTGCCCGAACCCGTCGGCGAGCTGAATCGTTCCGTCGTGAGCCTGGGTGATGCCGTCGGCGAGCTGCCCGACGCCGTCGTTGAGCTGCGTTCCGCCCTCGGTCAGCTGACCGATACCGCTGGAGAGAAACGTGATGGGCAGAGATGCGCTGTTGAGGCTGGTCCGGGCCGCGGCCAGGGGATCCGCCGTCTGCTGGTCCGGTGCCGGTGCCTGCTCCGTGTCGGCGACGGCGGTGGTGGTGGTCGCCGTGGATTCGCCACCGAGGTCGTAGCCGGTGCCGAGTGCAAAAGCACCTACCGCCACCAGAGGAAACGCCAGCGCAGTGAGAGCAACGGCAGGACGTCGAAAGATACGCAATTCACCCATGATGAGTTCGAGGCTAACTGCCAGGTTCGGCCTCGCCGACCACTCGATGGCCGTCGACGCGGCTTTTCATGCCCTCTACCTGGGAGTTTAAGAGCTCTCTGTGGATTGTCGGTTCCGGGGCAACAGGTCCCACACATGCTCGGTCTCGTTCACCGAGGAGACCGACCTCGCGCCACTGCGGGAGAACAGCACACGTGTCACCGAGCAGTAGTCGATCGGGAAGCCGAGCACCTTCGGGGTCTGCAGAATGTCCTGCAGCAGGATGTTGATCACGCCGCCGTGGGCGAAGAGCGCGACGGTGTCGGTGTGTGCGCTGGCCGAGACGATGTCGGCGACGCCGGCCAGAACTCGCTGCCGAAACGCCTGCTCGTCGACCTGCTCGGGAAGGTGCCCGGCCTTGATGCGATCGAATGCCTCACGGAACTCGGTTTTGGCGGACTCGATCGGAACGTAGCCGCCGAAGTCGCGATCGTATTCGGCCACACGCTCGTCGGACTCGACGGTCAGACCGAGCCGATCGGCTAGAGGCTGCGCCGTCTGAACAGCGCGGAGTTGCGAACTCGACACGACTCGGGAGACCGGGAACCTGGCCACGGCACCCGGAACCCGCAGAGATTGTTCGACGCCGAGCTCGGCGAGAGCGGGGTCGGCCGAGGTCTCCGACCGTTGTGGGAGGGCGTGCCGCACCAGAACCAGTTGCATCGACTCACCTAATCACGAGTGTTCGGCCACTGCGCAGCACCATCGATCGAAATGCCGCCACCTGACGCGGCGAATCGGCCTGCGGATCCCACACCATGCCGATCCGTCTACGGGCCGCGGGTTGGGTGAGCCCGATGTCGACGGTTCCTCCTTCACCGCTGTGCGAGCGGATTCGCGGCAGTATGGCAATGCCCAGACCGGCCCCGACGAGGCCGCGCACCGTATGGGTGTCCTGCCCCTCGAATGCGATGCGCGGGCTGAAGCCGGCGTCCGCCCACAGCTCGTCGCAGATCGATCGCATGCCGAAACCGTGGCCCATCGCGATGTAGTTCTCGTCGGCGGTGTCGGCGAGATCGACCGATCTGCGTGAGGCGAGGCGATGATCGGCCGGAACCACCAGCATCAGCCTCTCGTCGTAGAGCTGGAACGAATTGTCCTCGGTGTGCTCGGCGCTGAGAGAGACGAATGCCAGGTCCGAGACCCCGTCTTCGAGACGGTCGAGGCAGCGTGCGCGGGCACCCTGGTCCAGATCGAACGTGACGGCCGGGTGGTCGACGCGGAACTGCCGGATCAGCGCCGGTACGACGTCCTCGCCCAGGGTGTTCTGAAACGCCACTGCGATCCGGCCGCGAGCCCGGGCGTCGTGCTCGGTCATGGCGTCGATACCGGCGTCGATATCGCTCAGCGCGCGCTGAAGATAGGGAATCAACACTCGGCCGGTGCTGGTGAGCACGATGCCGCGGCCGCGTCGTTCCACGATGTCGACGCCGAGGATCGCCGAGGCGCGAGCCACCTGACGGCTGACAGTGGGTTGCGGGACGCCCAGGACGTGGGCGGCGTCGGTGATGTGCTCGGTATCGGCCACTGCGACGAGTGTCGGCAGTAGCGGCAGCAGTTCGATCGCTTCGCGACGCATCGTCGAATCATATCGCTGATGAATCGGTTTGCTGCCTCTCATGCATTGGACGAATAACGTGAGCACTTCTAACGTGATCTTCATGACTACGACGCAACCCGAGGTCCTCGAATGGGAGGGACACCCCAGGGGATCGCGCGAATACCGCCGGCTCGTGCTGGCGCTGCTGTTCGCCGGAGTAGCGACGTTCGCTCAGCTGTATTCGGTGCAGGGGATCCTGCCGCTCATCGCCGCCAATCTCGACATCACGCCGTCGCTGTCGTCGCTCGCCGTCGGACTCGCGACCGTGGGCGTCGCGGTGTCGGTCATTCCCTGGTCGGTGGCGGCCGACCGCATCGGTCGAGTCCGGGCCATGACAGCGTCTATCCTCACCGCCACGACGTTGGGACTGCTGGTTCCGCTCTCGCCCTCGCTCGAAGTGCTGCTGGTCGTTCGATTCTTCGAAGGTGCTGCACTGGGCGGTCTCCCGGCCATCGCGATCGCGTATCTCAGCGAAGAGGTGCACCGAAACCACACCGCGCTGGCGGCGGCGACCTACGTTTCGGGTACGACGCTGGGTGGGCTGCTCGGCCGCATAGTGGCGGGACCCGTTGCGGAATACACCAACTGGCGTATCGGTACGTTGACGGTCTCGGTGATCGCGGCATTGGCCGCAGCCCTGTTCGTGTGGCTGGCCCCGAAACCGCGGACGACGCTGGTGCACAGCCAGATTCGTGACCTACCCGGTCGGTTGTGGATCAACCTGCGCGAACCGGGAATGGCGGCACTCTACGGCCAGGGATTCCTGCTGATGGGCGGCTTCGTCGCGATCTACAACTTCCTCGGATTCCGTTTGGAGGCCGTGCCTTTCGGGCTTCCACAGTCCCTGATCAGCCTGATCTTCGTGGCGTACCTCAGCGGTACCGTGTCCTCGCGGGTAGCGGGCAATCTTGCGACGAAGCACGGCAGATCGGTGGTGCTCGCCGGATCGACCGCAACGATGATCGCCGGAGTGGCCCTGACGATGGCGTCGAACCTCGTCGTCATTCTGACCGGCCTGGTGATCCTGACCATGGGATTCTTTGCGGCCCACGCCATTGCGTCGGGATGGACCGGACAACGCGCTGTGCACGGTCGCGCGCAGGCGACCTCGCTGTACAACCTCTTCTACTACGGCGGATCGTCCGTGGTCGGATGGATCGGCGGCGTCGTGTTCCAGTCCCTGGGTTGGAACGCGTTGGCGCTGTTCGTCATTGCGTTGGCGCTGATCGCAGGCGTGTGGGCTGGATGCCTGAACGGCCGACTGGGGCGACCTGTTTCAGAAGGTTGATGCGCTTCCGGCAGCGATGGCAAAGATGATGATCGCTCCCACGATGACGACGAAGAGTGCGATCGACACGTAGCCGACGATGAGACCCGCTGTCGCGAACCCCGACCCACTCTCGCCGGTGCGCTTGATCTGACCACGCGAAATGTGACCACACACCACAGCGCACACCGAGGCGATCAGCGGCAGAAACGTCAAACCCAGAATGGCCAACACGAGCGACACGATCGCCAACGTGTTCGTGGGCGCGGGCACCAGATACCCGCCGGCATACGGCGCATTCCCGTACTGCGGGTTTTGGTACTGGGGGTTTTGGTAGGAGGGGTTCTGGTACTGCGGGTCTTGGTACGTGGGGTTCTGGGGCTGGGCGTTCGGATCTCGATACGGAGGATATTGCTCCGAACCCCCGTACGGCTCGTCCCTCTTGGATGCGTCGAACGGATCGCTGTTCTCACCCTGCGGATAGCCCATGGCGGGAGTGTGACACCTCCAGACAGCCGTCGCAACCGTTCTCTCGCGGCGCTACGTGCCGAGTTTGCCCCAGCCCACATACGCGTCGACGGTGACGTATCCGGTCACCCGCGGCTGATCCCGAACCGGATACGGATTGCCGGTGTAATGCGTCGAAATGCGATCGATATCCACCAGATCGGGATCGTCCTGCAACTCGATCGAACCGTGCACCGTCACATGGGTGTACCAACTGGCCTCGTCCAACACCGAAATCGAGACCTTCGGATTCGCCCTGATGTGCTCGAGACGCTTCCGAGACGCATCGAAATTGAGCACGACCTTCCCGTCCTCCCACAAATACCAAGTGGGTGCGGTGATCGGCGTCCCATCTGCACGAACCACCGCCATGACTGCGGGATTGGCCTTCTTCAGCAATTCAACAGCGGCATCGGGCAACGGAGGCTTGGGCATACGACAACACTACGACTCAACCCCCGCTGCGGTCATGCTTCCGCCCACACCGCCCCCCGAAGTCCACTCGATGTGACATTGACTGCCGAAAAGGCCACTGAATGTCACATCGAGTGCACTGGGGGCTACGGCTGCAGTCGGGAATTCGTGCATCCGGGTGTGGATGTGCGACTACAGGTTGGGGAGTTTGACTACCTGTCCGGCGTAGGAGAGTCCGGCACCGAAGGCGAGTAGCAGTGCGGTATCTCCTGCTTTTGCTTTGCCGGTGCGCAGGAGTTCTTCCATGGCCAGGGGGATCGAGGCTGCCGAAGTGTTGCCGGTTTCGGCGATGTCGTTGGCGACCGGGGTGCCGTCGGCGAGGTTCAGGCTCTTGGCCAGCAGTTCGGTGATGCGGCTGTTGGCCTGGTGGGGGATGAAGGCGTGCAGTTCGTCGGTCTTGATGCCGGCGACGTCGAGGACCCGCTGCGCGGCTTTGCCCATCTCGAATGCGGCCCAGCGGAAGACGGAGATTCCGTTCATCCGGATCCAGGGGCGCTCGAGGCCCTCTTCGGTGATGTAGTCGTACCAGTCGGTTGTCTGGACGATGGCGTCGGATTGCGAGCCGTCGGAGCCCCAGACGGCGGGCCCGATCTCGGTTTCGTCGCTCTGTCCGACGACCACGGCACCGGCACCGTCGGCGAAGATGAATCGCGTGGTGCGGTCGTAGGGGTCGGTGGTGACGCTGAGCTGTTCTGCACCGATGACGAGCACGTACTTGGAGGTTCCGGCCTTGACCAGGTCCGACGCGACGGCGAGGGAGTAGCAGAAGCCTGCGCAGCCGGCGCAGATGTCGAATGCGGCAGGCCCCTTGGTGCCGAGTCCGTGCGCTACTTTCGCCGCTGCTTGGGGTGTCAGTTCGAGATGCGTCGAGGTGGCGACGATGACGGTGTCGACCTGGTCGGCCGTGATTCCGCTGGCCTCGAGAGCCTTGCGGCCTGCCGCGATGGACATCTCGACGACGTTTTCCTTGGGATCGGCGAAGCGCCGGTTCTTGATTCCCGAGCGCGTCTGGATCCACTCGTCGCTCGAGTCGATGAATTCGCAGATCTCGTCGTTGGTCACGATTCGCTCGGGGCGGTGAACGCCGAGTCCGAGTAGTTTCGACTGTCGTCCCTGCGTCGTGCTGATCGCACCCATCTTCAATTTCCTCTCGTGCTACCGCGCCATCGCCGAGCTTCGGCTCGGGTCTTGGGCTGCGGGCTCGGTGACACACGTTACGTGCGTCGCCGCGAGGGGTTCACACCAGTTCGGTGATGAGGGCCGCGACCTCGGCGGGCTTGTCGATCATGGCGTGGTGGTGGGCGGGCATCACGACGGTGAAGTCGGCACGCAGATATGCGGCGAGCTTGCGTTGAGTTCTGATCCATCTCTTGCCCCACGGGGAGGGTCGTCCGGTGTGTGCGGCCGCCACGATGACGGGCACGACGAGTCGGAACTGCTTGCGAATGCGGTTCAGTTCGACGGCGAGATCCGGGTAGACGACGTCTTCGGTCAGCGCGGCTGCGAGGTAGGTGGGTCGGCGATAGATGTCGTCGACCCAGTCGAATGTCTCCTGCGGTGTGCCGTCGGGCGGCGTCGCCTGATTGAGGACGCGGCGCACGCGCGGTCCGAACAGCTTCTGCACGCCGGTCTTGCTGAGCACGGCTGCGATCAGGTGTGCCGCCTCGACGCGCACGGCCGCCGGGATGAAGCGGCGGGGGTCGGATTCTGCGCTGGAATCGAGCAACAGAATCCCGCGGATGCGCGACGGGTACAGCCGGGCGACGGCTTCTGCGTAGAAGCCGGCAATCGAATGACCCGCGACGACGGCCGGTTCGGTGACTCCGAGTGCGTCGAGGACGCCGACGATCCTGTCTGCCTCCCCGCGGACGGTGGGGGTGGCTCCGGCCGGAAGTGGATCGCTGAGTCCGAACCCGGGGCGGTCGAGAACGACCACGTGATGGTGTGCGCTCAGGATGTCGACGGTGTCGTTCCAGTCGAACCAATTGCTGCCGAGGCCTCCGCAGAGGACGACCGTGGGGCCCGTACCGCGGACGAACAGATGTAGGCGTTGTCCGTCCACCTCGACGTACTGACCGGGAGGATGTTTCACGGGAAACAACGCACTGCGTTCGACTCGATCCCCGCTGTCCATGTCTGGTTCTCCACGATGCTTTGCCGACCTGTCGTCTGTTTCACGCTCCAGTTTCCATCATCTTGCCGGTTTTGCACACCTGCCCTCGCGGACCGGTCGCGCAGGAAGGTCATTGACGCGGCTTGGCCAGCGGAAATGCGAGTGTCTCGCGAATGCTGCCACCGGTGATGAGCATGACGACGCGGTCGACGCCCATGCCCAGGCCACCGGTCGGCGGCATTCCGTGCTCGAGCGCCTGCAGGAAGTCCTCGTCCAAGCTCATGGCCTCCTCGTCCCCGCCGGCCGCCAGCAGCGACTGTTCGGTCAGGCGCTGCCGTTGATCGACCGGGTCGGTCAATTCGCTGTACGCGGTCCCCAACTCGACACCCCACGCCACGAGATCCCACTTCTCCGCCACACCAGGGATGCTTCGATGCGGCCTCGTCAACGGCGACATCGACGTCGGGAAGTCCTTGTAGAAGGTGGGGAATTCGGTGTAGTCCTCGACGAGATGCTCGTACATTCCCTGTGCGACGGCTCCTGCATCCCAGGTCTTCTCGTACGGAATGTCGTTCTCGTCGCACAGTCGTTGCAGTTCGTCGAGGGGAGTCGACGGTTCGACGGCAACGCCCAACTTCTCGGCGACGGCACCGTGCAGCGTCTTGACGGGCCACTCACCGGAGATGTCGATCTCGATCATCTCCCCGTTCGGACCGTCCGGGCGCAGGATGATCTCGCGTCCGTGCGCCGCGACGGCAGCCCGCTGAATCAGCTCGCGGCACAGCACCATTGCGCGTTCGTAGTCGCTGTGAGCCTCGTACGCTTCGAGGATCGTGAACTCGGGATTGTGTTTGAAGTCCGCTCCTTCGTTGCGGAACACCCGCCCTATCTCGAACACCTTCTCCATGCCTCCGACGCACAGGCGCTTGAGATACAGCTCCGGGGCGATGCGCAGGTAGAGATCGAGGTTGTACGCATTGATGTGGGTGACGAACGGCGCGGCGTTCGCACCACCGTGCACCTGCTGCAGAATCGGGGTCTCGACTTCCATGTACCCGCGCTCTCCGAGCGAATCACGCAGGGATTTCACCACATTCGAGCGCGCGATCAGCAGAGCACGAGCATCCCGATTGATCGCCAGGTCCACATACCGCTGCCGCACCCGCGCTTCCGGGTCGGTGAGACCGCGATACTTGTCCGGCAGCGGATGCAGGCACTTGGCGTTCATTCGCCAGTCGGTCGCGAGCAGCGAGAGCTCGCCACGCCTGCTGTACCCGATGGCCCCGCTGACCTCGATGAGGTCACCCAGGTCGAAGTCGGCATCGAATTCCTCGATTCTGTCGCCGACGCGTTCGCGGTCGAACAGCACCTGAATGTCTGCCGACCAGTCCCGAATGACGGCGAAGGACACGCTGCCGTAGTCACGGATACGCAGAATGCGTCCGGCGATTCGCACCGTCGTGCCCTGCGGCGACGCCACAGCAGCCTCGACGGTGTGGGTCGGGGGATAGGCGACGGGATAGCCCTCGGTGCCCTCGCGTTCGAGGCGATCGAGCTTCGACATGCGCACGCGCACCTGGTCGGGACGCTTGCGGCCCGGCGTCGGCTCGTCCGGAACGCTGTCGGGTCCACTGCCGTCGGGATGAATGTCGTCGGCGTCGGCCAGAGCCGCGGGCACCGCAACGTGGGAACCGGTGTGCTTCGAGGCGCGTCGGAAGGTCGGGAGAGTCAGAAAGCCTTCGGCGATGGCCGACGCGACGCCGACCTTGGGCAACACCCGATTGTCAGCGAAGCACAGATAGCGCGGCTCCCATTCCGGAAGGTACTTCACGTTCGAGCGATACAGCGCCTCGAGCTGCCACCACCGGGAGAAGAACACCAGCACGCTGCGCCAGATTCGCAACACCGGCCCCGCACCGATCCGGCTGCCCTCCTCGAACGCCGCGCGGAACACCGCGAAGTTCAACGAAATCTTGCCGACACCGAAATGATCTGCGCCGGTAGCAAGTTCGGTCACCATCAGCTCGATCACCCCGTTGGGCGACGCCGGATCCCGCCGCATCAGATCCAGCGACGCACCGGTACGACCCCACGGCACCAGCGAGAGAACGCCGATCACCTTCTCACCCTGAACCGCCTGCACCAGAAGACAATCGCCGTCGAGCGGATCGCCAAGCCGGCCCAACGCCATCGAGAAACCGCGCTCGGTCTCGGTATCGCGCCACGCATCCGCGCAGGCAATGATCTCCGACATCTCCTCCGACGAAATATCCCGATGACGACGCACGGTGACCACGACACCCGCTTTGCGAGCCCGGTTGACCGCCTGACGCACGGGGCGCATCTCGCGTCCATTGAGGTTGAAATCTTTGGTTTTGAGGATTGCTTCGTCGCCGAGTTCGAGGACGCTCAGGCCGGCCCGCTTGTATGCGGTGGCCCCGATCTCGCTGGCCCCCATGACAGCTGGGGTCCAGCCGTACTTCTCGGCCAGGTCCAGCCATTCCGAGATGGCATGCGGCCAGGCCTCGGGGTTACCGATCGGGTCACCACTGGCCAGACACACCCCGACCTCGACGCGATACGTCACAGCAGCCTTGCCGCTGGTGGCGAAGATGACGCCCTTGTCGCGGCGGGTGGCGAAGTAGCCGAGGGAATCGTCGGCGCCCCACTTGTCGAGCAGACCTCGCAGGGCGGACTCGTCGCGACCGGTGAGCGCATTGCTCGACCGCTGCGACCTGAACAACGTCACGATCGCCCCCAGCAACGCCAACGCTCCGAACAACCCCAACGCCGTGTTCACGATCCCGTTCGGCCTGCCGTCGAACTGCTCGTTGTCCACCGTCGCCAACGCCGTCACACGATTGAACGCCCACAGGAACGTCTGACTCTCCGGCAACGACCCGGGGAACAACGCAACCAACGCCCAGCCGATGAGCGTCCCGACGGCCGCTCCGAGGACGAGCACCCCGAGCGCTTTCCACACCGCGCCGCGACGCACCCGCGTGTAGAACTCCTTGCGCGCAGCGATCAACACCCCCGTCACGACCACATGGGCAGCCAGCGCAACCCACGAGTTGACGTTCCCGTCCTGGATGCCCTCGACGACATTGGTGATCGCCAACAACACCAGATAAATCGTCAGCAACCACCACGCAATGCGCTTACGACTCGCCAAGGCTGCCGCCAACAACCCGACGACCAGCGCCCACGACAAACTCGTATCGGGAGCATCGAAGTAATAGTTGTCCACGTACTCGCGAGGAACATGAACCAGAAAACGAAGAGTGGGCGACAGACTCCACAGAAACAACAACACCGCGAACACACCGAGCACCAACCCCGCGATATGCGGAACCTCACTCAAACGACCGCGCGCGGGTGGCACGAACGACCGCGGAACCATGGACCCGGACCGCTCCGAGGGAATCGCTGTCGCCGTCATATCTCACTCCCGAAGTCAGAATGCACTTGCAACGTAGACGGTATCCCCGCCAACGCGAGTCAGGTGCCCATTGCCCGCACCCCCGCTCACTCAATGTGACGTTCGGTGGCCTTTTCGCCAGTCAATGGCACATCGAGTGGACCTCGGGTCGAGTGCGGGCAGCGGCTTGCCGAGTGCATTCGATCTCGGTGAGGCGCTCCTGGGCGGAGTTTGTCCACAGGGCGTGAGTTATCCACAGGGCAATGTGTTTCCCATCGTCGTGTCGGATTCGGGGTGCCTGGATTGTGCATCATCAAGGGCATGAAGCGGGGTGGAGCACGAATCGATGCGAAGGTGATCGCGGCTGCGTCCGATCGCGGTTTCATGAGGACAGCGCATCTCCTCGAGCTCGGGGTGGCGTCGAAGACAATTGTTCGACGCACCCAGCCGGACGGCAGCTGGTCACGGGCACTACCTGGGTTGGTGTTCTTGAAGAATCGCTCGCTGACGCCGATGGAGCGCGCCACCGCGGTGGCAATTTACTGCGGCAAAGATGCTGTCATCAGCGGTCGGGCAGGGTTGGCGTTGCATGGACTGGGCACGTCGGGCTCGTTGGAGGAGACTTTCGCCCTGATTCCCGAGCCGCAACATCGGAAGTCCGTGAGCTTCGCGGTGGTAGAGCGAACGTGGCGAATGCCGACGGCGGAGATGAAGTCGGGACTCCGCGTTGCGCCGATCGTTCGGTGCTTGTGCGATGCGGTTCGGCGAATGAAGAATGCCGAGCAGTGCATGGCGCTGATTGCCAATGTCGTGCAGCGAGGCGCGGCCACCGTGGATGCGATCATGAAGGAGCTCGATGCCGGTAGTACACGAGGAACGGCGATGCCACGACGGGTGTTGCGGGAGTTGGCAGCCGGCGCGCATTCCGTTGCCGAAGCCCAGGCCCAGAAGCTGTACGCGCGCAGTGGACTTCCGCCGATGCAGCACAACGTGGTCGTCCACGACGAGCGGGGAAAGTTCCTGTTGATCGCTGACAATTGGCTCGACGACGTGGCATTGGATTGGGAGATCGATTCGCTGGAGCACCACCTCTCGCCTGCGGCACACAAGGCGACGGTGGCGCGTCGTGAACGAGCGCAGAATGCCGGCCTCATCGTGGTGACACATCTGCCGAGTGATATTCGGGATGATCCGGAACGCGTATTGGCCGACCTTCGGGCGCGCTACGAGCAGGCCAAGGCTCGACCGCGACCGAACGTCACGGTCCGACCGCGAGCGGATCAGGCTTATCGCCGGTCGGGCTGATACACCCAGACCATGTGCTCGCCGGTTTCGGACGTAGCGGCGATCGGTTGTTCCTCGATCCTGTCCAGAACGAAGCCAAGCCGTCTGGGTACGGCCTGACTTCTGAGATTCGCTGCATCACAATGAATTTCAACTCGGATGATTCCGCCCAGCCTCAAAGCCTCCCGCATGAGCGCCGCGACGGCCTCGCTGATCACCCCACGTCCCTCGGCCCGGGCGTCGAGCCAGTAACCCAATTCGATTCCGTGCGGGCCGATTCGGCGATGCATCCCGATCTTGCCCAGAAATGCGCCGCCTTCGAGGTCGAAGATTCCGTAGTCGAACATCTTCCCGGCATCCCACTGCTCGACGGCGTCGGCGATACGAGCGAGTTGCGCCGACGTTCGTGCAGCTTCGGCCGTCGCCCACCCCATCCAGGGCGAAAGGTGAACGAGATTGCGACCGATCACGTCGGCAACAGCACCGGCATCGTCGGACTCCTCGCGACGAATGACGAGGCGATCGGTCACAATCCGTTCGGAAGACGCGTCGTGCATGGTCAGCAGTGTGTCAACAATGCATCCGACTCGCCATCGAATTTCATTGCACTGTCACCCGCCCGCAGTCCACTCGATGTGCCATTGACGGGCGAAAAGGCCACCGAATGTCACATTGAGTGGTCAACAAAGGGGGCAGGGGGCGGGGTCAGGAAGCCGACCAGGATCGCCAGGACAGTTTGTCGATGATGATGACTGGACCCTCGGGTCTGTTGTTTTTGTATTGACTGTATTTCGCGACCAGGGCGTCGGTGGCCGATGTGCCCTCGGCGCTGGAGGTTTCGGCGATATGGGCGCTTCCGTCGGCGCGGATCCACCAGAGTTGGGACCAGTCGTCGGTGTAGTGGTCGACGATGAGGCTGACGGCGGGGTCGGCGCGGATGTTGTCGAGTCGCTGGAGTTTTCGGGTTGTCTTGGGTTTCCAGTCGATGGCGGTGTAGATGCGGTCGCCGGTGGGGGCGACGGCGAAGACGATCGGTACCAGGTGTGGTGTGCCGTCGGGGTTGATGGTGGAGAGTTGGGCTCGGGGTGCGTCGGTGAAGCGTTGGACTTCGTTGTCGATCTTCACGTTCGGTTCCTCGGGTTATGCGGATTCGCTGTGGGTGCTGTGTCGGGTGATGAATTGTTCGAGTGCCGCAACGGACATGGGGCGTCCGAGTAGGTGTCCTTGGCCGAAGGTTACGCCCATGTCGGTGCAGACCTGGAGTTGTTCCGGTGTCTCGATTCCCTCGATGACGGTGTCTTTGCCGAGGGTGGTGGTGACGTCGACGAGGGCTGTGCAGAGTGTGGTCATGGCGCGGCGTCGGTGCAGGTTGTCGCTGTCGAGGTGTTGGGTCAGCGATTTGTCGATCTTGAGGGTGTCGACGGGGAGGGTCGCGAGTCGTTCGAGGGAGGAGAAGCCGGAGCCGAAGTCGTCGATGGCGATGAGGACGCCGTGGCGTTGGACGTCGCGCAGTTGGTAGTGGACGGCGTCGAGGTCGTGCAGTGTCTGTGATTCGGAGAGTTCGAGGGCGAGCCGGCCGGGTTGGATCCCGTAGGTGTCGACGATGTCGATGACGTCGGTGGCGAGGCTTCCGGTGGCGAAGTGGGCTGGGCTGATGTTGACACCCACTTGGAGGTGGATGTTGCGGGTCTGCCAGTCGGCGATGGTGTGCGCGACCTCGGCGAGAATCCACATGCTCAGCGGGACGATGAGGTCGGCATCCTCGGCGAGGGGGATGAAGGTGTCGGGCATCAGTAGGCCGAGTTCGGGATGGTTCCATCGGATGAGTGCTTCGACTCCGACGACCGTTCCCGTCGTGAGTTCGACGATGGGTTGGTAGACCATCGTCAGTTCGCGCTCGACCATGGCGATGCCGCGCAGTCGTTCGATGAGTTCGAGTCGGGTGCGGTTGGTGTGGTGCAGCTCGTCGGTGAAGACGTGGTGTTCGTTGCGTCCGACGGCCTTGGCGGCATGCATTGCTGCGGCGGCGTTGTGAACCAGTTGGGTGGCGCTGATGTCGGTGTCGGTGCTGGAAGCGACTCCGACGCTGGCTGTGAGGGTGAGTTGGCGGTCGCCGAGCTCGAAGGCGGGCTCGAAGATGCTCGCGAAACCGGCGGCCAGGGCTCGCGCGGCTATGGAGTGGGAGCCTCGGGCGATGACGACGAATTCGTCGCCGGTGAGTCGGCCGATGGTGTCGCCGGGGCGGGTGGAGGCAAGGAGGCGATCGGCGATCATGCACAGCAGGTCGTCGCCCTGCGCGGGGCCGAGGGCGTCGTTGAATTCTCGGAATCCGTCGATGTCGACCAGCAGGACACTGAACTGGCGACCCGGGGTGCGTCCTTCGAGCTCGGCGGTGATGAGGGCAAGAATCTCGTCGCGGTTAGGGAGTCCGGTCAACGCGTCGCGCTGGGCGGCTGTCCCGGACACGGCGGCGACATGACGGGGCGGCGCGTCGTGCTCTCGGCTCATTGTTCCCCCTCATGGCCGGATAGCCACGAGCGATACTAGCCCACGAGTCTGGTTCAGCGCTATAAACAGGGAACATCCCCTTTTATGGAGCTATTAGATCATGCTCTCCTTGGTTTGTCGGCCATTTGCGCGTCCTGTCGACAATCGTCTTTCGATGCTCCAGATCGCGTCGTCCACGGTGTCGCTGAGTCCAAGAACCCACCGGGCCGCCGACCGACCCTGATCGAACAGCGACTGCGCGACGGTGGTCAATCCGGCGTCGGCTGCGGCGGGGGAGTCGTCCCATCCGGTGACGGCCAATTGCTCCGGAACGTCGATTCCGGATGCGGCCGCGGCGTCGAGCACTCCGAGGGCAAGTTCGTCGCTCATCACGAGCAATGTGTCGATGGCATTGTCCTGCAACAACAGTCGCGCTCCTCGGTCACCTTCTGCGCGGGCGTTGTCGGTGGTGAACAGTGTCGGAACCGTCGACCAGTCGAGTCCGAACTGCACGCAGGCGTCTCGGTAGCCTTCGAGTCGGGCTCGGGTCACCGGCATCGAGATGTCCGACGCGTCCGCGCCACGCACGATCGTCGATTCGCGTCGGGTATCGGGCCGGAGAGCGACGATGGCAGGGCGAGATCGGCTGTTCAACGCGACGGTGGCAATGGTCTCGGCTGCCGCTCGGTCGTCGATGGTGATCCAGTTCAGGCCGGGATGGTCGGGCCCGCCCTGGATGCACGTCGGCCTGCCGGTGTCGACGAGCACGTCGAGCAGGGGGTCGTCCGTCTCGGTGGTCCACACGACGTACCCGTCGACCTGTGCGTCTCGGATGCGTGCATTGTCGGTGTCGCGGTGCAGGTTCGGCAGCATGACCAGCGCGGTGTCGGCGTCCAGACATGCTTCGGCGATACCGGACAGAAAACGTCGAGCCTGGGGATCCTCGAATGCATAGGTGAGCTTCTCGCCGAGGACGACGCCGATGCTGTTGTGCCTGCCACTGCGCAGCGACCGGGCCGTGCGGTTGGGACCGGCGTATCCGAGGGTGGCGGCTGCCTCGTGTACGCGATCGCGTGTGGCCGCCGATACCCGGCTCGGTCGGTTGTAGGTGTACGAGACGCTCATGGTGGACACGCCCGCGGACGCTGCGACGTCAGCCATGGTCACCCGAGTGTTCACCGGCCCACTGTAGCGCGCTGTACGGACTGTGTGTAACGATACACAGAATGTCGTCGCCGCTACCGAAACTGCTGGTGCTCGCCGCAGCCGCATTCATCTACGTCACTGCGGAAACACTGCCCGTGGGGTTGCTCCCCGAAATCTCCGGCGACCTCGGTGTCGGCGAATCCGCCGTTGGTCTCCTGCTGACCTTCTACGCGTACGGCGTTGCCGTGATGACGATGCCGCTGATCCGGTTCGTGCGGGAGTGGCCCCGACGGCGTCTCGTCGTCATCACCGTTGCCGCACTGGCACTCTCGCAACTCCTCTCGGCGGTATCGGTCGGATATCCGATGCTGGTGATCTCCCGAACGCTCTGCGCGGCAACGCATGGCGTCTTCTGGGCTGTCGTCGCGCCCGTCGCGGCATCGCTTGCGCTACCGGGTAAGCAGGGCAAGGCCATCGCGACGGTGTACGCCGGTACCTCGCTGGCATTGGTTGCCGGCAACCCGCTCACCGCTGCCCTCGGACAATGGTTCGGATGGCGCACGGCCGCAACGATTCTCGGTGTCGTCGCCGCAGCAATCGCGGTTGCGCTCTACTTCGTCCTCCCGCCACTACCGGTCACCCGGGCGGCGTCGGAGACGAAAAAGACACCGCGGGTGCTCGACGGCACCCTGGCCGTTCTGTGCGGAGTGACGTTCCTGGCCGTCCTCGGTCATTTCGCCGCGTACACCTATTTCTCGGTGATCGTCGACCGTGCCATCGGATCGGCCGGCACCACTCTGACTCTGATGTTGATGTTGTACGGGCTGTTCGGAGTGATCGGAATCTGGGTGATCGGCAGAACCTACGACCGGTGGCCTCGGTACTCGACCATCGCCGCCCTGGGCGCAGTGACCGCTGCGGTTGCAGTTCTCTGGTGCACCGTGATCGGAGCGCCGGGCAGCTTGGCCGTGTTCGCCGTCGGTGCGATCGCCTTGTGGGGACTGGCCTTCACCACCCTCCCGGTGTGCATCCAATCGGCAGTGGTCAGAGCGGCGCCGGCCGATGCGGACAAGGCGTCGGCGATCTATGTCGTTGCCTTCCAGTTGGCGATCGCCACGGGAGCCCTGGTGGGCGGTGTGGTGATCGACCTCAGCGGCATCGTGGCCGTCACGGCTGCTGCGACGGTGCTCGTCGCCGCCGCGATGGTCGTAGTCGTGTTGGCACGCACCACCTTTCCACGCAGCTACGTCCAGGAGCCGGTGGCCGCAGCGACACGCTGACCGTCGAGGTACCCCGCACGATAGGGTCAGCAAGCGACGAACGAGGGAATCCGGTGCAATTCCGGAGCTGGCGCGCAACGGTGACGGGTGAGAGCTCGAAGTCCGAATGCTCGGACGTCGTGATTCACCTCCATCCGCGGCTCCGCGACACGAGCCCTCAGCAGGAAGCTCTTCACGATGCGTACCACTCTCGCCGTCCTAGGCGCTGTCTCGATCCTCGTCCTCGCCGGTTGTTCGTCCACTGCGACAACCGTCGCGGCCACCCCGACCACCGGAAACTATCCGCTGACGATCGACAATTGCGGCCGCGACATCGTCGTCGACGCCCCGCCTCAGCGTGCGGTGTCGTTGAATCAGGGTTCGACGGAAATTCTTCTTTCGCTCGGCCTCGCCGACCGGATGGTCGGCACCGCCACCTGGACCGACCCCGTCCGCGCAAACCTCGAATCCGAGAACGCGAAGGTGCCAAGGTTGGCGGACAACAAACCCTCGCTCGAGGTGGTGCTCGACGCCGAGCCCGACTTCGTGTCCGCGTCGTTCGGCGGCACTCTCGGGCCCGGAGGAGTAGCCGACAGGGACCAGTTCGAGCAGCTCGGTGTGCCGAGCTACCTTTCTCCCACCGACTGCAACGGCAAGACCGACGACAGTGTCAACTCCGACGGCGCGCGTACGGCGCCGCTCGAGATCGAGACCGTCTACCAGGAGATTCGCGACCTCGCAGCCATCTTCGACGTGCGTGATCGCGGCGAACGCTTTGTCGGCGAGCTGCAGGATCGCTTCGCGAAAGCATCAGGAGCCGTCGACGCCTCGGGTGTGACGTTGGCGTACTGGTTCGCCGACACCGATACCCCGTACATGGCCGGATGCTGTGGGTCGTCGGGAATCATCACCGAATCCGTCGGTGCCCAGAACATCTACGCCGACACCACCGACGAATGGCCACAGGTCAATTGGGAGAGTGTCCTCGATCGCGATCCCACCGCGCTCGTGCTCGCCGACCTGAGCCGGCGGAGCATCGCCGGTGATGCTCTCGACAGCAAGATCGCCTTCCTGGAATCGAATTCAGTCACCAGTCGGCTCACCGCCGTCGAGGACAAGCGGTACATCGTCGTCAACGGTGCCGACCTCAACCCGTCGATCCGCACGATCGACGGGGTCGAGAAAGTTGCGGCGGCTCTGCAGAACTGGGGATCGACCACCCCATGAGCCGGACAGATCGCGGATTGCTGATCCCGCTTCTGCTCGGTGGCCTCGTGGTGTTGGTGCTCTCGATCGGCGTGGCCGTGACGATCGGCCCCGCCAGCGTGTCGGTATCCGATGTGTATCGAGTGATACTGGGGCACATCGGGATCGGCGCGGCCGAAGTGAGTCGTATCGAGGACGGTATCGTCTGGCAGTTGAGGTTGCCCCGAACGTTGCTCGCGGCCATCTGCGGCGCAGGCCTCGCGCTGTGCGGTGCCATCATGCAGTCGCTGTTGCGCAACCCGTTGGCCGACCCGTTCGTGCTGGGTATCTCGTCGGGCGCGTCCACCGGTGCCGTCGTCGTCGCAGTGCTCGGCGTAGGCGGCGGCGCACTGTCGCTGTCCACCGGGGCGTTCGCCGGAGCGCTGTTGTCTTTCATCCTGGTGATGCTGCTCGCCGCAGGTGCGGGTGGAGGCAACGACCGCGTCGTACTCGCGGGAGTGGCCGGTACACAACTGTTCTCGGCTCTGACGTCGTTCATCGTCATATCCTCGGCCGATGCCGAACAAACGAGGGGAGTGCTGTTCTGGCTGCTCGGCTCGCTGAGCGGTGCCGACTGGACAGACGTGGCACTGTGCGGTGCTGTAGCACTGTTGGGAATGGTGGTGTGCCTGTTCAACACCTCCGCACTCGATGCCTTCACCTTCGGGCACGACGCGGCCGCATCGCTCGGCGTTCCGGTGAAATATGTGCGAATCCTGTTGCTGGTCATCACCGCACTGATCACGGCCGCCCTCGTCAGTGCCGCCGGAGCCATCGGATTCGTAGGGCTGGTGCTTCCGCATGCCGCCCGCTTCCTCGTGGGAGCGCGCCACCGAAGACTGCTCCCGACGACGGTGGTGATCGGCGCAATCTTCATGGTCTGGGTCGACACGATCGCCCGAACGGTGTTCGCGCCACAGGAGATTCCCGTCGGAGTGGTCACTGCTCTGATCGGCGTTCCGGCCTTCGCGCTCATTCTCTTCCGGCTACGGAGGTCCCGATGACACTGCACGCCAAAGACCTTCGATGGACCCGCGGTGGGCATCCAATTCTCGACGGGATCAGCTTCGCGCCGGAACCCGGCGAGACCATCGGCCTGATCGGCCCCAACGGTTCGGGCAAATCCTCACTGCTGCGCATTCTCGCCGGCATCGTCGCCCCCGACAGCGGTGAGGTGCTGCTCGACGGAGACAACCTCCGAACACTGCGTCGACGACGCATCGCCAGACGCGTGGCAATGGTCGACCAACACTCCGACACCGACGTCGACATCAGCGTCCGCGACGTCGTCCGCTTAGGCCGCATCCCACATCACGGCATCCTCGGCGGCGACGCATCCGACGACGACGCCGCCATCGCACGAGCACTCACCGACACCGCCATGGCATCGAAAGCCACCCGACGATGGCACACCCTCTCCGGCGGCGAACGCCAACGAGTCCAGATCGCCCGCGCACTCGCCCAACAACCCACCGAACTACTGCTCGACGAGCCGACCAATCACCTCGACATCCAACACCAACTCGACATCCTCACCCTCGTCGCAGGCCTACCCCTGAGCAGCTACATCGCCCTCCACGACCTCAACCTCGCCGCGATGTTCTGCAACCGCATCATCGTCCTGAACAACGGCGCCATCGTGGCATCGGGAACCCCGAACGAAGTGATCACCGAACACCTGGTGCGCACGGTATACAACGTGCACGCCAGCGTCACGAATGCCGACAACTATCCACAGGTGACCTATCGCCGCCCCGCCCCTTCCGCCCCTGGAGTCCACTCGATGTGACATTGACCCCCGAAAAGGCCACTGGATGTCACATTGAGTACCGGCGGAAGTGGTGCACCGAGCCGAATGCCGGGCAAATCTAGAGTTGCCGCAGTTTCTTTTCGAATGCGTCGAGGCGTGTGGTGTCCTCGAAGAAGTCTTCTTGGGAGATGATTTTTCCCCAGCTCGTGCGGACCAGCAGCACTGTGCGGTTGTTGTAGATCTGGGTGCCGTCGGCTGCGTGGGCATGGTCGTCGAAGCGGGCGAGCAGGGTCATACGCCAGGGTGCGCCGCCGCTGTAGATTTCGGTGATCTGGCCTTTGATTCCGGCAGCGACGAAGTCCTGGAAGAATTTTTCGATGGCCGGGCGGCCGCGGTGTGTGCCCGACCAGCGGCTGTCTCCATCGGCGAACTTCAGCACTGCGTCGCGATGGAAGGACGACAGTAGCGGGCGGTAGTTGCCGTTGTTCAGTGCTTCGATGTCTCGCTGCAGCTTGAGTGTCAGCGCTCGCATCAGCAGGAGCTTGAATGCGAAGGCCGTCGAGATGCCGGCCAGAAATCTCAGTTGCATGCCCATACGTTTGCCTACCGTTCACCGGCATGTCAATCGAGATGGCGGTACGTTCGTTCGATGATTCACCACGTGCAAGTCGCTTGTCCGGCGGGCGGCGAAGACCGCGAGCGGGAGTTCTACTCTGGTGCTCTGGGCTGGCAGGAGATCGCGAAGCCGCCGCTGTTGGCGGTCCGCGGCGGCTGTTGGTTTCGCGTGCCGGGAGTGGGCGGTCCCGATGGCGAAGTACATGTTGGCATCGAGGACGACTTTCGCCCGGCGCTGAAGGCGCACCCGGCCTTCGTCGTCGATGTCGATGCGACAGCTGCGGCGTTGACATCTGCCGGCTACCCAGTGAATTGGGCCGACCCTGAGGAGATCCCGGGCCGACGACGGTTCCATACCCGCGACGGCGTGGGCAATCGGATCGAATTCGTAGCAGCTCCATAGTTGTCGAGTGTGGTCGCGGCGTCGGGGGAACCGGCCTCGTCCCTTTTCTGATCTACATGTCTCGTGTCACGAAGACAACGCAACTGCCTAGGGAGACAGCGCTGGCGGCAGGCCGCAGCATCGTGGACGATCGATTCCATGCTGAGTTGGGAAGATCGAATGGCCGAATTCTGGCGCAACGCGGACGATACAGACCCCGTTCGTATGCGGATCCAGATCGGTCAATTGCTTGCCGCTGCACCGTGTTCTGATGGCCGTGCACTGTTCGAGCAAGCCTCGCTGGAAGACTTCTTGGGCGAAGAGTCCGCGGCCGTTCCGCTGTACGAGGCATCGTTGTCCCACGGGCTCGATATCGACAGGGAGAACCAGGCTCGGATTCAACTGGCGAGTTCGCTCCGCAACGTGGGTCGACAAGACGACGCCTTGCGAGTGCTGGAGGAGTTCGAGTTCTCAACCGAATACTCGTCTGCGCGAGATGCATTCGTGGCACTCGCACTCTGGGACAAGGGCGACGGTGCACAGGCTCTGCGGAACGCACTGCGTGCCGCAGACCCGGCGCTGGGCAGATACCGTCGAGCAATCGGGGCGTATGCGGCGGAACTGTTCGACGACAGACAACCGTGAGGTCGGACGGAACAACCGCGTCGTCGACGGCGTTCTACGGTGAAGTTCGTGCACGCTTGTTTCGACGACCGAAGGGGACTCCATGACCGGAACCACCTACGATCCACATGCGCTTCTCGAGCAGAGCAGAATCGGCGTGCTCGCCACCATCAAAGCCAGCGGAATTCCGCAGCTGTCACCGGTGACGCCGTTGTACGACCGGGCAGCCGGCACCATCGCGATCTCGGTCACCGAAGGGCGAGCGAAAACGGCGAATCTACGTCGAGACCCTCGCGCCGCGCTCGAAGTGACCAGTGCCGACGGCACAGCATGGGCGACAGCGGAAGGAACCGTCACTCTCACCGGCCCGGGATCGTCACCCGAGAGCCCCGAAGTCGATGCCCTGGTGGACTACTTCCGCGCCGCCGCCGGCGAGCACCCCGATTGGAACGAATACCGAACTGTCATGGTCGCCGACCGACGAGTACTGGTGACCATCTCGGTGACACACGTCTACGGCCAATCGATCGCCTGACACCTGACCCAGTCCACTCGATGTGACATTGACCCCCGAAAAGGCCACTGAATGTCACATTGAGTGAACATGGTGGGCCGCGACGGGAGGGGAGGAGTGAAGGACGGCTAGTGGCTTCGTTGGACTGGAATCCAGAGTTCTCCCGCTCCCGAGGTCCAGTCGGGGGAGGTTTCTTTGACGGTCAGGATTTCCGGTCCCGGGATTGTTTCGTAGGGGTTGGAGGGGAACCATTCGCTGAAGGCGTCGGCCCAGAGTTGTTGGAGTGCGGGGGCGAGTGCGGTGTCGCTGCTCGTCTCGAATACCGCCCAGGTCGATGCGGTCACGGCGAGGGTGTCCCAGTCGGATGTTCCAGCCGAAGTGCTTGCAACGGCGAAGTAGTAGTCGAAGAGGCTGCCGTCTTCGCGTTCGGGTTCGAAGCCGTCGCTGACGAAGAGGATGTCAGGAAGCTCGGGCAAGTCTGCCAGTTCGAGTAGTTTTTCCCCTGTTCCAGGGGCGAGGCTACGGTGGAATTCGGTCATTGCGGTGTTCTCGCCGCGGAACCGCAGCGGGATTCGGGTGGATTTGCCGACGATGTGAAATGCCGGCAGTTCGGTGATGCGGTATCGCATGGTGCTTCGTCCTTCGATGGTCAGGTGAAATGTCACGGCTTGTCTGGAACGAAGGACTGCTCCGGGTCGGCGGACCTGAGATGGCGTGATGCCGTGCAGGTCTCGGAAGGCGCGGGTGAATGCGTCTGCCGTGTAGCCGTATTTGGTCGCGACGTCGAGCACCGCTGTACCGTCGAGAATGTCTGCTGCTGCCAATGTCATTCGGCGTTGCCGGATGTAGTGCGACAGAGGCAATCCAGCCAGTGCCGAGAACACGCGTCTGAAGTGGTATTCGGATGTCAGCGTGATGCGAGCGAGCTCCCCCGCATCGATCTCGCGGTCGAGATTGTTCTCGATGTGGTCGAGTGCCGCGTTCCATCGTTCGAGCATGTGCCGGTGACCTTCCTTCGTTCTGTCCCAAACGATAGGAGCACTGCATCACCGGAGTCTCGACTTCCCGTGCCGCGAAAGGTCGGATTCAGGTGGTGCGAAGGTGCCGTTGACGAGAGCGCAGGCGGTCGAGTTCATCGATCGCAGACGCGTCATTCCCTGGGCACTCTGGGCGGTGGAGTGCTGGCCGGCAAGTACACCGCGGCGGACCTCGCGGTGCCGGGTTCCGATGCGCCGGCGGGTACTCGACGCGATCATGCGAGGTCGAGCGGAACGCTGACTGCGCGGGGGCTCGCGATTGCGGACGCGGTTGTCGGGGTCGCTCGCCAACTCGACGTGACTCCTGCTCAGGTGGCGTTGGCGTGGACGCTTCGGCATCCGTCCGTCGTCAGCTCGTTGATCGGCGCACGTACTCCGGAACAACTGCAGCAGAACATCTCTGCCCTCGACGTCACCTTCGACGAATACCAACTCGACACTCTGCAAGCAGCCAGCGCTGTCGACCTCGGGTTCCCGCACGGGTTCCTGATGCGACCCATGGTGCGCGGCGTCACGACCGGCCGTACCACGGTGAGACCCCGTCCCATCAGGACCTGGTGAAGCGAAATCACTGCCTCGGAGGAGACCGAAAGGTCATGGGATCACCGTCGTCGACCAGTGTGAACCCGGCGCGCTCGAGCACCCGACGCGAGGCGCTGTTGGCCCGGTGAACCTGCGCTGCCATCGGGAGACCATCCGTATGATCCTGCGCAAGAGCGATCAGTTCGCCTGCGTAGCCACGACCCCACTGGGCCGGATGCACCCAGTACCCGACCTCGAAGTGGTCGGACCGTCGAATCAGGCTGAGCAGACCGACGGGGTGCCGATCATCGTTGGTGCCGATGAACCATCTCTGTACGTCCGGCGTTCGGGCGTCCTTCGCGCTCAGGGCGCGCGAGAAACGGCTATCGAAATAGGCTCTACTCCAGGGCTTTCCGTCACCGACCCAACGGACGACATCGGGATTCGATGCCATCGAGAACAGGAAGTCGGCGTCGGACCCCACTGCGGGCCGCAACAGAATCCGTGTCACAACTCTCGGATCTGTGAGGTCAGGTTCCCGCCCGCATCGCCGGTGTTGACGGTGCCTGATCGCTCGAACAGAAGTGCAGAGACTTCTTCGACGGCTTTGGGGCAGTGTTCGACGCCCGCTGGGACCACAAAGACGTCACCGGGACCGAGAACGACATCGCGGTCGCGAAGCTGGATGGTGAGTTCTCCGCTGTGGACGAAGAACATCTCGTCGGTGTCGGGGTGTGTGTGCCAGACGAATTCGCCGAGCAGCTTCACCACCTTGACGTTGTAATCGTTGATGCTGGCCAGTCGGTGAGGCTGCCAGGGCTTCTCGATCGTGTTCAGCGCTTCGGCGACGTTGCGCACCTCGTCGTCCTTGCCCATATTCATGGGTTCTGCCTTTCATCGTCAGCCGATCGACTGTCGCGATGAACTCTACCGTCGATCAGCTCGGATACAGGACCGATGTGAACAGCTCGATAGACTCTGTGGCGCAGTAGATTTGCTTCCCGGTCGGTCGGCGTCCGCATCGACAGCCGGACAGGCGAGTGCAGATGACGGGCAGTACGATGCTCATGACCTGCAGACGGTATCGGCACGAAGAATCGGCCGCCATCGAATTTTCGCAAGGAGGCCCGGCCACATGAATCTCGCCGACTACGACGTCCTGAGCTTCGATTGCTACGGAACACTGATCGATTGGGAAACCGGCATCCTCGATGCGCTCAGGCCATGGGCACAGCAAGCCGGTTCGCCGTTGTCCGACGACGAGCTGCTTGCGGCCTACGGCATCAACGAATCTCAGGCACAGCGTGATTCACCCGCTGCTCTGTACCCCCGGATCCTTGCCGACGCCTTCATGCGGACCGGTGACATGCTGGGAATCCCTGTCTCGACCGAGTGGGCGGACAGGCTCGGGGGTTCCGTTCCGGACTGGCCGGCATTCGAGGACTCGGCCGACGCGTTGTCGTCCCTCGGCGAGAGCTACAAGCTCGTCATCCTGTCCAATGTGCATCGCGACGGCTTCGCAGGGAGCAACCGCCGCCTCGGCGTGCAGTTCGACGCCATCGTCACCGCCGAGGACGTCAAGGCCTACAAGCCGGCGGACAATCACTTCGACGCGCTCGACGGAGTTCTCGAGACGCTGGGTGTCCCACGATCACGACTACTCCACGTCGCGCAGAGTCTGTTCCACGATCACGTGCCTGCCAAGCGCCACGGCATCCCGTCGGTGTGGATCGATCGGCGGCACGATCGCCCCGGCTGGGGAGCAACGCCTGAGCCATCCGAGGAACACAGTGTCGACATGAAGTTCCCGAGTATGGCCGCTTTCGCAGCATCGGCCCGCGAGGCGCGCTCGGATGCGTAAGGTCTCTACCTTCGTCGGCTTCTCACTAGGACTGATCGCGTCGATCGGTATCGTCCTGCGGGACGGCGCGCCGCGTCGAGTCAATTACGCATTCGTGGGCGGCGATTCGCAGTACTCGGAGTTCCTGGGTATGCCTGGGCAGTTGGTCACCCTCGTCGTCGGTTTGCCTGTTCTGGGCGCGGTATTCGGTTTGGTTGTAGGCATTGTGATTTCAGGAGTGCGACGGATGCGCTGACCGGAGGTCGTTGAAGGCGAACGGCATTCGCCCCTGACCGGTGTCGTCACCAATGCCAGGCGTCGCCTCCGACGTTCTGGATCGTTCGCTGCAGCACTCGAATAGTGGTGACGTACTCGTCCTGTCCGATTCCCTGCATGCGTTGGTCCTGCAACATCTGTTGAACGTCTGCGGCTCGCCGAAATTGTGCTTCACCTTTCGGAGTGAACGTCACGCGCAAATTCGATTCGATGATCCAACCCTTGTCCCGTGCAGACGCGATGGCCTCGACGATTGCGTCCGGCGTGTCGTTGTGCCCGATCTTCTCGACGGTCTCGGCGCGATCGGCCCCCGTGGGGTGCAGCGAGATCTGGTGCAGGAGCCACCATTCAGGTTGGCTGACACCGACTTCGGCCAGTGCTGCGCGGATCCGATTTCGAATGGCGTCGCCGGCGCGTGCGGTCCAGAATCCGATGGGCTGAAGTTCGGGTGGCTGCATGGGTCTCGGTGTGTTCATGAAAGCGACGATAGAACCTCGACAAAGCTTCAGGTCAAGTACTCGAATGGACCGGACAGGCCATGAGTAGAGTCCCGATCGTGGACAGGCCATCCGGTAAAGCGCTCGTCGCAGTGCTGGCAGCCGTCGGCGCGTCGATAGGCGCTGCGGCAGCGGTCGTCTGGCATGTCGCCGTAGCCGATGCGCAGGAACTCGGCGTGACCCACGCCCGCCCGAGTTGGTTTCCCGTGACGCTCTATCTCGTCGCAGCAGGAGTAGCAATCGGTCTCGTGGCTGCCTCGTTCCTCGTCGATTCGGGTCTGCGCATCGTTCAGGATCGGCAGCACAGCCGCGTACACCTGTTCGTGTTGTTGATCGTCGTGGGTGCGGCACTGGGAGCGGGCAGTGCACTCGCCTGGACACACTGGCCACCGCAACCAACCGAAGCCGCGTGGGATTGGTCGTGGGAGCATCCGTGGAGTATCGAGATCAACTCGCCCCCTGCAGCCGACTTCGGCTGGACAGCGACGGACACCTACATGGCCGAAACGTATGTGACCGATGCAGTGTATGTGCCGTATCTCGGCGACGACCTTGTCACATCGACCTTCACTCCCACCATCGGCAATCCGTGGCTGGTGTTTCCGATCGGTGGAGTAGCGATTGCAGCGTTGGCGGCACTCACGCTGTCACTCAGAGATTTTCGCCTGACCGTGGTGTCGCGTTCGGATCAGGACGCTGTGTAGCGAGCCCTATTCGTCGGTGCGCAGTTCGTCGACCAAGGTGAACAGTCGTCCCAGGTAGTCGCTGTGAAAGACCTCGGTCGCACGGATCTTGGCGTCTCCGTCGAGGCCGAATTGAAGGTTGACGAGCTCGACCCCGATGGCGACGCGTCGAGCATCGAGTTGTTCGAGTTCGGCGGCGAGAGCGTCGACCTTGGCAACAGGCGACAGTTCTTCAGTCATCCCAGAATCGTAGGTCAGCCGACGGCTGCGAGGAATTCGCTGTAGAACAATCCGAGTCCCAGCGCCGACGCGATGGCCGCGAACAGCCACAGTCGGATGATGACCGTCGTCTCGGCCCAGCCGGCAAGTTCGAAGTGGTGGTGGATCGGGGCCATCCGGAACGGCCGCTTGCCGGTGCTCTTGAACGACGCGACCTGGATGACGACGGAGGCACTCTCGGCGACGAACAGGGCTCCGAAGACGAGGGCGATAAGTTCGGTCTTGCTCACGATCGACAGGCCGGCGAGCAGTCCGCCGAGGGCGAGTGAGCCGGTGTCGCCCATGAAGATCTTGGCCGGAGCCGCGTTCCACCAGAGGAATCCGATGCAGGCACCCGCGGCCGCAGCGCAGACGACGGCGAGGTCGAGCGGATCCCGTACCTGATAGCACCCGGCGACCGAATTGGTCGCGCAGGACTGCCGGTACTGCCAGAACGTCATCACCGTGTACGCGCCGAGGACGAGCGTCATCGACCCCGCCGCCAAACCGTCGAGCCCGTCGGTGAGATTGACCGCGTTGGACCACGCGACGACGAGGAAGACACAGAACAGGACGAAGACGATCGGGGCCATGGTGAAGAACGTGGATTGGCGTACCAGCGACAGTTCGACGTTGCCCGGAGTCAGCCCGTTCCCATTGCGGAACTGCAGCGCCAGTACCGCGAAGATCACCGCTGCACTGATCTGCCCGACGTACTTGCCGGTCGCCTTGAGTCCGAGGCTTCGTTTCATGCGGAGCTTGATGTAGTCGTCGAGGAATCCGACGACGCCGAGTGCCGTCGCGAGACCGAGAATCAACAGCGCCGACGCCGAGGGCCCGTCACCGCCCATTGCGACGAGGTGCGAGCCCAGGTAACCGGCCCACAAACCGACGATGATCGCGACGCCGCCCATCGTCGGCGTTCCGCGCTTGGCGTGGTGACTTGCCGGACCTTCGACGCGGATCTCCTGGCCGAAGCCCTGCCGGGTGAACAGTGCGATGAGAAATGGAGTCAACAGAATCGAGACCGCCAACGCGATTCCACCGGCGACGAGAATGTTGATCATGCGTTGAAGCCCACTCTTCCTCTGTGCTGCTGTTCCCCACCACGATGCTTATCGGGCACCGCGAATACTGTGCCAAACGAATCGGCAAAAGTCGCATTGCGTGACGAAGGCGTTACTCACCGCTGGTATGCGCTCGGCGGCATTCCGACCAATTCGGTGAACTCCCGAGTGAAGTGAGCCTGGTCGAACCACCCGTACCGCGCGGCCAGGTGTGCCAGCGGACCCGAGTAGCCGTTGTCGAGCTCGCTGAGGGCGTCGTGAATCCGATACCGCCCGAGTACCCACTTGGGCGTCGCGCCGACATAACGCTCGAACAGCCGCTGCAGTCGACGAGTGCCGATGCCACACCGCTGTTCCACCTGGGCGACGCGAATCAGCGCCCGATCTCCGAGCATGGTTGCAATGACGTCCAAGACCACCTCGTACTCCGGCTCGACGTCACGGGCGTAGGGCGTGAGAACCGCGTCGACGACGGTTCCGCAGTGGTCGGCATCGAAACGTCCATTCAGCCCGGCCAGTGCAGCGACGGTCTCGGACCGGAACGGGGTCGGTGGCGCTACCGGGACGTCGCGCAGTGTTCTCGCCACGGTTCCGGTGAAACTCGCGTAGCCGCCGGGCCGGAACTTGACGCCGAAGACCCACCCGGACTCGGCGAGGACGACGTCGAAGCGGCGCGTGAGGACCCCCGTCACGACCACCGGCTCGACAACGCCCTCGCGGGTCCAACCATGTTCGACGCTCAACGTGCAGGCCGGGTGCGGGAGCGTCGAGCTGTGATGCGTTGTGCCGGGCGGCAGTTCCCACTGCAGCTGCCAGTAGTTCTCGACCCACGGTTCCAACGACTCCGAACACGGTAGCCGTACGAGGTCGACATGTTGCGCCAGCTGATCGGGCCGCAGGACGCCGGACTGGGTGGCTGTCGCGTTTTTCCTATCCGGCACGCGCGTCAGTGTAGGAGTCTGGTCCGACACGAGAAGGAGGAACACCATGACCGAAACACCTGTGGCCACTCTGAAGATGGTCACCCTGGATTGCGCCGACCCCAAGGCCAGCGCGACATTCTGGTCGTCGCTGCTGGGCTGGAGCGTCGTGCATGCGGAGCAGGAGTACGCGATGCTGCAGGGGCCGAGCAGTGCGCTCGGATTCGGCCGCGTCGACGATTATCGACCGCCGCCGTGGCCGAATGCGAACGGCAGCAAACAGTTTCATTTCGATCTTGCCGTCGATGATCTCGATGTCGCGGCGACGGCTGCCGTGGAACTGGGCGCGACGCTGCCCGAGAACCAGCCCGGTGAGACCTGGCGCGTACTCCTGGACCCGGCCGGGCATCCGTTCTGTCTGACGAATGCCGCGAACTGGGGCTGACGGTCTAATCTCTTCATTGTGAAACCGCGCCTGGCAGGAATCGAAATCATCGTTGCCGACATGGCGTCGGCGCTGGCGTTCTACCGCGTTCTCGGGCTGAATATTCCGGACGAGGCCGACGGTGAGCAGCACGTGGAAGTCGACCTCGGCGGAGTTCGCTTGCTGTTCGATCTACCGTCGACCATCACCTCGTTCGATCCGTCGTGGACGCCGCCCAGCGGGGGCCATCGCGTAGCGCTCGCGTTCGACTGTGGGACGCCCGACGGGGTGGACGCGGCGTGGGCTGCGGTGACGAAAGCCGGGTACACCGGTCACCTGCAGCCGTGGGATGCGTTCTGGGGACAGCGTTATGCCGTCGTACACGATCCCGACGGCACCACCGTCGATCTGTACGCGAACGTCTGAAGCGTCAGTTCTCGGCTTCGCCGGTCGGCCCGCCGGCCAGTTCGACAGCGACGTCGAGGTGGCCGAGGTGGCGGGCGTATTCCTGGAGTACATGGAAGCAGATCCAGATCAGCGTCGGCTGCTCGTCGCTGAATCGCCCACCGGGAGTAGCCAGTTCGTCCATTCGGTGTGATTTCAGTATCTCGTCGGTGAGGCGGGCGCCGTCGTCGAGCCTGCTCAGCAGTGCTTCGGCGTCCACATCTGCCGGTACGTGCCAGGAGCCGTCCTTCGCGTCTCCCCAGGGCGCGTCGACTGCGCGGCCGAGAAATCCCCAAACGAACCACCGCTGCTCCATGTGCACCAGATGGGTCAGCATCTGCAGCGGAGTCCACTCGGATGGGACGGCCGTGCTGGTCAGGGAATCGCCGCTCAGGGCCGTGATTCGCCGAACCAACTCGCCGCGATAGAAGCGCAGGTACTCGCGAAACAGGTCGGCGGGATCGGAGAGGGCGGAGCTCGGCTCGGGAAACGTCGTCAGCTTCGCCATGGTCTCAGTCGTTTCTGCGCTGCTCGCGGGCGATGCGGCGCTGTTCCTCGGCCCGGGCGCGGCAACGGCGTAGGAATTCCTCGTCGCTCTCCTGCGATTGGGCAACGGCGCGTCCGGGTTTGGCGTCGTACTCGGGGTAGGCCGACGAGGTGCGTGGTGCGCCGCTGCCACCCCAGATGCCGCCGTTCTCGGGCCGGCCGACGACGAGCCACGCGATCGATCCGGCGAGCGGCAGAACGATGACGAGCAGCAGCCACACCATTTTCGGAAGGTGGCGGATGCCGGAATCGTCGGCGGTGATGACATCGATCAAGCAGAAGATGGACAGCAGCATGATCAGCAGGCCGAGGTACGGCACGGGAAATCCTCCAGGTTTGTCAGACCGCGCGGTCGGTCTTTCGCGACTATCAGATCACTCGTTTTACTGCGGATCAAGTATCCAGGTTCAGCCGAGCACCAGCAGTGCTGCGAGGGTCAGCATCATGATGCCGATGCCGAGGTCGAGTACTCGCCACGCCGACGGCCTCGCGAACAATGGACTGAGCACCCGCGATCCGTAGCCGAGCGCGGTGAACCACAGCACGCTGCCCAGCATCGCGCCGGCGGCGAACCACCATCGCAGTTCACCGGGCTGACGGTTCCCGATGGACCCCAGGAACACCACGGTGTCGAGGTAGACGTGAGGATTGAGCCAGGTCAGAGCCAGGCACGTGCCCACCGCGGCGATCAGGGAACCGCCTCCGTGCGCCTCCGCGGTCATGGTGGAGGGCATCCGAGCACGGTTCAGTGCCATCAGGCCGTAGACGAGCAGAAACAGTGCACCGAGGACGGTCACGACGCGTAGCGCGACAGGAAACCGGTCGACGAGAACACCGATTCCTGCCACCCCGGCCAGGATGAGGACCGCGTCGGACAGTGCGCACACTGCCACCACCGGCAGTACATGGGCGCGTTGCAGGCCCTTACGCAGCACGAACGCGTTCTGCGCTCCGATGGCGACGATGAGGGAGAGTCCGACGCCCAATCCGGTGAGGGTCGATTGGGCGGCGGCGAGCGAGGTCATGACGGCAACGCTAGGAGCCGGTCATGATTAGGTCCAGCGAATGTATTTCAGTAATGATCAGCGTAGCTTCATATTATGGAGATCGAACAGCTCAGAGCCTTGCGGGCCGTGGTCGACGGGGGAACGTTCGAGGCCGCCGCTCGCGCTCTGTACGTGACCCCGTCGGCGGTGAGTCAGCGCATCAAGTCGCTGGAGCAATCCCTCGGTCGGACTCTGGTTCAACGCAGCAAGCCGGTGGTGGCAACCCAGTCGGGCGTAGCAGTGCTCCGTCTGGCGCGTCAGATCGACACTCTCACCGAGCAGACTCGGGCAGAACTGAGTGACGACGGCGTCGCTGCGCCCATTTCGCTTGCCGTCAATGCGGATTCGTTGGCGACCTGGGTGCTGCCCGCGCTCGCACCACTGGCGCGCAACACCACCTTCGATCTGCATCGGCAGGACCAGGACCGGACCGCGCAGTTGCTGCACGACGGGATCGTCTCCGCTGCAATAACCTCCGTGGCCGATCCGGTTCGTGGCTGCACCGTTCGACGCCTCGGTGCGATGCGCTACCGGCCGTCGGCCACGCCGGAGTTCATCGATCGGTGGTTCGCTGCTGGAGTGACGGCAGAGGCTTTGCGTTGTGCTCCGGTGGTCGTCTTCGATGCAGACGACCGATTGCAGGACAATTACTTACAGCGCTTCGGTGTCGACCCACACGAGCCGCCGCGTCACCTGGTGCCGGCTTCTTCCGACTATGCGCGAGCTGTCGACCTCGGCTTCGGCTGGGGCATGATCCCCGATCTACAGGACCGTGACTCGCTGAAGTGCTTCGACGACAACGGGATCGACGACGTGCTGCTGTACTGGCAGCAGTGGTCGCTGTCGTCTGTCGCACTGCAGCGAGCGGCCGACGCCGTGGCGGCGGGTGCCGAGCGAATGCTGCTGTAATTCAGGCCGGACTGTCGTTCGGGACGACCTCGGGCAGTCCGTCGCCGACGGGATCGAGAATCGCCGCCGATCGGGTGCCCCATCGCTCGTGCGCAGATTGCCGCGACATTCCGACGGCCGTTCCGATCGTCGCCCACGTTGTGCCCTGAACTCGAAGCACCACAACGGTTTCGATGCCATCGAGGCCGGCTGCGAGTTGCACACGCAGGCTCAACAGATGCCACGCGACGCTTCGCCGTGCGGGCAGGTCGGTAGATTGCTCGGCCTCCCAGTCCGGTGTGCCCGGCAGGGGCCCTGTGCCGATGATCTCGTCGGCGATGCGACCGGCCTCGGTGGCTGCTGCCGTCACGACGGCCCGCGTCGCAGCAGTGATATCTGCCTCGGTTGCGAGGGTGATGGGATCCATGACCGACCTCCTGTGTCAGGAAAAGCCTGACAGCGGAAGGTCAGACTGTCAAGATTTACCTGACAGTGGAACGGAGAGGGCAAGGCGAAAATCGCTGTACTCGTCAAGTTGCCGTTGCTATTTTCGGCGGATGACCATTCGCTATCACGTGACCTCGGTGCTCAACCGTGAGTCGATTCGGTGCCACGGACTCGACTGGCGTCGTATGGGTGCCGCTCGCGGTATTGCCGGTAGCAACCAGCCAGAGCAGGCGGGTTGTTTCCTGGCAGCCGATGCGTGGGAACGTGATTGGTTCGTGGGCATGAACAACACCGGTGGACCGGTCGATGTCTGGGAAGTCAGTGGAGTCGAAGAGGGTGACCTCGTGCAGTCGCCGGAGAACTTCTACTTTCGTCCCGGTGTCATTCCGACGTCACAGATTCGGTTGGTGCAGAGAGACATCCCTCCCGAGCGCTAGAGCATGCTCAGAACCCGGTCGATGGACTCGACTGCCTGGGTCAGTTCGGTTTCGGTGATGGTCAGTGCAGGGCGGAATCGCACTGCCGCGTCGCCGCAGCCGAGCGCCAGTACATGTTCCTCGGTACGCAACAGCTCGATCACTCGGTCGCGCGTGGAGGCGTCGGGCAGGGAGAAAGCGCACATCAGACCTCGTCCACGTACTTCGGATACCACTGTGTGTCGAGTTGCCAAGTCCTGCAACATTGTCAGCAGTACGGCTCCGAGCTCACCGGCACGAGGGATGAGCTTCTCGGATTCGACCACTTCCAGGATTCGACGCGAGCGCACCATGTCGGTGAGGTTGCCACCCCACGTCGAGTTGATGCGGGAGCTGACAGCGAAGACGTTGTCGTCGATGTCGTCGACGCGACCGCCGGCCATGACGCCGCAGACCTGAACCTTCTTGCCGAAGGCGACGACATCCGGCACGACGTCGAGCTGCTGGAATGCCCACGCGGTACCGGTCATTCCGGCTCCGGTCTGTACTTCGTCCATCACGAACAGTGCATCGAACTCGTGGCAGAGTTCCCGTAGCTTCTGCAGGAACCGGGGCCGGAAGTGGTGATCTCCGCCCTCGCCCTGGATGGGTTCGATGATGGCGCAGGCGATGTCGTGCGGGTTGGCCTCGAAGGCCAACCGAGCCGCCGCCAACGATGCGTCCTCGAGTTCGTCCATGTTCGCGCCGGATCGGATGAACGGGGACGGGATTCGCGGCCAGTCGAACTTCGGGAAGCGCGCGACCTTGTTGGGGTCGGTGTTGGTCAGCGACATCGTGTAGCCCGAGCGTCCGTGGAACGCATGCTCGAAGTGCATCACCTGAGAGCCCAAGGACGCGTCCAGGCCATGACTTTCGTTCCATCGCGATTTCCAGTCGAATGCGACCTTCAACGCGTTCTCCACGGCCAGGGCGCCACCTTCGACGAAGAACAGGTGCGGCAGTCGATCGTCACCCAGGACGCGAGCGAACGTGTCGACGAATCGAGCCATGGGGACGGTGTAGATGTCGGAGTTGCTGGGCTTGTTCATCGCCGCCTGCATCAGATCGGCCCGGAAGTCCGGGTCGTCGATCAGCGCCGGATGGTTCATGCCCAGCGCGTTGGACGCGAAGAACGTGAACAGGTCCAGGTAGCGGGTGCCGTCCCTGGCGTCGACCAGCGTGGATCCGGTCGATGCATCGAGGTCTAGCACCAACTCGAAGCCGTCGGCCAGTAGGTGTTCACCGATCACGTCGCGGACGTTGGCGGCGTCGATGGTCACTCCGGTGCGCTGTAATACTTGCGTCATAAGGACGAAGATACGCGTTAATGTTCCGTAAGCAAGTCCATAAGACAGGAAAATATACGGTTCGAGCCTCGATCGGTAGGCTCATCTCCGACGGTTCGGTTCTCTCCACGGAAGGTGTACGCGCATGTCTGCATCCATCACCCACGACGAGTTGAGTGTGCGCACTCGCGCGATCCTCGACCGGCTGGGTGCCACGATCGCGCTCGACGCCCCCGCGGGACCGGACGCGATCATCGCGCGCTCGCCCATCACCGGCGGAAACCTGGCGTCGCTGGCGTGTGCTTCGGCGGCCGATGTCGAGACCGTCGTCGCCGATGCACGCACCGCGTTCGTGTCCTGGTCGCAGGTGCCTGCCCCCGTGCGTGGTCAGGTGATCCGGGAACTGGGCGAACTGCTGCGCGTACACAAGGAGGATCTGGGCGCGCTCGTGTCCATCGAGGCCGGGAAGATCGTCTCGGAGGGGCTCGGTGAGGTGCAGGAGATGATCGACATCTGCGATTTCGCCGTCGGACTCTCCCGTCAGCTGTACGGCAACACGATCGCCACCGAACGGCCCGGGCATCGCATGATGGAGCAGTGGCATCCGCTCGGTGTCGTCGGCGTCATCACCGCGTTCAATTTCCCTGTCGCGGTGTGGAGTTGGAATACCGCTCTCGCCCTCGTCGCGGGAGACACGGTCATCTGGAAGCCCTCGGAAAAGACTCCGCTGACGGCCGTCGGTGTGCAGGCGTTGTTCGAGCGTGCCGCCGCCGCAGCCGGAGTGGATCCCAAGATCGCGCAACTGCTGATCGGTGACCGCGCGTCCGGCGAAGCGCTGGTGGACGATTCGCGGGTTGCGTTGGTCTCGGCAACCGGTTCGACGCGGATGGGCCGTGCTGTTGCGCCCCGTGTCGCCGAGCGATTCGGTCGGGTGTTGCTCGAGCTCGGCGGAAACAATGCAGCAATCGTGACGCCGTCGGCCGATCTCGATCTGACGACGCGTGGGTTGGTGTTCTCGGCCGCCGGGACGGCAGGTCAACGGTGCACCTCACTCCGACGCGTCATCGTGCATTCCTCGGTCGCGGACGAGTTGGTTCGCAAGCTGGTAGCCGCATACGAGACACTGTCGATCGGATCTCCCTTGGCCACAGACACTCTGGTGGGTCCGCTGATCGATGCCACCGCATTCGCCGGTTATCAGAAGGCTCTCGAGGCGGCGGTGTCCGACGGCGGAACGGTCGTGGTCGGCGGCGAGCGAGTGAACGTGGTCGACGAGTACTCGTTCTATGTTCAGCCCGCGATCGTGACGATGCCCGCGCAGACCGACATCGTCAAGCACGAGACGTTCGCGCCCATCATGTACGTGCTGACGTACGACACCCTCGACGAGGCCATCGCATTGCACAACGATGTGCCGCAGGGCCTTTCGTCGTCGATCTTCACCACCGATCTGCGCGAGGCGGAGCGCTTCCTGTCCGCCGCGGGCTCGGACTGCGGCATCGCCAACGTCAACATCGGACCCTCCGGTGCGGAGATCGGCGGCGCCTTCGGCGGTGAGAAGGAAACCGGTGGCGGTCGCGAATCCGGTTCGGACGCATGGAAGGCCTACATGCGGCGAGCTACGAACACGGTCAACTATTCCAACGAACTGCCCCTGGCGCAGGGAGTGAAATTCGGCTGACGGCATGATCGGCAGTATGAAAGTACTGTCGATGATCCTCGCCGGCTTCGTCGTCGGCTATGCGATCAGTGATGTCCGACCGCTCGACTCCCTGCTGAGCAACATGGCCGAATTCGGTTCACCGGCAACGATCGTCAACGGGCTCACTGTCCTCGCGCTGACCGCCTGCCTGGTGAGCGTCGTGCTCGCGCGTTCGAGTGCACGGGGTGTGCTTGTCGTGGCGATCGGAGCAGTACTCGTCATCGTGTTCCGGACAGTCGGCATGGTGACCGGAATGTTCGGAGACTGGGCCGGCGCTGTGGGAGCAGGCGCGCTGCTCGGCGCGTCCGCCGTACTGGCGGGGCGACATCGCGGTGCGCAGGCATCGCTGGCCGTCGCCGCCGTCGGAGCCGGTCTCCTCGGCAAAGCGCTGGATGCCCTGCTGCAAGCCGATGACGGTCCCGTGTTCGTGTGGGATGTCGTCGGTGCCGAGGACGACGTGAGCCCGCAGCGGGCGATCGTCATGGTGATCGTGGCCTCGGCCGCGGCGATCGCACTGTTCCTGGCGTACCGCCACGAGGAGCTACAGCCGTACGAGACCCGGCGAATCCTGCTCGTCGGGATCCCGTTACCTGTCGCCGCGGGAGTCCTGACTTGGATTGCCGCCGGTCACGACGCTCGAAGTGTCGAATGGCTCGGTGCTCTCGCCGGTATGACGGCCGTGGCACTCGTGGCGTCGTTCCTACTGCCCGGGCGGAACGGACGGCTGCTGCTGGTGCTGTTCGCGTCGACGTCGGCCGGGATCGGCTCGTTCGGCTTCGCTGCCGGTGACAGTGCGCAGCTTGCTCTGAGTGTGGGTCTGTTGGTCGTCGGAGCGGGCCTCGGCTACCGCTGGCCGCAGCTGTACATCGGACTGGGCGGGCTGTTCGTCATCGCTGTTGCGGGCGTGATCGAGGGCTATGCCGAGGTGTCGACGGGATCGGAGTTCGCACTGCCGTTGGTCGCCGCGTACGTGGTGGTGTCGGCCCTCGCGACGTCGCCGGGCTCTCTCGCGGTCTCGCTGCCTGTGCTGTCCACCATGACTCTGCCGGTGGTGGTGTACTCCGCGAGTTATCAGCCGGGCCTGTCTTCGGACGTCGCTGTCGCCACGCGCACAAGCGAGCCCGACTACCTGGCATTGTCCGTGGCCGGGCTCGTGGTCGTTGCTGTGGTGACGATTGCCTGCGCGGTGCTGATGCGCCGACCCATCCACAATCCGGCGGCTCGGTAGCTGCCGACGGCGGCGATTCCCGCGACGGCACCCTTGTCCGTAGCGTGCATCTCATGTCCGATCACAGCCGGAACACAGATCTGCCCGACGACGTCTCCGACGTGACTTTGGGTTTCTGCGTCGCCGTCGCGGTGTTCTTGCCGTCGTATTTCGGCGCGACGCTCATCACCGACGCGTTGCTGGGCCGGGCAGGTCTGCCGCTGTCCCCGCTCCTGTGGCTGGTCGTAGCGGTACCTCTGGCGATTGCCATGGTGCATGTGGAAGACCGGGTCCAGAGTCGTTCTGACTGGAACCGAATCGAGTGGTTCTGGTACACCGGCGGCGTCGGTGCACTGACTCTGCCGCCGCTGGGGCTGGCGCTGCTCGCACCGCTTCCGACGTTGACCGGTCTCGACCGGGGCGGTCCGTCGATGGTGGTGTTCGTAGCAGTGGCGCTTCTGATCGTGGGCATCGTGGTCCGGGGGAAGCTGCGCGGCACGGCCTGAGTCACGGGCACTTGGATGTGACAACAGACGAGCCCGCCCACCGAATGAAACAGGTGGACGGGCTCGTGAGCGTTCTGCACGCACTGGACTACGGCGCAGGTACAGCCTCGGTGGTCGTGGGAACCACGGTCTCGGGTGCTGTGTCGGCGGCCGTCTCGGTCGCGGTGACGCAGACCGGCGGTGCGCCCTCGGCGGGTGTCTCGCCCTCGACTGCGACGGTGCACTCGGGGGTCGTTGCCGTCTCGGTGGCTGGGGCCGGAGCCGGTGCCGGACTTTCAGCGGCCGGTGCCGGCGCAGCCGGAGCTGCCGGGGTCACGACCGGGCTGGTGGTTACAGGTGCGGTAGTCGTGGCCTTGGGGGTTGCCGTTGCCGAGGTGGTCACCGGTGCCACGATGGTTTCGACCGCTGCTCGTCCGGCCTTCTCCTGGACCTCTTTGGTCTTCACCGGCTCGCCGCGGTTGGCTTCCTCGGCGAGTTCGGTCAGCCATGCCGCGGCGTACTGCACCGAGGTCAGCGGCTTGCCGTTGGCGGCATCGGCGTCGCGCCAGTAATCGAAGTGGTGTCCCGTGCCGGGTCCCAAGGTCAGGCCGTACGGATCGTTCATGATGACCGGAACGGTGTTCTGGTTGGACGAGATGAATCCGGTGATCTCGCGGAAGATCTTCTGCGGCAGGTACACGAGGTCGATCATCTGACCGGTTTCGATCGGTTCCTGCTCGCCGTCGACCTTGGCCGAGACGGGAGTCGTGACCGTGCCGGGCTTGTAGCCGGGCTCGGACACCTTGATCAGCACGTCGAGGAATGTCTCGTCGCTCTGCATCCAGTTGGGCTGCGAGGCGATGTCGTTGAAGGCGTTGACTGCGATGCGTCCCAGGGCCAGTGCAAGATCTGCACCGGTGGCGGGGGTGAGCTGCTCGTTCTGCAGTGCGTCGGCATTGACCTGACGACCGACGTTGGCGGCCAGATGAATCAGTGACGTGTTCTCCGGCAGTGCGCAGGTGAGGTCGCCGTCGGAGCAGAAGGACGCCACTCGGCCGTCGAGCGCTCCGAATCCGCCGGACGTGCCGGGCAGTGCGCCCTGTCCGGGAACTGCGGTGTTGCCGTTCTGGTACTTGGTGTCGAAGCCGTCCGGGTTGCCGAACGGGTTCTCGGCACCGGGGAACGGTCCGTCTCCCGACACGCGGCCGGCGTCGGCGAAGATGACGACACCGACGACCTGGTTGGGATCGACGATTCCGTACGTGCCGTCGGCCGAAACGACCTGGTTGCCGACCTCCATCGCGGTGCGGCGGGCAACGTCTGCGCCCTCGCTGTAGCCGACGATGGCGAATCGGGTGTCGGGGCAGGACGCCGAGATCGTCCGCATGATGGTCTGCGAGTTGGTGACGCCGGTCTGCACGGCGTTCTCGTAGCTCGCCAGGTCTGCCGGGTACTCGACGTACACCGCGGCGTAGGAGTCGGGAACCACGTTGCCGTTGTTGGGGGCTCGCACGGCCTGGTCGATCCAGTCGCTGGAGTAATCGCCGGACATCGCTGCGGGGAGCCGCTCGCCCTCGGGGGTGGTGAGCCACTTGACGCCCTCGCGCGGGGTGTCGCCGCGGCCGCCGATCGCGATGCTCACCATGTCGTAGCACGTGGCCGTCGACACCAGTTCGATGGATGCTTCGGTGGTCGTGGAGGGAGTCGACCAGGGTGCGGCCACAACTACTCCGGCACCGAGGGCTCCGATCGCGAACGCGCTCAACGCAACGCGCGCACGCTTCGACTTGCCAACATTCATGTTTTCGATCCCCATCATGTCCGCCCGAACTGATCCCGACTGCAGTTGCCAGTGGGTTACCCGGCATTTCGTCCTCGGGATGGTTCGCGTTACAAAGTGGATGATTTACCGTCGTGCGCATGACAATTCACCCTCGAATTACATCGACGGAATTCGACCTGCCCGACGGGTCGGCGTGCGTTGTGCGTGAAGCGGTGGCGTCGGATCTGGAATCGATCGTGGCATTGCTGGTCGACGATCCGCTGGGTGTCTCGCGGGAATCCGCAGATGAAATGGATCGATATCGCGCAGCGTTCGAGGACATCTCCTCGGACCCGCGAAACCTGCAGGTCGTCGTGGTACACGGTGACGCGGTGGTGGCAACGCTGCAACTGACCTTCATTCCCGGGCTCGCGCGCGGAGGCGCACTGCGGGCACAGATCGAAGCAGTTCGGGTAGGCGCGCAGTGGCGCAGCCGGGGACTCGGCGGTGCGCTGATCAGGTGGGCGATCGACGAGGCCGAGCGCTGGGGATGCGCTCTGGTGCAGCTGACCTCCGACGCCAGTCGAACGGACGCTCATCGCTTCTACACCCGACTCGGCTTCGTCGACTCCCACGTCGGTTACAAGATGACCCTCGGAACTATCGCTTAGATACCCTGGGGGGGTAGGGTAGTGCTGTGAACTCAGGACGGCAGGAACTCGACGCACCCACCAAGCTCGTCGGCTTCGTCGTCGGGATCGCGTTCCTGTTCCTGGCGGCGCTGTTCGTCGGGGACAAGATCGGACCCGACGCCCAGGCGACCGCAGCCGCGTCACACACCGGTCACGACGCGCACGACGAGACGGCTGCGGCTGAGATGCCTGCCGGGCTCCAGGCCACCCAGGACGGCTACACCCTCGAGCTCGATCGATCCGTCGTCGAGTCCGGGCCGGACGTACCGGTCACCTTCACGATCAGCGAACCGGATGGGTCTGCGCTGACCGACTACGACGTCATGCACACCGAGGAGCTGCACCTCATCGTCGTTCGACGCGATCTGACGGATTTTCAACACGTACATCCGACGCGTGACGCGTCGGGAACATGGTCGACGGCTCTCGATCTCACCCGGCCCGGGCCCTACCGTCTGTTCGCCGACTTCACCCCGGCCGGCGGCGACAACATCACCCTGGGAGCGGAGCTGACCGTTCCCGGCGACTATCGACCGCAGCCCCTGAGTACGCAGCCCCCGAGTACACCGAATGTGACATCGAGGGTCGACGGTTACACCGTGACGCTCGCCGGTGCAGTGACTGCGGGCGAGAACTCGACCGTCTCTCTGACGATCGATCAGAACGGAAGCAAGGTCACCGATCTGGAGCCGTACCTCGGTGCCTACGGACATCTGGTGGCCCTCCGCGCCGATGACCTCGCCTACCTGCACGTCCACCCCGAGGACGGGCCGCCGGGGCCGACGGTCGACTTCACCGTCGACGCGCCGACTGCGGGAACATATGCGCTCTATCTGGACTTCCAGCACCAGGGCGTCGTCCACACAGCCGAATTCACCATCGAGGCACAGGAGGGTGGGGCATGAGCCAGGAAACGGAACTTCTCCTCGGCGGTATGACGTGTGCGTCGTGCGCCAACCGCATCGAACGCAAGCTCAACAAGCTCGACGGGGTGTCGGCGACGGTCAACTACGCCACCGAGAAGGCCCGCGTCACCAGTGACGGCGTGGCCACCGAGGACCTGATCGCAGCCGTCGAAGCTGCCGGCTACACCGCTTCCTTGCCGGCTGCCGAACCGGCGGACGAACCCCCGACCGATCCGCTGAAGCAGCGATTGATCGTCTCGGCAGTGCTCAGCGTGCCGGTGATCGCAATGGCTATGATTCCGGCGTTGCAGTTCACCAACTGGCAGTGGCTCTCGCTCACGCTGGCCGCTCCCGTCGTCGTATGGGGAGCCTGGCCCTTCCACCGCGCCGCCTGGACCAATCTGCGGCACGGCACCTCGACCATGGACACCCTCGTCAGCATGGGAACCCTTGCGGCCCTCGGATGGTCGCTGTACGCGCTGTTCTTCGGCACCGCAGGCACGCCCGGCATGACGCATCCGTTCGAGTTCACGATCGCGCGAACGGACGGGGCGAGCAACATCTACCTCGAGGCCGCGGCGGGCGTGACCACCTTCATCCTGGCCGGACGATGGTTCGAGAGCCGATCCAAGCGTCAGGCCGGGGCGGCGTTGCGCGCCCTGATGGACCTCGGAGCCAAGACCGTTGCTGTACTGAAAGACGGTAAGGAACAGCAGATTCCGATCGAACAGTTGGCCGTCGGCGATCTGTTCGTCGTTCGCCCGGGTGAGAAGATCGCCACCGACGGAACCGTCGACAACGGCTCCTCGGCCGTCGATCGGTCGATGCTGACCGGTGAATCCGTGCCGGAGGAAGTCGGCGTCGGCGACGCGGTGGTCGGTGCAACGGTGAACGTCGGCGGCCGAATCACGGTGCGGGCGAGCAGAGTCGGTGCCGATACCCAGTTGGCGCAGATGGCGAAAGCAGTCGAGGACGCGCAGACCGGTAAGGCGCAGGCGCAGCGTTTGGCCGATCGTATCTCCGGCATCTTCGTGCCGATCGTCATTGCGATCTCGGTCGCGACACTCGGATTCTGGCTCGGTGCAGGCAATTCCGCGGCAGGCGCGTTCACCGCTGCGGTCGCGGTGCTCATCATCGCGTGCCCGTGCGCGCTCGGCCTGGCCACACCCACCGCACTGATGGTCGGCACCGGACGGGCCGCGCAACTCGGAATCCTGATAAAGGGACCCGAGATCCTCGAATCCACCCGTCGCGTCGACACTGTCGTCCTGGACAAGACCGGCACCGTCACCACCGGTGAGATGACTCTGCAGTCGGTGCACGTGGCGGACGGCGAGGACGAGGACGTGGTCCGTGCCGTGGCGGCGGCGTTGGAAGCGGGTTCGGAGCACCCCATCGCTCGAGCCATCGCGAGTGCGACCGCATCGATGACCGTCGAGGAATTCACGAGCCTCGAGGGCCTCGGGGTGCAGGGTGTCGTGGACGGCCGTGCCGCAGTGATCGGCCGTCGCTCGCTGCTGGCCGACTGGTCGATGCCACTGCCGGCGGAGCTGGCCGATGCCTTCGAGACCGCCGAGAATCAGGGACGCACCGCCGTCGCGCTCGGCTGGGACGGGAGGGCTCGCGGAGTGCTTGTGATCTCCGACTCGGTGAAGCCGACCTCGAAGCAGGCCGTCGCGGAACTACGGGCACTCGGTCTGACTCCCGTCATGCTGACCGGCGACAACGAAGCCGCCGCCCGCACGATCGCCGCCGAGGTGGGAATCGATCAGGTCATCGCCGGCGTCCTGCCGACGGGCAAGGTCGATGCCGTCCGAGAACTGCAGGCGTCGGGCAAGGTCGTGGCGATGGTCGGCGACGGTATCAACGACGCGGCCGCGCTGGCCACGGCCGATCTGGGACTTGCGATGGGTACCGGCACCGACGTGGCGATCGAGGCCAGCGACCTGACGCTCGTGCGCGGTGACCTGCGGGCCGTCGGTGATGCCATTCGGCTCTCCCGACGCACGCTGAGCACCATCAAGGGCAACCTGTTCTGGGCGTTCGCCTACAACGTCGCTGCAATTCCGCTCGCCGCTGCGGGCCTGCTCAACCCCATGCTCGCCGGTGCCGCGATGGCGTTGTCCTCGGTGTTCGTGGTGAGCAACAGTCTCCGATTGCGCAGGTTCCGCTCCGCGATGTGACTCGTTGGTAGCAGCGAACGGCGCGCTAGTACAGGATGGAGACATGTCCGACGTACACGATGTCCCCATTCGCGACGAATCGATCAGATTGGGTCAGTTCCTCAAGCTCGCCAATCTCATCGAATCCGGTGCCGAGGCCAAGGGCGTCATCTCCGACGGTTTGGTGAGCGTCAACGGGGACGTGGATGTGCGGCGCGGACGGCAGTTGCAGCACGGTGATGTCGTATCGGTCCAGGGTGGGCCCTCGGCCCGCGTGAGCAAGGAAGAGGCACTGTGAAGGTCGGAAAGAGCGGACTGCCGCGAAACGAAGTTCCCGGGGCATTCGACGTCGGCGCGAAGGCGTACGACCGACTTGTCGGAGCGAACCCCGGTTACCACGAGCACCTGCTGAAGTCGGCCAAGCGGCTGCGGATCCCCGATCTCGGAGCCGGCCTGCGCTTGCTCGACATCGGTTGCGGTACCGGCGCATCCACTGCCGCGTTGCTCGAAGCCGCCCCGCACGCCGAGATCGTCGCCGCCGACGCATCCGCCGAAATGCTCGAGGTCGCTCGGAGCAAGGACTGGCCGTCGAACGTGACGTTCGTGCACTCACGCGTCGAGGATCTGGCGGTCAACGGGGTCGACGGTCCGTTCGACGCGATCCTGGCTGCATACCTCATCCGGAATGTCGACGAACCCGACACCGAGCTGAAATCGCTTCTGGCGCTGCTGCGTCCGGGCTCGACCATCGCGTTCCACGAGTACTCGGTACACGATTCGCTCCGCGCCAGGATCTCCTGGAACGTGGTGAGCTGGGGCATCATCATTCCGCTCGGCTGGCTCGCGACCCGTGACGCCACCCTGTACCGGCACCTGTGGCGCAGCGTCGTGACCTTCGACGGCGCGTCGGCCTTCATGCGGCGGATGCAGCGTGCGGGGTACACCGGCGTAGCGAGAGAAACGATGACCGGGTGGCAGAACGGTGTGGTGCACACGTTCCTCGGCTCTCGTCCCAGGGAGGAAGAGCGTTGACCGACTCCAAGAAGGTCACCCATGCTGCCGCGCAGGGATATTCGGATGCCGGTCAGCTGGCTGACGTCCCGCACGTGGTGGTGGTCGGCGGCGGTATCGCAGGCCTGAGCGCCGCGACAGCGCTGGCCGAGCGTGGTGTGAAGGTGCACCTGGTCGAGCGTGAGAGCTACCTCGGCGGCCGCGTCGGCGGGTGGGACACGACGCTGGAGGACGGATCGCCCGCGACCATGAGCCGCGGCTTCCATGCGTTCTTCCGGCAGTACTACAACCTGCGAAACCTGTTGCGTCGCACCGATCCGGACTTGGCCAGGCTGCGCCCGGTCGACGACTATCCGCTGATCGACGGTGACGGCCGGATCGACGGTTTCAAGGGCCTGCCCGATACGCCGCCGCTGAACGCGTTCGCCTTCGTCAAACGCAGTCCGACGTTCCGGTGGAAGGATCTCACCGATCTCAACGGTATTGCGGCTCTGCCGTTGATGACGGTGAGTGTGCCGAAGACCTTCGACGAGCTGGACACCACCCCGGCCGCAGAGTTTCTGCGCAACATCAACTTTCCCGAGGCCGCGCGGCACCTGGCGTTCGGCGTGTTCTCCCGCAGCTTCTTCGCCGATCCCGAGAAGATGTCCGCCGCCGAGCTGGCGATGATGTTCCACATCTACTTCCTCGGCTCCTCCGAGGGCCTGATCTTCGACGTTCCCCGTGACCCGTATCCACAGGCGCTGTGGGACCCGCTGGGGGAATACCTCACCGGACTCGGAGTCGACATCAGAACCTCCACACCGTGCGGTGAGATCACCCGCGGCGGCCTGCGAAAGTTCCGCGTCGACGCGGGCGGCATCATCGACGCCGACGCGGTGGTTCTTGCCACCGACATCGCCGGATTGCAGCGTGTGCTCGAGCAGTCATCCGAGCTCGGGACACCTGATTGGCGCAAACAGGTTGCAGCGCTGCAGAACACACCGCCGTTCCTGGTGCACCGCGTGTGGTTGAGCAAGGCCGTCAACGCGGACCGTCCCGCCTTCATCGGCACCGGAGGCATGCCCCCGATCGACAACATCAGCGTGCTCGAACGCTTCGAGGACGAGGCCGCGCAGTGGGCTGCCCGCACCGGCGGCTCCGTCGTCGAACTGCACGCCTACGCCGCCGAGGAATCCGAGGAGGTCACACGGGCGCAGCTGATGGATCGGATGTATCAGATCTATCCGGAAACCGCTGATGCGGAGGTGATTGCCGAGCGTTCCGAGTGGCGCGACGATTGCCCGATGTTCGGCCTCGGCGCGTTTGCCGAGCGTCCGACCGTCCGAACTCCGGAACCTGCTCTGGTACTTGCGGGCGACGGCATTCGTATCGATCTGCCGGTGGCGCTGATGGAACGCGCGGCCACTACCGGACTGCAGGCCGCGAACACACTGTTGGCGAGCTGGGGTATCACCGGACACGACATCGAAACAGTGCCGACCAGTGGACGATTCAAGATGTTCGACGCCATCGAGAGACTCATGAACAGGTGACTTCGGGCATGCGGATCGAGGTCGACGATCTGTCGCGTCCGGAGGTGCACGCGCTACTCAGCGAGCATCTCGAGGACATGCACGCCACCTCGCCTGCCAAGAGTGTGCACGCCCTCGATCTGTCGGGCCTACGTGGGCCTGGCGTCACCGTCTGGACCGCCTGGGAGGCGGACGCACTGCTGGGAATCGTTGCGCTGAAGAAGCTCTCACCTGATCACGGTGAGCTGAAGTCGATGCGGACCACCGGCGCGGCGCGAGGACAGGGTGTGGCATCGCGGCTGCTCGGCTTCGTATTGGACCAGGCTCGGGAGCGGGGCTACGTCAGGGTCAGCCTGGAGACGGGAACTCAGGACTACTTCGCCGCCGCCCGCAGATTGTATGTGCGACACGGATTCGTCGAGTGTCCGCCGTTCGCGGACTACGTGGTGGATCCGTCGAGCACGTTCTTTTCGTTGTCTCTGTAGATGTTCCGAGGAGAAGGGCCGGCACCGGTGTTCGGTGCCGGCCCTTCTCATCAGGCTGCGTGCTGTGTGTGCGGGTAGAGATCGTCGTCGAGAGGCACGGCTCGACACTGATCGAGCGCATCTGCCGCCGAGCATTCCCTCATGCTCGTCTCCACGCCCACCACCGTGCGCCACCACTGTTCACGGTCGGTCGATTCCGTCCACACCACCGCCTCGGACTGCATAGTGCATCACCCCAATGGTTTTCGTGATCTGTTCGCCGGAGTGTTCGGGATGTCGGTGTGTTCTCGGATCAGGTCGACTCGTGTGCGATGGACTTCTGTTCGGCGGCAATGTCGCCGTGTGCGATGTCGACCTTGCGCGGCTTCGCACGTTCTGCGAGGGGAATCGTGATCGACAGAACGCCGTTGTCGTACGACGCGGAGATGCGCTCGGTATCGACGCCGTCGCCCAGCGATACTTGGCGACGGAACGTGCCGGCGAATCGCTCCGAGGTGATCCACTGCACGCCAGTGCTTTCCGGAGCGGATCGGTGAGCGGTGAGCGTCAACGTACCGCGATCGACGTCGACATCGATCGATCCGGGGTCGACGCCGGGCAGATCGGCACTGAGCACGTAGTGGTCGTCGACTTTGTAGAGGTCCATCGGCATGAATCGCGGGGCGCGGTCCGAACCGGAAGAGGCACCCAGCATGGCCGAGGTGAGGGAATCGACATCACGGAACGGATCGAAACGAAGCACAGCAACCACCTCCTGTACCCAGATGCGCTCACCCCTGTGGCGAGTCGCTCCTCAACTGTGCAGAACAGAAATTAGCACTCTCAACCGTGGAGTGCCAAGAGGGATTCCGAAGGTTCTCAGAGATTTTTCAGATCCAATAGTGCTGTGCCGCAGTGGGGGTCATGATCGCACGAGCTCGTTCAGATACTTAGCTCTTGCGCTAAGTATTGCTGCAGCGATAGTGTGCCTTATGGCTCAGTATTCGACTGTTCTCGACGATGTGTTTCAGGCACTGGCCGACCCGACCCGGCGGGCAGTGTTGAGCCGGTTGGGATCCGGACCGGCCACAGTGGGCGAACTCGCCGAACCGTTCGACATGACTCTGCCGTCGTTCATGAAACACATTCACCTGCTCGAGCGCAGTGGCTGGATTCGCACGCGCAAGGTGGGCCGGGTGCGTGCGTGCACGATCGAGCGAACCAATCTGGATGCAGCCGGACACTGGCTGCAGGAACAACGCGCCGTCTGGGAATCCCGGACGGACCGCCTCGAAGACTTCGTCACCCGGACCTCGAACGAAAGTGAACCGCAATGACATCGATCGATCCTGCTACGGACTTGACCATCTCCCGCGTCATCAGGGCTCCACGGGCAGCAGTGTGGAGTGCGTGGACGGACCCGTCGAAGTTCGAGAAGTGGTGGATTCCCGCACCGGCACTGTGTCGTGTCGATGCCTGGGATCCGAAGCCCGGAGGAGCATTCCGCACACTGATCAGTGAATCCGGCGGTGCCTACGAACCACACATGGACGGCTGCTTTCTCGCCGTCGACGACGGTGAGCGCATCGTCTTCACCAACTCGCTCGTCGAGGGTTGGCGGCCGGCACCCCAGTTGTTCATGACCGCGGTGATCACCCTCTCCGACCACCCCGATGGAACCGAGTACCACGCCCACGTGATGCACCGCAACGAAGAAGACCGAAAGATGCACGAGGAGTACGGCTTCCACGACGGCTGGGGCACCGTCATCGCACAACTCGCCGAGTTCGTCGAGGGTCAGGCGCGGCCCTGCGAACGCAACTCGTAGCGTCGCTCGGCGTAGTCGAGGTCGTCCTTCCACAGCCGTGCAGCGGTGAAGTTCATCGCCGGCCGCAACAGACCGGATACCTTGCGTGCCATCTGGAATCCCGGACGATCCGAACTGGCGATCGTAGCCTCGATGACGGCGGTACGCGGGGTGCCATCGGGCGCGGGCGCCAGCGGCGTCGCATGCGTTTCGACGACGCTGCCCGCTCCTTCGCCGTCGAGAATGCGCATGACGATCGTGCGGGGACCGGGGCAGACGAACTCGGCCCGCACCGGAACTCCGACGCCACGGCTGACACGGAAGGTCACGTCGACGAGGAAGCGATCGTCCTCGTCGGGCACATCGATGTCGGTGGGCGCGCTGACGACCTTCAGTCTCGCGAACGAGTACGGGTGGAACCACGCACCGTGCCAGGGGTCGAGTCGATTGGCGATGATGTCGTCGGGCTCGCACTTGCCGACGAGTGTGACCACTCCGGCGATGGCAGTCGAGGCCGGCGGGCGGATCGGGACCACGGGGACGGGCGTCGGCTCCTCACCGCCGAGCTCGTCGAGACGAACCCACACCAGAACCCCGTCGTCGAATGCGGGAACCGGACGCCAACCGGGCTTGCCCTTCGGCCCGAGCGCAAGACCGTGCCAGCGGCAGACCAACGTGTCGCATTCGATCTTCGCGGTGTCCAACGCGGCACCGAGATGCGGACATGCGCCCGGCCCGATGTGCACCTTGCCTGCCGAGTCACGCCACGCGACCAGTTCGGTGGTGCCCACATATCGACCGAACGGCTTGTCGGCCTTGACGTCGCGACTGGCCGCGAACACGAACCAATTGCCCGAGGTCCGCGTCTTCGCACGCTTCAAAGCAGACTCGATGACCTGCGGATTCGCACCCTTCCAGGTGGGCTCCTGCTTGGCCCACGACTCCGACGGCAGCGGCTGCAACGGCATCGTCTTCGGCCAACGTCGTCGTACTGCATCCAGCGCGGTCATTGCTGCTCCCAAAGTCGACAATCGATTCCCGTGTTCTTTCACCATTGTTCCCGTTCGTGGGTACTCAATGTGACATCTGGTGGCCTTTTCGGGGGTCAATGTCACATCGAGTGGACTCGGGGAGCGGTTGCGGGAGGGTGTCGGCGGAGGGAAATGGTGGACGCTCAGGCCGTTGGGTTCGCGGTATCGACCACTTGCCGACGCCATTTGCCGAATGATCGGGGCGAGGACACTGCGAGTACGGCGACCGGGTGATTGTCGTGTCGGTAGAGCGCGACGAAGGGGCCGGTGGCGGGGTCGCCTTCCACGATTTCGGCGACGCAGTGGGGTCCGTGATGTCCGGCGAATTGGATTCGTGCGGCGTATTGGTCCGACCACACGTACGGCAGTCCGGTGAATCTCTTGGACCCACCGGTGAGGAGCGCCTCGACGGCGACGGCCGGTCGGGTGGCGGCGGAGGTCCAGTGTTCGTCGCGTCGAATCACCCCCGCGGCATCTCGCACCGCAGCGCAGTCGCCGACGGCAAGCACGGCCGGGTTCGAGGTGATGCCGCGCTGATCGGTCACCACCCCGCCGCAGATCTCCAGTTCGGATCCGTCGAGCCAGCCGACATTGGGCACCGAGCCCACTCCGAGCACGACCACGTCGGACTCGATCGTCGAACCGTCCGCCAATTCCACCGCACGCACCCGACCCGCCTCGACGACGAATCCGGCCACCGATACCCCGGTCAGTAGTGCCGCACCGGCGTTCCGATGCCAGCCGGCGATGAGTGAACCCAACTCACCACCGAACACGCGGGCAAGCGGGGTTTCCGACGCCTCGACCACCGTCACCGATGCGCCCAATCGAAGTGCCGTCGAGGCCACTTCGCTGCCGATGAATCCGGCACCGACCACCGTGACTCGAACTCCGGGCACCAACGAACTCCGCAGAGCCAACGCATCGTCGAGGCTGCGGAGCACATGAATCCCGTCGACGCCGATGGTCCCCGGCAGGCGGATGGCGGATGCACCCGTCGCGATCACCACGGCATCCGCCGTCACATCGCCGGAGACGGTGGATACCGTCGTTCCCGACAGACCCGTCGCCGCGCATCCGAGGCGCCAGTCGAGATCGAGGTCGTCGACGTCCAGCGATACGGCCGATTCGTCGCCGAGCAGAAAAGCCTTGGACAACGGGGGACGGTCGTACGGCTGGTGCACTTCGTCGCCGATCATCGTGATGCGACCGTCGAAACCCTGATCACGCAGGGCCCGGGCCGCGGCGACGCCGGCGAGTGAGGCACCGACCACCGTCACCGATTTCACGGGGTGACCGCGATGCGGATGACCCCGTCCTCGACGTGTACGGCGTGCGTTCGCACGGGAATCTTGGCGGGCGCGCCGAGTGCAGCACCGGTGCGGAGATCGAAACATGCTGTGTGCAAGGGGCATTCGACGGCGCAGCCTTCGACCCAGCCCTCGGACAGTGAGGCGTCCTGGTGGGTGCAGGTGTCGTCGATGGCGAAGAACTCACCCTCGACGTTGAAGATCGCGATCGGCGGTGCCCCGGCCGGGGTGATGCGCAGGGCCTCCCCGTCGGGGAGATCCTCGGCGCGACCGACGTCGAGCAGGACGCGGGTGGAGAACGTTGCGGTCATGGTCGGGCCTCCGGGGACCTGAGGGTGTGCAGTGCTCGTGTTGTACCCAGCGTGAGATCACCCCGTTGCGGCGATGGAACGCTCGAGTTTCGATCGTGTGAATCTGTTGCGCTATACGAAGTGCAGTTCGTATTGTGCAACTAAATCAACTCGACGTACACCCCCTAGGAGCGTGTCATGTCCTCGAGCATCCCGAGGGTTGTGATCGTCGGTGCCGGAATCGTCGGCTGCAGCCTCGCCGACGAACTCACCGCGCGCGGCTGGACCGACGTCACAGTCCTGGACAAGGGCCCGCTACCGCTCACCGGCGGTTCCACCTCGCATGCGCCGGGCCTGGTGTTCGCCACCAACTCCTCCCGATCGATGTCGCGATTCGCGGCCTACACGGCGTCGAAGTTCAAGAAGGTCGGCTGCTTCCTCGACGTCGGCGGACTGGAAGTGGCCACGACGCCGGAGCGGGTCGACGAGCTGCATCGACGCCACGGCTTCGCGTCGTCCTGGGGACTGACGTCGGAAGTGGTGGACGCCGAGCGATGCCTCGAGCTCTACCCCTTGCTCGACGGCAGCCGAGTCCTCGCCGGTCTGTTCACACCGGACGACGGGTTGGCAAAGGCAGTAGAGGCCAGCAGGGTGCAGGCCGAGCGAGCCACCGCCATCGGTGCGCGCTTCATCGGCGGCATGGAGGTCACATCGATAGACCAGAGCAACGGCCGAGTGACGGCTGTGCGCGCGGGCGAGCACACGTTCGACGCCGACATCGTGGTCTGCTGTGCCGGGTTCTGGGGGCCGGAGCTCGGTGACCTCCTCGGCATGCAGGTACCCCTGCAGCCGCTGGCGCATCAGTACGCACACACCACGGCACTGGACCTGCCCTCGCGTCGAGCCGGAACCGAGGCCACGCTGCCCATCCTCCGGCATCAGGACGAGCGGTTGTACTACCGCGAGCACGGCGACCATCTCGGCATCGGCTCGTACCACCATCGACCGATGCCCGTCGATTCGCGCGACCTCGGATCGAGCGAGAACGTGACCGCCGAGATCATGCCGTCGTCGATGCCCTTCACCGAGACCGATTTTGCCGACGCCTGGCAGCGCAGCACCGAGCTGATTCCCACGCTCGGAGACGCGAAGATAGAACACGCGTTCAACGGCATCTTCTCCTTCACCCCGGACGGAGCGCCGATCGTCGGCGAATCCCGAGAAGTCCAGGGACTGTGGGTATCCGAGGCGATCTGGGTGACGCATTCTGCCGGAGTCGCGAAGTCGCTCGCCGAGCAGATGATCACCGGGCACAGCGAGATCGACATGCACGAGTGCGATCTGTACCGATTCGAGAAGACCGACCTGGTGCCGTCCAACGTCGCGCGGACGAGTGCGCAGAACTTCGTCGAGGTCTACGACATCATTCACCCGCTTCAGCCGAGAGTGGAACCACGACCACTGCGCGTGAGCCCGTTCTACGGTCGCCAGCAGGAACTCGGCGCGATGTTTCTCGACGGGGCCGGCTGGGAGCGACCGCACTGGTACGAGTCCAACAGCGCTCTGCTCGAACAACTTCCGGAACAGTGGCAGGCACCCAAGCGCGAGCCGTGGTCGGCGCAGTTCTGGTCACCGATCAGCGCCGTCGAGGCCTGGCGCACTCGCGAGGCGGTCGCGATGTACGACATGACGCCGCTACGACGCCTCGAGGTCGGCGGACCCGGTGCACTCGCGCTGCTGCAGAAGTTGACGACCAACCAGCTCGACAAGAAGGTCGGCAGCGTCACCTATGCTCTGATGCTCGACGCGACCGGCGGCATCCGGAGCGACGTGACCGTGGCGCGGGTGGCCGTGGATCGTTTCCAGGTGGGAGTGAACGGCCCGCTCGACGAGGACTGGATGCTCCGTCATGCCGGTAGCGATGTCTACGTTCGCGATATCACCGGTGCCACAGCCTGTATCGGACTCTGGGGGCCACTGGCCCGAGAGGTGCTGGCACCCCTCACCTCGGCCGACATCTCGCATACGGGTCTGAAGTATTTCAACGGCCGAGCGATTGCTGTGGGCGGAGTCGACGTCCTGGCGCTGCGACTGTCCTATGTGGGCGAGCTCGGCTGGGAGCTCTACACCGACGCCGATACCGCACTGCGCCTGTGGGACACGCTGTGGGAGGCAGGGCAGGCGCACGGCGTCGTGGCCGCAGGACGGAGTGCGTTCAACAGCCTCCGGCTCGAGAAGGGCTACCGATCCTGGGGCACCGACATGACCACCGAACACGATCCGTATCAGGCGGGTCTCGGGTTCGCGGTGCGAAAAGCGAAGGGCGACTTCATCGGAGCTTCGGCGCTGCAGGAAGGACGCGGCGGACCGGTGTTGACCTGCCTGACGTTGGACGACCCGTCGCACGTGGTGATGGGCAAGGAACCGGTGTTGATCGACGGCACCGTGGCTGGCTACGTCACCAGCGCCGCCTACGGCTACACGATCGGCAAGACGGTGGCCTACGCCTGGCTACCGGCAGGGCTGCAACCCGGCGATCACGTTGCAGTGCAGTATTTCCGTGACCTACTACCCGCGACGGTCATGGCCGAACCGCTGGTGGATCCCGACATGAACAAGATCAGGTGTTGATATGACGTATGACGTGATTGTTCTCGGTATCGGCGGAATGGGCAGTGCCGCCGCCTGTCACCTCGCCCGACGCGGACAGCGGGTGCTGGGTATCGACCAGTTCGGTCCCGCGCATGCGCTGGGATCGAGTCACGGTGGCTCCCGCATCTACCGGCAGTCGTACTTCGAGGACCCGGCCTACGTACCGTTGCTCCTGCGCGCGTACGAACTGTGGCACGACCTCGCCTCGGACAGTGGGCAGGACGTGTTCACCGAAACCGGTGGTCTCTATGTGGGAAGGCCGGACGGGCTCACGTTCGGCGGTAGCCTGCGTGCCTCGGAGCAGTGGGGTCTGAAGCACGACGTACTCGACCCCACCGAGGCGCAGCGGCGCTTCCCGACGGTCCGACTGCAGCCCGACGAGTTCGCCCTCTTCGAGGAGAAGGCGGGAATTGCGCGACCCGAGACGACGGTTGCCGCACATCTCGATCTGGCCGAGGCGGCCGGTGCCGAACTGCGATACGACGAGAAGGTACTCGGCTGGGAATCGTCCGACTCGTCGGTGACCGTCACGACGGTCGCCGGCACGTACACCGCTGGTGCACTGGTCATCTCACCGGGAGCGTGGGCACCGAAGCTGCTGGCCGAGATCGGCGTACCGATGGTGGTCGAACGGCAGGTGATGCACTGGATCACCCCGGAGTCGGGCGAAGCGGCCTTCGACAGCTCGCACCACCCCGTGTACATCTGCGGGGACGGGCCCGATCAGATCTACGGCTTTCCGGCCATCGACGGCGACGGCGGTGGCGTGAAGATCTCGTTCTTCCGCGCCGGAACGCCGTGCGATCCCGACACCATCGATCGCACAGTGCATCCCGAGGAGATCGCGCGGCTGCAGCAGCGCATCGTCACCACGTTTCCGGCGCTGTCCGGACCGCATCAGGATGCGAAGACCTGCATGTACACCACGACGCCGGACGAGCACTTCGTTGTCGCCAAGCATCCGGATCACGCGAATGTGACAGTGGCGTGCGGCTTCTCGGGGCACGGCTTCAAATTCGTCCCCGTCATCGGCGAAGTCCTCGCCGACCTCGCGATCGACGGGGCGACGAAGCATCCCATCGCGCTCTTCGACCCGGCGAGATGCGCGGTGTCGGCATGACCATGGTCGATCCCGAACTGCAGCCGACTCTGCTTCCGACGCTGGGAGGTGAAACCTACGTCGATCCCGCATATTTCGTCCGCGAGCAGGATCGGATATTCGAGCAGATGTGGTTCTGCGCCATCAGGTCGGACGACATCGTCGAGCCGGGCAACTTCCGGACGGTTCAGATCGGGCGAGAGTCGGTTCTGATCAGTCGCAATCGAAAGGGCGGTGTGACCGCATTCTTCAACATCTGCCGTCATCGCGGCGCGACACTGTGCACCGAGGCGTCGGGAACGGTGCGTCGAAACTTCCAATGTCCCTATCACGCATGGACGTACGATCTCGACGGGAAGCTGATCGCAGCTCCTAACCTGATCGATATGCCGATGATCGATCGGGTGGAGTACGGGCTGCGGAAGGTGCACGTCCGGGAATGGCTCGGCTACGTCTGGGTGTGCGTCGCCGAGGATGCGCCGTCGTTCGAGGACACGGTGCAGGGTGATGTTCGCGAACGGCTCGGCGGTGTGGGTGCCATCGACTCGTACGATATGGACTCGCTCGCCCTGGGGCGTCGGATCGTCTACGACGTCAAGGCCAACTGGAAGCTCATCGTCGAGAACTTCATGGAGTGCTATCACTGCGCAACGATTCACCCCGAGCTCACCGAGGTGCTGCCGGAGTTCGCCGACGGCATGGCAGCGCAGACGTACGTGGGCCACGGTGCCGAGTTCGGCAGCGACATAGCCGGTTTCACGGTCGACGGCTCCCACGGGTTCGACGCCCTCGACGGTGTGAGCGAGGACCGTGATCGACGATACTACGCGATCACGATTCGGCCGACGGTGTTCGTCAACCTCGTCCCCGATCACGTGATCATCCATCGCATGTTCCCGATGGCCGTGGATCGCACTGTCGTCGAATGCGATTGGCTGTATGCGCCCGGGGTGGTCGCCGATCCGACCAACGCGGCAACGATGGACAAGTCGGTGGAGCTGTTCCATCGCGTCAACGAGCAGGATTTCGAGGCGTGCGAGCGGTGTCAGCCGGCGATGTCGTCACGGATGTATCGCGACGGCGGGGTGCTGGTGCCGGCCGAGCATCACATCAGGGTGTTCCATGACTGGGTCGGATCACGCGTGGCCGGACCAACCCAATAGCGTCGAGACACGCTGTGCTGCTTCGAGAACCGAGGATCCAGCAGCGGTGAGACGGTCCTCGTCGAGGCGGTAGGCGGGACCGGAGACAGTGATGGCACCCACTGCTGTTCCGTCGTAGCTGATGATGGTGGCCGCTGTCGCGTTGAGCCCGATTTCCAACTCCTCGCGCGCATAGGCGATCCCGGTGGCACGGACCGTCTCGATCTCGTCGAGCAGATCGGCCTTGGTGGTGATGGTGTTCGCGGTGAACAGTTCGAGATGACCGTCGACGCCGGCTTTGAGGAGCGAGTCGTCGTACGCCATCAGGGCTTTCCCACTCGACGTCGCGTGCAGAGCCGACCTCTCGCCGAGCCAGTTGTGACTGATGATCGACGAGCCGCCCCGCACCTGATCGATGTTGACGGTCACGTTGCCGTCGGGCACAGCGATGTTGACGGTCTCGCCGATGGTGTCGGCGAGTTCCTGCAGGATCGGTCGGGCGATGCGGGTGATGTCGAGTTGAGCGGATACGGACGTGGCGAGGCGGATCAGGCCGATGCCCAGGCGATACTTGCCGCGTTCACCCGGTTGTTCGACGAGTCGGCGAAATTCCAGTGCGCTGAGCAGGCGAAAGGCCGTGGACTTGTGTACCTCGAGGTGCGCCGCAACGTCTTGAACCCCGGATTCGCCGTGGTCGGCCAGGTATTCGAGCACCTCGATCGCACGGTCGACGGACTGGACAGGGGACTCGGACACCAACCCAGTCTTGCAGACTCAGCTGACGCCGACCCATCGAAGTCCCGCAGTAGTGGCAGCCGCGGCGAGAACGATGACGACGAACGGCGCTCGTCGCCAGGCAAGTACGGCGGCAACGGCGACTCCTGCGGGCAACGCGAATCCGGCGAAGTCCTTGCCCACGAGGAGGGTCGATGTGGCGACCAGTGCCACGAAGATGACGGCGACGGCAGTGGTCATGACCCTGTCGATCCGGGGTGAGATGGCGACTCGGGTTCTCAGTGCCGGGCCGGCGATGCGGAGCGCGTAGGTGCCGATGACCAGTGCGAGCAGGGGAATCGTGAGGTTCATGCGGATTCCTTCTGTGCAACACGAGCATTGGAGAGCATGACCGGTACGACGGCGACCAGTGCCAAGAGCACGGGTAGTCCGCTGGGCAGGAACATCGAGGCGACGAGCGCAATGCATGCTCCGACGAGGGCTGCGTTGCGGGTGGCCCGGTCTCGGAGCGCGGGCATGATCAGTCCCAGCAGGATCGCAGGGAATGCGGCATCGAGACCGAGTGCGGCGGTATCCGTGATTGCCCCGCCGCCGAGCGTGCCGATCACGACGCCGATGTTCCAAGTGGCGAACAGTCCGATCCCGCACAGCCAGAACGCTGTTCGACGGCTGCCCTCGTCCTTTTCGGCAACGCTGAAGGCCACTGCCTCGTCGGTGATGAGGTGAGTTCCGATTAGTCGCTTCAACGGAGAGACGTTGCGAAACACCTCACCGATGGAGAAGCCGAGCGGAACCAGTCGGATGTTGGCGAGCAACGCGCTGGCGACGGCGGCAACGGGATTGCCGCCTGCCGCCAGAATGCCGACGAAAATGAATTGGGACGACCCGGCGAAGACCACCAGTGACATCACGATCGGCAGCCACAGGGGCAGACCCGCTGCCACCGAGATGGCACCGAACGAAGCCCCGACCAGAGCGTCGGCCAGGCAGACCAACGCGATGTCGCGGATGTTGACCCCGTGCAGGGTTCGCCATGTCGAACGCATGGTCGTTATAGTGGACGATGTTAGGCTGTTCGTCAAATCAAACGAACGTACCGATGGAGTGAACGAATGGCGGATACCGGTCCACCGATCGCGGCGATAGCTGCCGCTCTCCAGCAGGAACGGCGGCGCGTGGGACTTTCGCTCGCAGAAGTTGCGCGTCGTGCAGGGATTGCGAAATCGACTCTGTCGCAGCTTGAATCGGGTACCGGGAACCCGAGCCTCGAAACTCTCTGGGCGCTCAGTGTCACCCTGGACGTGCCGTTCTCCAGGTTGGTCGAGCCCGCGAAGCAGTCGGTCCGCCTGATTCGTGCGGGTGAGGGTCCGAGATTCGCGTCGGACAGGGCGGACTACACGGCGACGCTGTTGGCGTCGTCTCCACCGAACGCTCGGCGGGACATCTATCTGATCAGCGCCGACGTCGGTGAACCGAGGCGCTCGGACCCACACTCGCCGAATGTCGTCGAGCATGTGGTGCTCAGCGCGGGACGGGCGATGGTGGGCCCGATGGGGGAGGCCGTCGAACTGGTACCGGGCGACTACGTTGCCTACCCCGGCGACGTGCCGCACATCTTCGAGGCCCTGGAGTCGAACACCATGGCAGTGATGATCACCGAACACAGCTGACGTAGGGGGAATAGTCGGCGGGCATGCCTCGTTGGACTCTTTCGACGGCGTTCGCTTGGCAAGCCCCGGGCCTCACCCCATTTGTCGCTTCGAGCGACCACTCGCCGAGAGGCGTTTGCAGCGGACGTCGTCCCTACTTTTGTCCGCGGATCGAAAGGGACAGGATTCATGGCAGCGAAGACGTGGTTCATCACCGGCACATCCAAGGGATTCGGACGCGAATGGGCCATCGCAGCCCTCGAACGCGGAGATCGGGTGGCAGCAACCGCTCGCAACACCGACACGCTGAAGGACCTCGTCGAGCAGTACGGCGACGCAATTTTGCCGATCGAACTCGACGTGAACGATCGAGCGGCGGACTTCGCGGCTGTGCAGCAGGCCCACGAGACGTTCGGGTCGCTCGACATCGTGATCAACAACGCCGGATACGGCCAGTTCGGCATGATCGAGGAGCTCTCCGAGGAAGACGCTCGCGCGCAGATCGAGACCAACGTCTTCGGTGCGCTGTGGGTGACCCAGGCCGCACTGCCGTTCATGCGTGCGCAGGGCAGCGGCCACATTCTGCAGGTGTCGTCCATCGGCGGCATTTCCGCGTTCCCGAACGTCGGTGCGTACCACGCCTCCAAATGGGCCCTGGAGGGATTCAGCCAGGCATTGGCGCAGGAGGTCGAAGACTTCGGCATTCACGTCACGCTGATCGAGCCGGGCGGATTCTCCACCGACTGGTCCGGCCCGTCTGCGAAGAAGTCCACCGACATCGCCGCATACGACCCGATTCGGGACAAGGCCACGAAGCTGCGCAGCGCCCGGCAGGCGACTCCTGGTGATCCGAGTGCAACGCGGTCGGCTCTGCTGAAGGTCGTCGACGCCGAGAAGCCGCCGCTGCGAGTCTTTTTCGGCGAGGCTCCGCTGGAGATCGCGACGAAGGACTACGAATCGCGACTCGCGAGCTGGCGCGAATGGCAGCCCGTGGCCGTCGAGGCACACGGAGGCTGATCAGGCCGCACCTGAACCGTCTGGTTCGGTTGGAGCCACCCCTTTCGCGTTGCGTTGCGGTCGATCAGTTCTCCGGAGTCGGCGCAGTGATGTTCGCCGACGTCCGCTCATCGGTGTCGGACGTCTCTTGAAAGTAGCGACGGAAAAGCATTTGCATCGATTCGATGACGTCGATGTGCTGCTGAAGAATGATGTCGAGAGAGCGATCTGTGCCGGTGGCCAGGCGTAGAAACCGGTTACCCAGATCCTGGGCGGACTTCAAGTTGCCCCATTCTTGGAATTCACCCAGCTGGGTCGCTTTGCGCTTCATATCACTGAGATGCGCGAGGTAGGCGGCACAGGCTGCATCACATTTGCTCGCCACGTCCGGCGGAATGGTGATCGTGCCCGCATCGGCCTGAGCATTGAGGTTTTGCCAGTGTGCAATGAGGTTGGGCTGTGATTCCGTCACGTCGTTGGCATCCTTCGATCGGTAGGCACTAGGTCGGCAGTTCGGAATCGAGCGCGGAGACTATGGCGTTGAGTTCCGTGCACGGGTCGTATGGAGGGTTGCGGACCGTTGCGTCCGTGATGATGGTGGCCCTGAGCAGCAGGGCCCCCGCGGCGAAGGCAACGCCGCAATTGAGGGAGGCATCAGCACCGACCTGCTGGTACTGGGTGGCGTTACGAGTGCCCACTCGAACAGGAGAGAGCCGGTCGAAGGCGCTCGGATCGTCGATGTAGTCGATGTCCTTCAATCCAGCAAATATTGAAAAGTAATACATGTTGTTCGGCGGCTGGTTCTCCCATCCACAGATTTTGAATCCGTACTGATCGCGTCCGAATATCCCCGATTCCTTGGTCTCGGCGTTCAATCCCGCTCGCACGATGGCCTCGTCGGGGATGGTGCAGGGATCCCATGGCGTCGTGGGTGCTGCGATGGTGGTGCTGGTCGCGGTCGGAGTCGCGTCGTCCCCTGTAGCGCTCGCACAGCCCGTGAGCAGCATAAGTATCGCCATTGCCGGGAGCCATCGACGTGCCCTGTGCATCGCTGTCGTCCATTCCTCGAGAACACCTATGTTCTTGGACGCAGTTCCGCCTCGTCCGGTTCCCGAGACGGTCGAATTCACGCCCCTCGTGGGGATTCGCACCGCGTCCAGGGGGTGCGGATTCCCACGAGGGGCGTAGATCGGCGGTACTCGAGCCCGATCGCCCGATGGGCCGCCATCGTAGGTGCGTCACTGTGCGGCGTCGGTGAGACAGCCTCAGCGGCTGCATGATCGAACGGATGCGACCGGATTCGACTCCACGATCCCTGCGTCAGACTGTGTCACAGTCGCTTTCGCGCTTGCAGACGCTCCACGAGTCCGAGGTTGAATCTTTCGATGTCCTCGACCGTGAAGGCGTCGTCGCCGACAAGTGCGAGCGATGGGCGTCGCAGGAAGTGCTCACCGCCCACGGGGATGCTCACCAGTTCGACCAGGCGCTGGAGCCATCGAACGACCCGCAAGGACGAGGGGACGTGGTCGGCCAGCAGAAGGGTTCCGCCGGGCCGCAGCACTCGTGTCATTTCCGCGAGAGCGACGTCGGGTGAGGGGATCGCGCACAGGGAGAAGGTGCAGACGACGGTGTCGAACGATGCGTCGGGGAACTCCAGTCCATGCGCATTGCCGAGCATCAGATTGGCATCGGGCATCATCGACTCTGCACGAGTTCGACCGCGCGCCAGCATGTCCGGGCTCAGTTCGATCCCGGTCAAGGCCGTCCGCTCCGGATAGTGGTCGAGGTTGAGGCCGGTTCCCACCGCGATCTCGAGCACCTCCCCGGTGGCTCGAGAGCAGATCCAGGATCGGGTGTCTCGAAACAGAACGCGGTCGAGAAAGTTCATGTGCTTGTCGTAGTGGACCGACTGTTTGTCCCAGTATCGCTGCCACCTGTCATGTCGTCGATTCATGGCTTCGCGCACGGTGTCGATTGCTCCATGCCCAATCGTCGCATCACAAGACTCGCCGGACACCATCCCACTGCCGAGTAGAACACGAGGTTTCCGCCGACGAACGCCGTCAGTGCTTGCCATCGACGGTCGTGTAGTCGGGTGAGCGCGAGGCTCGCGAGCACCACGGTGCCTGCCAATGCCGGTACTGCGCGATCGATACTCGGGCGGACGGATCCTGCAGCACATGACATGAAGAGATGCTCGATTCTCTGAGTGAACGGTGTTGTTCATGTATACCCCAGGGGGTACGAGTTCGGGTGTCATTGATACCCCCGGGGGTACCGTGCTACCGTTCGGTCACCGCCCCCGACCTTTAAGGACACACAGTGAGTTCTACGGACGTTCGAACCGACGAGAGTTCTGCAGACAGCTCGCCGCCAGGGATCAGCGGGGGGCCGTTGGCGCGCTTCGGTGCGCGCATGGCAGGCAATTTCAAGTGGGTGGTCACCGCGTGGCTCGTGGTCATCATCGGATTGGGAGCGTTTGCCCCGTCGGTGTTCGGCTCTCTCGCCGGTGCCGGTTGGCAATCCAACGGATCGGAGTCGGTCCAGGTTCGCGAACTCGCACAGGAGCACTTCGGCGGCAACTCTTCTGCCGCAATACAGGTGGTCGTGCACTCGGACACCGAGCAGGTGACGGCTCCCGCTGTCGCGGCTGTCATTTCCGAGGTCACCGACATACTGGCCGCTGACTCGCGGATTTCCGAGGTGATCCCCCCGCAACCGGGGATGTCGATCAGTCCCGACGGGCACACCGGAATCCTCATCGGTGGAGCGAACGGGACGACCGACGAGATGGTGAAGGCCGTCGACGATCTGAAGGGCGACTTGACCGCAGCCTCCACGGACTCGATCGAGGTCTACCCGACCGGAGCATCGGCGCTGTGGAGTGACTTCAACAAGGCCAACCACGACGCGATGATCAAGGCCGAGATCATCTCCTGGCCCGTCACATTGGCGATCATGGTGCTCGCGTTCGGATCCCTCGTCGCGGCAGGCCTGCCCCTGCTGTTGACGCTGGCCGGTCTGGTCGCATCCGCGGGTGGCTTGGTCCTGCTGAACGAGATCACACCGATCTCGGTGTGGGCCATGAACTTTGCGATGATGTTCGCGCTGGCGCTCGGTATCGACTACGCGCTCTTCCTCGTCGTTCGATTCCGGGATGCGCTCCGAAAGACCATCGACGCCGGACGGATCGACCCGCAGCGTGCAGTGGCAGAAACGATGGACACGGCAGGCAAAGCAGTCCTGCTGTCGGGTCTGACCGTGCTGATCAGCTTGTCTGCCGTGCTTCTGGTACCGGCACCTGCGGTACGCACGATGGCCGTGGGCATCATGCTCGCGGTGGTGTTCGTGCTCGCGGCCACCCTGACACTGCTCCCCGCAGTTCTGGGCAAGCTCGGAGCCAAGGTCAATGCCGGCTCCCTCCCGTACGCGAAGCGGCAGGTGCACCGCTCGCCGAAATTCGCGTCCTGGGGTCAGCTGCTGCACAAGCATCCGTGGCCGTTCGCCATCGGCTCGCTGTTGATTCTGGTGGCGCTGTCGATTCCGGCTCTGGGTCTCAAGGTCGCCATGCCGTCCATTTCGGTTGTGCCCGAGGACGCTCCGGTTCGGCAGGGCTACGAACTGGTGCAGGCACAGATGGGTGAAGGTGCACCAGGCATGCTGCAGATCATCGCCCCCACATCGGAGGCGGAGCAGACCGCGCAGATCGCAGCGGGCGTCGACGGCGTATCGATGGTGACGCCGCCCATGCCCGCCATGGACGGATCCGACTTCGTCATGCTGCAGGCCATCCCGAACGTGGACCCGTCGGACCCCGCACTCGAGACCACACTCGACGCCTTGCGCGCCGAGCTGCCCGAGGGAGCGATCGTCGGCGGTGCACCGGCGGAGAACCTGGACCTGCAGACAGCGTTGAACGAGTATCTGCCGATCGTGGTGTCGGTGATCCTCGTGCTCGGATTCCTGCTGCTGCTGATCGCGCTGCAGGCGCCGCTGATCGCCCTGCTGGGGACCGTGGTCAGCCTGCTGTCCACCGGAGCGGCATTCGGTGTGGCGAAGCTGATCTTCCAGGACGGTCACGGCTCGTCGCTGCTCGGATTCACGCCGCAGGGATTCCTGAACGGTTGGGGCCCGGTGTTCTTCTTCGCGATGATCTTCGCAATCGCGATGGACTACACGGTGTTTCTGCTGTCGAGCGTCAAGGAACACTACGAGAACACCGGTGATCCGCACGGTTCTCAGATCGACGGAATGGCGCATTCGGGACGGGTGATCTTCGCGGCGGCAGCGGTGATGATCGCGGTGTTCTTCTCGTTCGCGCTCGCTGAACCACTGCCACCCAAGGAGATGGGAATCATTCTGGGTGTCGCCGTATTGCTGGACGCGATTCTCATCCGCTTGGTTCTGCTGCCGGTGTTGTTGCGCTTGACCGGCCACGCCGCATGGTGGTCACCCGCATGGTTGCGTGCGGTACTCCCCAAGATCGGCTTCTCGCACAGCTGAGTGTCACCGATCCAAGCAACACAGTGGTGGCCGAGGCCGTCCGGCTTCGGCCACCACGACCACTCTTACCCCTAGGGGTAAACTGGAGTTTCATCGAACGAAGGACTGAACGACATGACCGGTGACACCGAAAGCATCGCATTGGTATTGAACCGTCTGCGGCGTGCGCAGGGTCAGCTTGCAGGGGTGATCGCCATGATCGAGAGCGGTCGTGACTGCAAGGATGTCGTCACCCAGCTGGCCGCGGTGTCGAAGGCTCTCGACCGGGCAGGCTTCAAGATCGTCGCCACCGGACTCCGTGAGTGCATTACGGGAGCGGAGACAGGCGAGAAGATGAGCGAAGCGGAACTCGAGAAACTGTTTCTCGCCCTCGCCTGAGAATCTTCTGCCCACCCCGCAATGGAACGGGGTGGGCAGGACTATTTTCTGGAGAACATGCGGGACAGAAACCCTGGAGACGGCGGATCGGCGTCGTGACCCTTGCATCGATTCGACGAGGGAACGCCCCGCATCACCTGGTCGATGTGCTGGCCGCACCCTGCCCACGTCGTCTTTCCGCACTTCTTGCACGTGACGGCTCTGCACATGATTTCTCCTCTGTCACTCGAACACCTGACTCCACTATACCCAAGGGGGTATAGCGGTCAGGTCGAGTGGTGGTTCACACGACGGCGCTGTCGCCGCCCAACGTCATGATTGCCGCCTGCAGCAGCGCAGTGGCCTCATCGGCCACGTCGGCAAGCCCGGAGGCATCGGACAATCCGACCATGACCTGCGGATTCATCGCCTCCACGATCGTGCTGCCTCCGTCGGCTCGGACGACGACGTTGCAGGGCAGCAGCAACCCGACCTGCCGATCCGTGTCGATCGCTCCCTTCGCCAACCGCGGATTGCAGGCACCGAGGATGACATAGCGTTCGATGTCGGCGTCGATCTTCGACTTCAACGTGGCCTGCATGTCGATTTCGGTGAGGATGCCGAAACCTTGTTCGGACAGCGCTTTTCGAGTGGCGTCCACAGTGTCCTCGAACGTGGTGTTCACTCGCGTGCTGATGGCCAATTCGGTCATGATGTTCCGATCCTTCGGTTGTCGAGGGTGACAATGCCGAGCATACCCGCATGGGTATCGCACAGCCGGCGAGATGTCGCGTATCCCGCTGACAGACCGGCGTCGATTTGGCATGGTGGAGGTATGCAGCGGCGCGTGGGCGAGAGTTGGTCCGCGGGACCGGTCTCAGTGTTTTGGGTCGCTCCGCGGGCTCCGCTCTCAGGGGTAACCCCTGGGTACATCACGAGAATCGATCACTGCGTCCGAAGCAGGTCCGCACGCTTCGCGTGCACGGCTGCTCCGAGGACGAAAGATTTCGGTCGCCCCGCGCCGTTGCATGTCACAGCGCTTCACCTGAGCGACAGCCGTCCATGACCGAACGCGAATTGTCCCCACGGGCCGCTGCGACACTGGCTCGGTTGGCGGCTGATGCCGAGTGGACGCGATCAGGCCTCGAGGTCGCGTTCGCGCGTCTCACGCCTGAGAAGGCGTCGTGGTTGGCCGATCGCATCATCAATCTGTATCCGAGCCCGCCGTTCGACGAGGCATCGATATTCGTTCTGCTGCGCGATCTCCCGTTCATCTCGGAGCCTTCGAGGTCTTCGCAGCGACCGCAAGTGCGTACCGGCCGCAAACCCTGGCGATTCGAGGTGCCGCGCTACGAAACGACCGGTCAGCTCGCTCGTTCCCTCGACCTGACGATTTCCGAAATAGAATGGTTCGCCGATCTGCAGGGCAGACTCCGAACCGCACCGTTCCCGTTGCAGCACTATCGGTCTGCGCGACTCGACAAGCGGCAGGGAATCCGCCTGCTGGAGGTTCCGAAACCACGACTGCGCGAGATCCAGCGAAAGATACTGCGCCGCATCCTCGACCGAATACCGGCGCATCCGGCGGCGCACGGCTTTCGAAGGGCGCGCAGCCCGCGAACATTTGCGATGCCCCACGCCGAGCGCGACGTGGTGATCTCCGTGGATCTCCGACGCTTCTTCCCGTCCATCGGCTTCGATCGAGTGGTCGCGATCTTCGAGGCGGTCGGCTACCCACGGAGGGTCGCGGCAAATCTCGCGGCACTGTGTACGACGGTCACCCCGGCCGGCGAGTTGATCGGGATGGACCGTCCCACCGCAGCGAGGCTTCGTGCGACACATCTGCCGCAGGGTGCGCCCACGTCTCCTGCGTTGGCCAATCTCGCTGCACGACAACTCGATATCAGAGCCAGCGGACTGGCCCGATCTGTTGGAGCCCGCTATAGCCGATACGCAGACGACCTGGCGTTCTCCGGCGGTGCGGATATCGACGTCGACAGGCTGCTGTGGCTGACCTCCCAGATCGCCCACGACGAGGGCTTCACGATCCATCCGGACAAGACCAGGGTCCGACGCGCGCATCAGAGACAACAGCTCACCGGACTCGTCGTCAACTCGTGGCCGGCAGTGCCCCGAGAAGAGTACGACAATCTCCGGGCACTGCTGCACAACTGCATCACCGCCGGCGTTGCCGAACAGAACCGAAACGACCACAACGACTTTCGGGCCCACGTCTACGGACGCATCGCGCGCATCGGCGAGACCAACGAGACGCGACGAGCAAAGCTGCTGAGTATGGCGTCGCAGGTGACCTGGGACTGACCTGCGAATCAGCTCCTCGGATTCGGATTCCAGCCTCCGATCGCAGGCGGAAATCCAGAACTGGGGAGCCGATCCGCCTCAGAGGGCTCGCACTCGCAGAAGCACTCCGGTCTGCGGGAACAACACCGGGAGTGCCACGCCGGCCTGCGCGAGCATCGCACCCGACAGTTCCAGGACACCGCCGTCGGCGATCCACGGTGGCAGCGCAATGCCGTTGCCGAGATCGCTCAGCTCACGTACGAATTCGACGCGATACCTGAGAGAGGTATCGAGACCCGGGAGGCGCACGCGATCCGTGCGGTCCTCGGCCGAGGTGTCCATCCGCACCACCGCATACGCAGCCTCCGATGCATCGGCTGCCACGACGCCGTGCACCCACACAGTCGGGTCGGGGTGGTCGGAGCGCACCACGTCGCCGGTGTGCAGTAGCCCGCGCAAATCCTTGTACAACGTGGTCCAGGCTGCCAGGTACTCGTGATCCTCGGACGATAGTTCCGTGACGTCCATCTCCAACCCTGCGTGACCGAACAGGGCTGTCAAACAGCGGAATTGGAGAGTGGACCACCGTCCGGACGTGTGCGCGATCTGCGGCCCGACATGGGATCCGATCAGCTCCGGCGGCAGCAACTGCGTCGTCCACCGCTGCAGCCGTTGACGTTCGAGCGGATCGTTGGTGTCCGACGCCCATACCCGGTCGGTGTGTTCGAGGACCTCGAGGTCGATGCGGGCTCCGCCCGATGCGCAGGACTCGAACTCGACCTCCGGATGCCGGGACCGTAGCTCGTCCAGCAACCGATAGAACGCTGTCGTCTGTGCATGCACGGCAGCACGCCCGTCGGTATCGACCGCCAACATCAGGTCCCGGTTGTGATCCCACTTCACGTAGTCCGGCCGCTCGGTCGCCAACACCGTATCGATGGCCGAGAGGAGATAGTCGAAGACATCCTGGCGCGTCAGATCCAGCACGTTCTGATGACGCCATTCGAGTGGAACTCGACCCGGTGCTGCGAGCAGCCACTCCGGATGCGCCCGAGCGATATCGGAGTCCAGGTTCACCATCTCGGGCTCGAACCACAGGCCGGGGCTCATGCCGAGCTTGCGGACGTGGTCGAACAGCGGAGCCAGCCCATCGGGCCAGACGCCCTCGTCCACCTGCCAGTCGCCGAGGCCGGCCTTGTCGTCGCGGCGGTGGCGGAACCAGCCGTCGTCGAGCACGAACCGTTCGACGCCCACTCGTGCGGCGACGTCCGCGATGCCGCGCAGCCGGGTGAGATCGTGGTCGAAGTAGACGCCCTCCCACACGTTGAGCACCACTGGGCGCGGGGATGTGGGATGTGCTGGGCGGGAGCGCATCCAGCGATGCAACGAATGCGCCGAACCATCCAGTCCAGCTGAGGAGTACACGAAATGCACCCACGGAGTCGTGTACGTCTCACCTGTTTGGAGCACCACCTCGCCGGGGGCGAGTAGTTCACCGCCGCCCAGCACGCCCGAGGCCTGACCGGCCCTCTCGGGCAGACGTTCGGCCAGATGTAGGTGATCGCCGCTCCACGCGACATGAGTGCCCCACACCTCGCCGCTACGAAAGCCGAAGCCCTCGCTGCCTGCGTTGAGGACCAGGGTGGCGTCGTGCCCGGTTCTTCCGCGACGTGAGGCACGAGCCACGGTGCCGTGATCGAACCGTCGACGCTGCGGGGTGCGTTCGCGGCAGTGCCGGCCCGTCAGATCGAGAAGTTCGGTTGCAGTGTCCGGCAACGGCATCAGGGTCACGATGCCGTCGACGGTCAAGGGGACGCCCGAGACATTCCGGACACCCTGACGCACCCGCAGTGATCCACCGACCTCGAGCGACAGTTCGATCGACCACGAGATGCCGAGCTCGCTGTCGGAAGCGTCCACAGTGCAACCGAATTCGGTAGCGGACACGGTCACATCTGCCCACCGCGGGTACTGCACCGAACCGTCGCGATGCATTGCCAGAGCGGGGGTGCCCTGCCAGGCGTCGTCGCCACCAGGTGCCAGGGTGAGCCACCGAGGTACGTCGACACTCGAGTGCGGAACCGCGGGTATTGCGGCCCGGCGCAGTTCGGCGAGATCGTGATCGGAGAGTTCACCGAGATCGGTACCCCAGTGCAGCACGGCCGGAACCGCGGTGGACGACGGGCCGAGGATCACCATGACTCCGTCACGGCGCAGGACGGTGAAACTCACTTGTTGGCACCCATCGTCAGACCGGAGACGAAATGTCGTTGCAGCGCAATGAAAACCAACACCGTCGGCAGTGCCACCAGCACCGAACCGGCGGCGAGGAGGTTGGTGTCGGTGAAGAAGCTGCCCTGCAGATTCTGCAGCGCCGTCGTCACCGGGAGCTTGTCGCCGCTGACCATCAGGGCCAGGGCCCAGAAGAAGTCGTTGTAGATCCACGTCACCATGAGTGTCGCGAGGGCAGCCAGCGCGGGACGGCAGAGCGGCATGACGACCTGCCAGTACTGCCGGAACAACCCGGCTCCGTCGACGGTCGCGGCCTCGAGCAATTCGTGGGGCACGGTCTTCATGTAGTTGCTGAGCACGAAGACGCAGAACCCGGTCTGGAATGCGACGTGCACGATGATCAGTCCCCAGTAACTGTCGTACAGCGAGCCCGAGGAGCTCATCCAGTACGGAACCGGAATTGTGTTGTACAGCCGGAACAGTGGGGTCAGCAGAGTCTGCTGGGGGAGCAGGTTGCCGGCGATGAACACCGCCAACATGAAGATGTTGAACTTCCAGCTGAACCGCGCCAGGATGAACGCCGCCATCGAGCCGAAGAACAGGATGAGCAGCACCGACGGAACGGTGATGATCAGCGAGTTGAGGAAGTAGTGCGGGATGCCGCCGATCTGCCACGAGTCGATGTAGTTGTCGAATGTGAAGCCGCCCACCGACAGGTAGCCGTTGAGCAGCACGTAGTCGTAGCTGCGGAACGAGTTGTACACCGCCCACGCCAGTGGAAACAGCCAGGCCACTGCCATGACCGTCAGCAGCACGTAGATCGCGATCTGCGCGGTGCCCGCGCGTCGACGATTGGCGACGGCCGCGCGATTGCGGGTCAGCGGATCGCGCTCGGGAGGTGCTGTGCGCGTGAGTGAAGTGGTCATCAGTCTTTGCTCCGAAGAACGATGGCGAGGTACAGGGCGATGAAGACGAGTGAGATGCCGAGCATGATGGTGGCCAGTGCCGAACCGAATCCGATGCGGCTCGCCTCACCGACGACGTTCGCCGTCACGAGCGCCGAGATCAGCTCGAGTCCGTTGCGGCCCTTGTTGATCACCCACACCAGGTCGAACGCGCGTAGCGCCTCGATGACGGTGATGACGATGATCAGCAGGTTGGTGTTCTTCATCAGCGGGAAGATGACGCTGAAGAACGTGCGAATCGGTCCGGCACCGTCCATGACCGCGGCCTCGCGGACGGACGGGTCGATGGCCTTGAGGCCGGCCAAGTACAGCAGCATGATGTAGCCGGTGTGCCGCCAGCCTGCTGCGACCATGACGGCCCAGATGTTGATGTCCGGATCGCCGAGCCAGTCGACGTCGGTACCGAGCAGGCTGTTGAGGACGCCGCCCTCGGTGGAGTAGATGAGCTGCCAGATGAAGCCGATGAGGGCCATCGACAGCACCACGGGGATGTAGAAGATGCTCTGGTAGAGCCGAGATCCCTTGAGGTTCTTGTCCAGCAGGATCGCCAGCAGGATGCCGATGACGGTGGGGACGAGGAACAGGAACACCAGCCACAGCACGTTGTTCTGCAACGCCTGCTGGAACGGTGGGTATGCCTGGACCGCGTCGACGTAGTTCTGGGTACCGATCCACTCGATACTCGACGTGCCGCCGATGCCGTCCCACCGTGCGAACGACAGGATCACCGTGAAGACCGTGGGGATCCAGACGAGTCCGATGACGATCATCGCGGGAACGCCGAGCATCATCGCGATGGTCCACTTCTCGCGAACACTGCGCCTGATCTTCGGCGACTTGACCCGTTCGGGTGCGGTCATGGCATTACCTGATCTCGACGTGGGTGAATGGTGTGGGGGCGAGCGGGATTCATGTTCCGAACACCGCCGACTTCTGACGCTCGATGCCGCGGACCAATCCGTCGACGTCGTTGGGGTTGCCGATGAACTGTTGCAGGGCCGGGATCATGACGATCGACGCGAAATCGGGACGAGTGTCGCGGTCGAAGAACTGCGTGATCTCTCCGGCATTCTGGACGAGGTCTGCCGACTTACGCACCAGCGCAGGGAAATCCGACAGGTCGGCGTCTCGGTGTGCGGGGATGGCCTGCGGATCCTGCTTCGCGTAGGCGACGGCAGGTCCGGGGCCGGTGAGGAAGGTCAGCAGCTTCTCGGCACCGGGGCGATTGCGCGGATCGGCCCGCATCATGAAGCCGTCCATCGGGGCCTCGACCGCGGAACTGCCGATGGCGGAGTCGAGTTCGGGGAATGGGAAGAAGTCGAGGTCGTCACGGTCGGGCCCAGCGGGAAAGCTCTGTGCGACGAACATGCCGGCGACCAAGGACCCGACGCTCTTGTTGAGCAGCGCCGTCTGAGCGTCGGCGATCTTTCGGCCCAGCGGTTGTGGCTGATGGAACGGCAGAAGCTCACGCCACGTGTCGAATACGGTGCGGACGCGATTGTCGGTCCAGCTGACGTCACCGGCCAACAGGGTGCGGTGGAAGTCGACTCCGTTGAGGCGCAGGTTCAGGTAGTCGAACGTCCCCATCGGCGGCCAGCCGTCACGTGCACCGAAGCCGATCGGGGTGACGCCGTCGGACTGCATCTGCTTGCTCAGGGTGACCCACTGGTCGTAGGTCTTGGGCGGTTCGTACCCACGCTCGGCCCACAGGCTCGGGCGGTAGAACACTGCCCACGGGTAGTAGAAGAATGGAATCAGATACTGATTGCCGTCGGATCCGGTCGAGTTCTCCTTGAAGGAGTCGCTGTATCCGCCGCCGTTGCTCGCCCACACGCTCGAGACGTCCTCCACCAGGCCCTTGTCTGCGAAGTACTTCATTCGATAGCCGCCCATCCAGGTGAACACGTCGTCGGGCGTGCCCTGGAGGTAGTTGTTGACGTTCTCCTGGAACGACGTCGAGTCGACGGTGTTGACGCGGATGTCGCCACCGGTCTGCTGCCGATACATGGCGACGACGTCCTCGACGCCGACCTTGGAGTTCTTGTCCGACAGCCGTGAGCCGAGCGTGATCGTGTTGGGATCGAGACTGCTCGAGCACGACGACAGCACGCCACCTGCGGTGATCGCACCCGCGGCGACGAGCGCAGACCTGAGGAAGTCGCGTCGAGACGGCTGCCAGGTACGCGGCCACTCGTGTGGGTTCATGAGAGTCCTTCGACGGAAAATATCGATAACGATCAGAAGTGAACATTCCGCTGTGCGTTCCGCGGTGCTCGACTGACCGTTCGGGGTGATGCAGGTTACAGAAACACGACCTAACGGCGTCTGTCAAGCTCTTCGAGGCCCGCTCACCAGCATCAGTAAGAAAATGTTCATTCATGTTGACATCTGAGAACGTCTCGTTCATATTGTGAGCATGGACACAGCGCGACGCAGCACCTGGCCGACCCAGGGAATCTCCTTCGGGGGCGACTACAACCCCGAGCAGTGGCCCGAGGACGTCTGGCGACGCGACGTAGAACTCATGCACGAGGCCGGCGTCGACTTCGTGACCGTCGGTGTCTTCTCCTGGGCTCGCCTGCAGCCGACCGCCACGACGTGGGACTTCGAGTGGCTCGATCGCGTCATGGATCTGATGCACGAGGGCGATATTCGCGTCGACCTGGCCACGGCGACCGCGTCGCCCCCGCCGTGGTTGGCCACTGCGTACCCGCAGATGCGTCCGGTCGACGAGCGCGGCTACCGGTACGCCATCGGCAGCCGCCAGACCTGGAGCCCCAGTTCCGCTGTGTACCGGGAACATTCACTGGTACTGGTCGAGAAGATGGCGCACCGCTACGGTGAGCACCCCGCGCTCGCGATGTGGCACGTCTCCAACGAACTCGGCTGCCACAACGCCCTGTGCTACTCCGGCGACAGCGCGCACGCGTTCCGGGAATGGCTCAGCGCCAGGTACATCGACCTCGAAACCCTCAACACCGCGTGGGGCACCGACTTCTGGAGCCAGCGGTACAGCGACTGGGACGAGATCGTTCCCCCGTCGGTGAGCACCACGTTCGGTAATCCCACGCACCAACTCGACTGGCGCCGTTTCTGCTCCGACGCACTCCTCGAGCAGTACCGCGCCGAGAAGGCAGTGCTGAACCGCATCACCCCCGACGTGCCGGTCACCACCAACTTCATGGTGGGTATGGGGCAGGGACCCGCGCTCGCCGGCAACATGGACTACGCGTCCTGGGCTCCCGAGCAGGACATCGTCTCCACCGACCACTATCTCGTCGGTCCCGAGACCGGCGACGCCGCAGCGCATCACAAGCTGTCGTTCTCGGCCGACCTCACCCGCGGCGTCGCGGGGCGTCGACCCTGGTTGTTGATGGAACATTCCACCAGCGCCGTCAACTGGCAGCACATCAACCGCGCCAAGGTGCCCGGCGAGATGATGCGGAACTCGCTGGCACACATGGCACGTGGAGCAGACGGCATCGCCTACTTCCAGTTCCGCGCCTCCAAGGCCGGAGCAGAAAAATTCCACTCCGCACTGGTGCCGCACGCAGGCGAGGACTCCGCTCGGTGGCGTGAGGTCGTCGAACTCGGTGCGGCACTGCGTCGCATGGCCCCGGTGGCAGGCAGCACCGTCGACGCGCGGGTCGCCGTGCTGTTCGACTGGGCCTCCCAGTGGGCGTGCGAGCAGGAAGGTCATCCGTCGATGGCGATGCAGCCCATGGAGATTGCCCGCCGCGCCCATCACGGCTTCACCGCCGCAGGCGTGACCTGCGACGTCGTCCCGTCGTCGACGGACCTGAGCGATTACGACGTGATCGTCGTCCCGGCCCTCTACCTGTGCAGTGACGAGACCGCTGCACGGATTGGCGACGCGGCCGAAGCCGGTGCGCAGGTGCTCGTCACTGCTTTCTCGGGAATCGCCGACGAGGACGACCACGTGCGACTCGGCGGCTACCCGGGAGCCTTCCGAGAGTTGCTCGGAGTCCGCGTCGAAGAGTTCTTCCCGCTCGCCGAGGGCGAGACCCTGTCCCTCGACGACGAGACCGTCGGTGAGATCTGGAGTGAATATCTCACCGCATCCGAGGACGTCGATGTGCTGGCGCGCCACACCAGGGGCCATCTGCGCGGTGTTCCCGCGCTGACCAAGCGGGCCGTCGGCACCGGCGCTGCCTGGTATGCGGCCACCGTTCCCGACGCGGCCGGCTGGGCGGCACTGACCGACAAGCTCTGCGGTGCAGCCGGTATCGAGACTCGACGAGATCTGGGATCCGATGTGGAGATCGTGCGGCGCTCGGCGGGGGAGCAGTCCTGGCTGTTCGTGCTCAATCACGGAACCGACAAGGTGAGTGTGCCGGCCACCGGTACCGATCTGGTCAGCGGCACACACGTCGACGGTGAGCTGATCGTGGCTGCCGGCGGTAGTGCAGTGATTGCCGAGAACAGCTGATGCTCGCCCATCAGCGTCAGCAGAAGATCCTCGACCAGGTGACCGCGCAGGGTGCGGTCAAGGTCGCCGATCTGGGCACTGCACTGTCGGTGTCGGACATGACCATTCGACGCGACATCAATGAATTGGTGGCTCGCGGTCTGGTCGAGCGGGTGCACGGCGGTGTCACGCTGCCGCGATCGGCGAGCGTGTTCGAGCCGGGCTTCTCCGCGAAGTCCGAACTGGATCGAGATGCCAAGGCGGACATAGCCAAGGCCGCAGCGCGGTTCGTGCGACCGGGGACCTCCATCGGCATCTCCGGCGGTACCACGACTCACGCGCTCGCCCAGGAACTACTCGACATCCCGGACATCACCGTCGTCACCAATTCGCTTCCCGTTGCCGAGGTCTTCCACACCGGGGGCCGAACGGATCAGACCGTCCTGCTCACCGGCGGACAACGCACGCCCTCCTATGCGCTGGTCGGACCACTCACCGTCAGCGCGCTGCAGAGCATCCACCTGGACATGCTGTTCCTCGGAACGCACGGAGTGGACATCGAATCCGGGCTCACCTGCCCCAATCTGATGGAAGCGCAGACCAATCAGGCGCTGGTGGCATCGTCTCGACGCGTCATCGTGCTGGCCGACCACACCAAATGGGGCGTCCGCGCGCTCGCCAACACCATCCCGCTCTCCCGCGTCGACGTGTTCGTCACCGATGCCGGGCTCGACCCCGGCGTGCAGGACGCGTTGTCCGAGGTGGTCGACGACGTGGTGATCGCCGGAAGACCCGTCGACACGAACGAGGAACGAGTACTCGATGACCACGCATGACGCCACGACGCACGCCCTGCGCAAGACGTCGACCACTCTGGCCGACGGCCGCGAGCTGATCTACTACGACGACACCGAGCCCTACGTCTCCGGCGGAGCCACCCGAGACCTGGTCGATACCCGCGCTCTCTCACCGTCGATGTCGCAGTCGCAGATGCGATTCGACGTCCTCACAGGCGAATGGATCGTCATCGCCGCGCAGCGAATGGACCGCACGTTCCTGCCCCCGGCCGACGCGTCGCCGTTGGCACCGAGCCGGCCGGGCCGCCCGGCCACCGAGATCCCGGCGTCGGACTACGACGTGGTGGTGTTCGAGAACCGGTTCCCATCACTGTCCGAAACTGCTGCACAACAGACGCTTCCGACAGAGGTGGACGGCGAGGCGCTGTGGCCGCTCGCGCCCGGCACCGGACGCTGCGAGGTGATCTGCTTCGCCAGTGATCCCGAGGCTTCCTTCGTCTCGCTGGAGCTCTCCCGCGTCCGCACCATCATCGACGTCTGGGCCGATCGCACAGCGGCTCTGTCGGCAATACCGGGCGTGCAGCAGGTGTTCTGCTTCGAGAACCGTGGCAAGGAAATCGGCGTCACGCTGACGCACCCGCACGGTCAGATCTACGCCTACCCCTACCTTCCGCCCCGCACCGACGCCATGATGCGACAGTCGCGCACACACTTCGAGCGCACCGGTCGAGTGCTGCTGGCCGATGTACTCGCCGCCGAGCTGCGTTCGGGTCGACGCATCGTCGTCGATGCCGAACACTGGGTCGCGTACGTCCCGGCGGCTTCGCGCTGGCCCGTCGAGGTGCATCTCGCTCCTCGTCGCGACGTCGCGGACCTCGCCGAGTTGAACGGTGCAGAGCGAGACGAGCTGGCCGGGGTCTACCGCGAGCTGCTGCGCGGTGTCGATGCATTCTTCGAAGGCGTAGACGAAGTGCCGTATATCTCAGCGTGGCATCAGGCCCCGGTCGGAGCCGACCGTGAACTGGGAAGACTGCACCTGCAACTGTTTTCGATGATGCGTTCACCGGGTCGGATGAAATTCTTGGCCGGATCCGAATCGGCAATGGGGGCGTGGGTCAACGACACCACACCCGAGCGGATTGCCGATCGGTTGCGCGAGGTGTTGACGTGAACTGGCTCGACGTCGTTGCCGAGGAGAACCTCGCCGATAGTGCCGCCGCGCTGTTTCGTAGCGCATTCGGCGGCGAACCCGACGGCGTCTGGATCGCTCCCGGACGCGTCAATCTCATCGGTGAGCACATCGATTACGCAGGCGGACTGGTGTTGCCGTTCGCGCTGCCGTACGCCACCGCAGTCGCTGTACGGCGGCGCGAGGACACCACGATGCGTGCCGTGTCCACACACACCGACGAGCCGTGGACCGGTGAGCTCGGCGACATCGGGCCGGGCACGCCGTCGGGCTGGGCCGCGTACGTGGCAGGTGTGTCCTGGGCACTGCGGGAACACGGTGTGGGCGGAGTCGATGTTGCCGTGCACTCCTCGGTACCGGTGGGCTCGGGGTTGTCCAGCTCGGCGGCCCTCGAATGCTCGTTCGCGCTGGCGCTCGATGACCTCTTCGATCTGCAGGTCGATCGGAAAGCGTTGATCGACGCCAGTATTCGGGCCGAGAACGAGATCGCCGGTGCGTCGACCGGCGGCATGGATCAGAACATCGCGATGTCGGCCCAGTCGGGACATGCGCTGCTACTCGACTGTCTCGACGGTTCGACGCGTCAGATACCCCTCGATCTCGCCGCGTCGGGAACTCGGTTGCTGGTGATCGACACCAACGCGCCGCATCGGTTGGTCGACGGCCAGTATGGGGAACGCCGGAAGGCGCTGGACACCGCGTACGCCGAATTGGGGGTGACGACGCTGCGCGGTCTCGATCTGGACAAGGCGGTGTCGGGACTCGTCGACGACACCCTGATCGCGCGAGTTCGCCACGTGATCAGCGAAATTCGCCGAGTGGAGGAGGCCGCCGAACTGCTCGACGGCGGCGCCGCAGGAGCCGAACTCGGTGAGTTGATGACGGCCTCGCACGCGTCCTTGCGAGACGACTACGAGGTCAGCTCACCGGAGCTGGACAGTGCGGTCGATGCGGCGCTGCGCGCGGGTGCATACGGGGCCCGGATGACCGGCGGGGGATTCGGCGGCTCTGCCATTGCGCTGGTGCCCTCGGAGCTGGTCCAGGCTGTCGCGGACGAGATCGCAACCGGTGCAGCGCGATCCGAACTGCCGGAACCCACTTTTCTGACCGCCGAGCCCTCCGGCTCCGCGCATCGATTCTTCTAACCTCTACAAAGGAGTACTCCCATGGCACAGGTCACGTACGAAGGAGCGACCAAGCTCTATCCGGGATCGGACGTCGCGGCGGTCGAATCGTTGGACCTCGCCATCGAGGACGGCGAGTTTCTGGTTCTCGTCGGTCCGTCCGGCTGCGGAAAGTCCACCTCGTTGCGCATGCTCGCCGGGCTGGAGGACGTCGACTACGGTGCCATCAAGATCGGCGATCGCGACGTCACCTCGCTGGCACCCAAGGAACGCGACATCGCGATGGTGTTCCAGAACTACGCGCTGTACCCGCACATGACCGTCGCCAAGAACATGGGCTTCGCACTGCAGATCGCCGGGATGGACAAGGCCGAAGTGGGCCGACGCGTCGAGGAAGCGGCGAAGATTCTCGACCTCACCGACTACCTGGGCCGTAAACCCAAGGCGCTCTCCGGCGGTCAGCGTCAGCGCGTCGCGATGGGCCGCGCGATCGTGCGGAACCCGCAGGTGTTCCTCATGGACGAGCCGCTGTCCAACCTCGACGCCAAGCTTCGCGTTCAGACCCGCACGCAGATTTCGCTACTGCAGCGCAGGCTCGGCACCACCACGGTGTACGTCACCCACGATCAGGTCGAGGCCATGACGATGGGTGATCGCGTGGCGATCATGAAAGCCGGTGTGCTGCAGCAGTGTGCCAGCCCGAAGGAGCTGTACGAGCGCCCGGTCAACGCCTTCGTCGCCGGGTTCATCGGCTCTCCCGCGATGAATCTGTTCGAGGTGGACGTGGTCGCCGGAGCCGCGAAGCTGGGCTCGCTGTCGGTCCCCATCGAGCGCGCCATCGCCGACCGGATCGACGGCAGCCGCGTCACGATGGGCGTGCGACCGGAAGCGTGGACGCTCTCCGAGTCCGGAACCGACATCGTCGTCGACGTCGTCGAGGAACTCGGTGCGGACGCCTACATCTACGGCCGGACCGTCGAGGACGCGTCGAATCTCGGCACCGTCGGGGCACAGATCATCGCGCGCATCCCCGATATCGCAACCCCGTCGCAGGGCGATGTCCTCCGAATCGCCCCACGCGCGGAGTCCGCTCACTACTTCTCGACGACAACAGGATTGAACCTGCGCCCCTAGGGCCACCTCTCGCTTCTCAACGGCTGTTGCGTTAGTCTCCTCGGCGGGGTGAGTCCGATCTGCACCAATTGCGGATCCACTATTTTTCCGGGGGATACGAAGTGTCGAAGAAGTGGTTGCGCGGCGTCGTGGTGTCTGCAGTGGCGGTCGCGTTGTGTCCGATCGCTACGGCCTCGGCGGATCCTGCGCCGAGTCCGGCACCAGCGACCATCATGGGGTCCATCGACAACGGGCCGGGTAGCTTCAGCGTTTTCCGTACCGTAGACAGCGGCCAGCGTCCGACCGCGGAGGACAACGCGGCGTGCAACGACTACTTCGGCTCCCCGCGTTCGTCGACCGTTGTCGAACGCCTCGACGCGCGGATGTACACCTTCACCAACGACCCGTCGACGGGTTTCCTGCAGAACCCGACGGCTCAGAACGTCGGACCGATCTACGTGTGCGCCGGGCCGATCATCGACGGCCAGGCCTTCCTCGACCAGTGGGGCGCACTGACAGCCCCCGGACTGGGCGAGTTGTCGATGTACGGGCCGTGCGGGATCGAGTTCATGATCGGGTTGCCCGGTCGCGCGGCCGTCGATTGTGTTCTGCGAGTGAACCCCAACGATTCCGGGGTCATCGACGGTGTCGCGACCAGCAACTCGATCGCCAACCCGCTTCGCCTGCCGGACGGACGCACCGGCTCGCTGTGGACGCTCTACACACTCGGTGAAGGGACCGCTCCCGTTCCGGAACCCGTTGCGGGAACACCGCAACCGACCGGTTCCGTGAAGTACAGCGTCGGGCGCGAGGTGAACTCGGTCTCGACCGGAAGCACTCCTGCATGCCCGGGTGGTGTGCGCACGACGGAGATTCACGCGGTGTCGGTGGACGCCGCCACCGGCGCGGCATCGACCGAGCCCTCCGCGGACGTCGCAGCCACCGCATCGATCTGCTACCAGAACCCGTCGTCTCCGGATTTCGGCGCATCGTTGAGCATCACGAGCTACGGTGTCACGCCTGCGCTCACTGCCACGTCCACCGGACAGTGCCGTCGTATCGATCTGCCGATCGAACCGGGCACCGTGCAGCAGTCCTGCGGCTTCACCTTGCCGCCGCAGCCTGCTCTCGGCCTGACCGGCGGACAGGTGACACTCAACGGTCTGGTTCCGACGAACGATGCTGCAGGATCGGCAAACTCGGCCATCTGGACCACCTCGTTCCTCGGTTCCATCACCCCTCGATGAACGGACGTCGGATCGGGGTGCGCCTCGATCCGGTGCTACCGTCGGCCGGTGCACCTCGTCGTTCCCTCCGATGACTTCGCCGCCGCCTGGCGGGAGGCTCATGCAGAGTGGGGGCCTGGGTTCCACGAGGACGGCTTCGGGCTGAAGGCCGACGACGATGTGGAGTCGGCACAGGGCTTTTCGGACTGGGTCGAGCGGCTTCGGGTCGACGCCGAGTGCACGTACCGCTGGATCGTGCAGGGTGAACGCGTAGTGGGCGGCATCGCACTCAGACACGACAGCCATGAACTCGCCGACCGTCTCGGGCACCTCGGCTACGGGGTTCGACCGTCCGAACGAGGTCGGGGAGTTGCCTCCTGGGCAGTTCGCGAGATGCTGAGGCTCGCCGCTGATGTGGGCATGGCCCGGGTAACGGCGGTATGCGAGGTGGACAACGCGGCCTCGATCGCGACGCTGGAGCGAGCAGGAGGCGAACGTGTCGACTTCATCGGGTCGGCGGTTCGCTTCTCGATTCCCGTGCGCTGAAGAATCGGGTGCAGCTGACCGCGCTCACCGCGGTCCAGTGCACCCGATTTTGTTCTCTTGACCCTCACACTGTGTGAGACGAGAACCTCGGAGGGTCATGTTCAGCATTGGAGAGTTCGCATCGATCGGCCGGGTGTCGGTTCGGATGCTTCGGCATTACGACGAGATCGGGCTGTTGACGCCGGCACGGGTGGATCCGTTCACGGGCTATCGCTCGTACGACGGTTCGCAGTTCGAGGTTCTGGGAAGCATTCTCATGTTCAAGGACCTCGGGTTCAGGCTCGACGAGGTGACGCAGATCGTGCACGGCCAGGTCGATGATGATCGGCTGCGCGAGATGCTTGCCGCGAAGCGTGATGATGTCGCGCGTCGACTCGATCTCGATGCCGCTCGTCTGCGTCGCATCGATGCGCGGCTCTCCCACACCGAAGGGATTTCGATGATCACCGTGGACACCAAGTCGTTGCCACCCACCCGTGTTGCTCTCGTCACCGAGACCGCCGCCGGGTTCGGACCCGAGAACATCGGCCCGGTCATCGGCCCGATGTACGCCCGACTCGCCCAGACGCTAGCCGGGCACGGCGTGACGTTCGGGCCGTCGTCGATCGCCATGTACGAGGCCGTCGACGACGGGGACGGCAGCGGCGTCACCGTGCATGCCGCATTCGAGGTGACACCTGAGGTCGTTTCGGGTGAGGGCTTCGAGGTTCGTGAGCTTCCGCCCGTCGAACTCGCGGTGACCACCGTTCACCACGGTTCGATGGCCACGATCGGTGAGACGTGGGAACAGTTCATGGCGTGGATCGAGGCCAACGGCTACGAACTCTCCGGCATCTGCCGCGAGTACTACCTGGTATCGGAGCCACAGCCGCAGGAGAACTGGGTCACCGAGCTGCAGCAGCCGGTGGTTCGACGTCAGGACGCCTGAGCGAACTCCACGAGGGCGGTGCACTGGCAGCCGCCGGTGACATCCTCGCATTCGAGCACCAGGAAGTGGCGGACGTACTCGAGGTCCACGCAGTCCGGCTCCGTGCACTCCGCACCGCCGACCGCGTGGATCACGAGTGTGCCGTGGCAGGTATCGAAGCGTGCGGACATGCGAATCCCTTTCTGTCGTATCTCTCTACATCCTTGATATCACCGGGCTCTGACAAGTTCGGGAGAAGACGAGCGTGTTCGACGCTTGAGCTGGGTCGCGATCATGATCGTCAGAGCCGGAATCCAGGCGTATCCCAGGGCGGTCCTGATGATGGTCCGGTCGCCCAGCCACGCTCCGGCCGACACCAGTACACCTGCCCACACGACAGCGGCCAGCAGGCTGAGCACCATGTATTCGCGATGCCGCAGTGAGGAGGTCGCCACGAGTCGGGGCGTGATGGTGCGGACACCCCCGATGAGGTGACCGGCAGTGGCGACAGTGCGTGGTCGTGATCGTGCGTGTGTGGCCAGCCCGTGGACAACCCTGATCACCGCGGCAGGCAGCGCCGACTCCGCGCGCCCGAGACCCAACACCGTGCCGGTGCGGCGACCGTGCCAGAACGCCCACTGCGCCCCCAGGCTTGACGCGACCGCGGCGGTGACGACGGCAGGGAGCCACGGTACGACGCCGATCGACGTCAGCACCCCGAGCGTGATCGGGACGCTGTTTCCTGGTGTGAAAAGACCGAGCAACGACGCGGACTCGAACGCCAGAAGCACGAATACGATAGCGAAGACGACCCATACGGGCACGGACGACAATCGGTCCACATCGAGGATGTTCAGGTTCATACCTGTCGAATCTGGTCGACCGTGGCACGGAAAACACCACGATCGACCCACGGATCGACGGTAGGGCCAGCCCTACCTCGGGCCGTGGGTTCACACTGCGGACAAGCCGACGACACCCGACTTAGGCTGATCCGCATGAACGAGGCTCTACCGATTCCCCTGAATCCACTCAGGGCGTGGATATCGCCGCACTGGTGGCTTGCGGTGGCGTCGTTGCTGGCATCGACGGTCGCCGGGCTGGGCGGTTGGATGATCCTGGGCCTGCTGATACTGGCGGTGTGCGCACTGCCGTTTGCGCTCAGCGGGGTGCTCGTCTTCGCGCTGACGATAGTGGCGCTCAAGTGGATGGACCGTGCAGCGCGTGCCGGAATCGGTTTCACCGGTGGAATTGCCATCGAGGGCCCCGAAGTGACCGTGTACCCGACCAGTTGGCGCATGTTCGTCTGGTGCCTCCGCGACATCGGATTGTGGAAGTCGTTGTGCTACTGGCTCATCCGCATTCCGGTATCGGCTGTTCTGCTGTTCTTGCTGCCGGCGCTCTTCGTGGCCCTGCCGGTTCTCGCCCTGGCCCCGGTCGCCTGGATCGTGACGAATCCGGTCGCCAACCAGCTCGAAATCGGCGAGCGGGTGGGCTATCCGTTCGTCGCGTTGGTCGGCTTCGCATCCTTGGTGACCTTCGTTGCGGGAGTGCCGCTGCTGCTCACCGCCCTGGCGCGACTCGACTGGTGGAGTGCCGCAGCCCTTCTCGGCCGATCGGAGTCCAGTAGGAGAGTGGACGAATTGACGGTGAGTCGAGCTCGTGTCGTCGACGCTGCGGATGCCGAACGCCGTCGCATCGAGCGCGATCTGCACGACGGGGCTCAGCAGCGTCTCGTCTCGGTGGCAATGTCACTGGGGCAGGCGAAGTCGCGCGTCTCGGCGAGCGAGGACGCGGTGTTGAAGGAACTGCTGGACGACGCACATCGAGAAGCAAAGAACGCGATCGGCGAGATCCGCACCCTCACCCGCGGTCTGCATCCGCCGATCCTGACCGACCGTGGCCTCGACGCCGCACTGTCGTCCGTCGCGGCGTTGTGCACGGTACCGGTGACGTTCCGGATAGACCCGGCCCTCTCCGGTGATCGACGTCCGGACGCCACCGTCGAGTCGACGGTCTACTTCGTCGTCTCGGAGGCTCTGACCAACGTCAGCAAGCATGCGAAAGCAAACCACGTCCGAGTGGATGTCTCGAGGGACGCGTCCGCAGCGCGGGTAACGGTGGTCGACGACGGATGTGGAGGAGCACATCCGGCACCGGGAGGCGGCCTGGCCGGGCTCGAGGACAGGCTCAGCGGTATCGACGGAACCCTGTCCATCACGTCGCCGTCCGGTGGCCCGACGCGGCTCGAGGTGAGCATCCCGTGCGAGTGATCATCGCCGACGATTCGGTTCTGTTGCGAGAGGGCGTCGCTCGCCTGCTGACCGATGCCGGAGCCGACGTGATCGGCAAGGTGGCCGACGCGTCGGAACTGCTCGCGGCCATGTCCGCTGCCGATCCGCTTCCCGATGTCTGCGTGATCGACGTACGCATGCCGCCCACCTTCCTGGACGAAGGTCTGCGCGCAGCGCTGGTCATTCGCCAACGGTGGCCCGCTGTAGGGGTTCTCGTGCTCTCGCAGTACGTGGAGGAACGGTACGCGGCCGAGCTCATCCGGCAGAGCACGGACGGTGTCGGCTACCTGTTGAAGGACCGAGTAGCCGACGTGGACGAATTCGCCGATGCCGTGCGGACCGTGGCCACCGGTGGAACGGTCATCGATCCAGAAGTGGTGCAGCAGATCCTGGCTCGGGCCCCACGATCGGATCCACTCGATTCGCTGACCCCGCGCGAGCGAGAAGTGTTGACCGCAATGGCCGAAGGCAAGTCGAACGCCGGAATTGCCACTGCTCTGGTGGTCGGTCAAGCAGCCGTGGAGAAGCACATCGGGAACATCTTCGCCAAGCTCGGTCTGCTCGGAGACAGCGCCGATCACCGCCGTGTCATGGCCGTCCTGCGATATCTGGGAGCGATTCAGTGAGAAAAGTTCTCTGGCGCACTGCTGTCGCCGTGTCGGTTGCCGTCGTAGTGGTGGGTACCGCAGGAGCGGCCACGACGGCCACCCTCGCCGTCGGCTTCACCACGCCGAAGATGCAGTCTTTCGATTACTCCGCCGATACGGCGATCGTCGGGAACAATCTCTCCGTCACAACCAGATTCGCCAAGGTGTCGGTGTCCATGAGCCCCGACTCGGAGTTGCACGTACGGGCCGACGGCTCGTACCGAGGAGATACTCCGACAGTCGACATCAGCGACGACGGCTCGACGATCGCTGTGGAGTGTTCCTACCGCAAGCGAGGCAGCTGCGACATCGGCCTCGAACTACGGATACCCGCCGGCTTGATTGTCGACATCGACGCAGCAACAGGCGACGTGGAGCTCTCCGACGTGGACGCGCAGGCATCGGTGTCCACGTCCGCGGGATCCGTGACCGCTCGGGGATCTGCCGGAACCCTCGACATCACCACCGGATTCGGTGACGTCGACATCACGGACGCGGCTGTGTCGGCAGTCGAGGTGGACACGACGTTCGGTAGGATCGCCCTGGATTCGAGGGTGCCACCGGACTCGGTCCGTGTACAGAACATGCAGGGCGACAGCACGATCGAACTGCCGGCAGCCGACTTCTACGACGTCGAGGCGACGTCGGAGAAGGGAGATGTCGACATCGACGTCGTCGACGATCCGAATTCACCGAGGTCGGTGTCGATCACCAGTGAAGACGGCCAGATTTCGGTGCAGCGGAGATAGTTTCGGTCGGTGACTTACTTGTTCAATGACTCCGACGCCACGCGCTGAACGATCTGACCGAGGACGTGGTGGGACGCACCAGCCACGGCCACGGATGCAACTCGACCGGGGCCACGGCGTCGGCGATGCGGGAGAAGCCGGGAACGGGTGCCCAGGTGGTGGCCAAAGGGCGCCCGGAGAGTTCGTCGGCCACTCGACCGCGGCGCACCTCCAACGGGCGGGTCGACGCGATCTCACCGAGCGTCTCGGCGAGAAACACCAGCCGCTTGCCGGAGAGCCTCAGTTTCCGCAGCAGCGGTTCGTCGAACACGAACACGGCAGGTCGATCGGGCTGCGCTGCCATGGCCGGGTCTGCGGTGCCGAGCGACTCTGCTGTGATCCACACTTGTTCTGCGCCAGTGCCTTCGACGTGGACAGGGCCGGCGGGAATCGGAGCCTTGTTCAGATCCGGGCCGTCGACCGCGGGGCCGAGATCGTCGTCGGGCCAATTCTCGATGGGGCACGCATCTTTCAGTGCGCAGTTGCGGCACAGGGACGGTGCTCGCTTGTTCACCTGCCATCGACTGAAGCCGTAGACCTTCCCGCTTCCGGTGCCGACGGTCCACTGCCAGCCGAGGCGATTGGCTGCGCGAGAGCCGTCGAGTAGGTGGGCGAACATCTCGTCCTCGCCATCGCGCCACGTCGCACCGGCGCGGACTGCCCACTGGGACGCCAGCCACATGCGAGTTTGATTGACGAGCCAACCGTCGCCGTGCAATTCACCGACCACCGAGGACATGCAGTTCATCTCCTCGGGCCACGGCTGCGCGGTCCAGCCCTGCGGACGCGGCTGCTCACGGCGGAGTGAACGGCCGAGATCCGCTCCGACCCGTGCATAGAGGTGGCGAGCATATTCCTGCCACATCAATTCGTCGCGGTAGCGGGAACGGTCGCGGGAGGGAGCGTCGGCGACCGCGTCCCACACTTCGCGCAGCGTCAGCAGTCCGTGGCGGATGTACGGCGACATGCGGCTTGCACCTCGGCGATTCACCGGGAGGAACGTGCTTCGATCGCGGGCATAGCCGGTGATGTCGAGTCCGGCCAGCGCGGTATCGGCAGCGGACTGCCCACCTCGAATGGCACCGGCGGTGACCCCGTCCGCCCCCTCGCGAGTCAGATCGCCCAGGTGCTCGGCAACCCAGGCGACGACGTCATCGGTGGCAGCACCGTCGGCGATGGATGGGGGAGGAGGCAGCTCGGACATACCGTCGGACTTCCCCGTCGGGAGGAAAGGGAAACGCGGGTGTCAGGGTCGCGGCAGGCGTCGATGAAGCGGGTTCGATGTCGTGCTTGTCGCCGCCCTCCCCTGGTGAGGCACGGACGTGACGACGGTGGGCGTGTCCGCGGTGGCGCGGGCGGCATCGTGCGCTTTCATCGCCGCGCTGTTTCCTCGACCGAGAACGGGTGAGGAGATCTTTCGGGCTGCCGCCTGCCCGCATGCCGGACACGGCACCTCGGAGGGCACGTCGGCCATGGAGAATCGCTGCTCGACGGGGGCGCAACGCTGTGCGCAGCGGAAGCTGTAGGTGGGCACGTATCCGAGGGTAGCGTTAGATGTCGCATCAGCGACGTTCCGGCACAACGTCATACAAGATTTACACGCCATATGCGGCCGGATGCACCACGACGGTGCAATGATCGAGGCAGGGGAATCCGCGCAACCGGAGGTGTCCAGTGCCCGAACTGCTGTTTCCGCTCGACTCGACGAAGAGTTTCACCGAACAGGAGATCGTCGGCCACAACCGATGGCATCCCGACATTCCGGCGGCGGTCACGGTCAAACCCGGCACATCTTTTCGAGCCCACTGCCGCGAATGGTTCGACGGGGCCATCCACAACGATGATTCCGCCGAGGACATTCTGAATGCGCCGCTCAACAACGTGCACACACTGTCCGGGCCGTTCCACATCGAGGGAGCCGAGCCCGGCGACCTGTTGATCGTCGACATCCTCGACGTAGGGCCGATCCCGCAGGAGGATTCGGGTCCGCTGGCCGGTCAGGGCTGGGGTTACACGGGAATCTTCGCCAAGGAGAACGGCGGCGGGTTCCTCACCGATCGATTCCCCGACGCGTACAAGGCAATCTGGGATTTCTCGGGGCAGACCACCACATCTCGTCACGTTCCGCACGTGAAGTACACCGGCATCACCCATCCCGGCCTCATGGGGACCGCGCCCTCGGCGCAGTTGTTGGCGAAGTGGAACGCCCGTGAAGGTGCCTTGATCGCTACCGACCCGAATCGAGTTCCGCCACTGGCACTTGCCCCAGAACTCGACGGGGCAATTCTCGGATCACTGAGCGGCGACGAATTCTCCCGTGTCGCAGGTGAAGCCGCTCGCACGGCACCGCCCCGCGAGAACGGCGGAAATCAGGACATCAAGAACCTCACCAAGGGCACTCGCGTCTTCTATCCGGTGTTCGTGCCGGGGGCGAAATTGTCTTTCGGAGACCTGCACTTCTCGCAGGGAGACGGAGAGATTACGTTCTGTGGCGCCATCGAGATGGGCGGCTTCATGGACCTGCACGTCGACCTGATCAAGGGTGGCATGGAGACCTACGGGGTGAGCGAAAACGCGATCTTCATGCCCGGCAACACCGCGCCGCAGTACTCGGAATGGATTGCCTTCTCGGGCATTTCGGTGACCGTCGACGGTGAGCAGAAGTATCTGGACTCCGACCTGTCGTACCAGAACGCATGCATGCACGCGATCGACTACCTCACCAAGTTCGGCTACAGTCCCGAGCAGGCATACCTGTTGCTGGGTTCGGCCCCGATCGAAGGACGCCTGTCCGGGGTGGTGGACATCCCCAATTCCTGTGCCACCGTGTACATCCCCACCGCGATCTTCGACTTCCCGATAGCGCCCTCCGCCAGCGGACCATTCCAAATCGACCAGGGAATGGGAGCGCCGAGGGCGCAGTTCTGACGCAGCGCGGTGGTCGAGTTTTGTCGCCGAATGGCTAGTGGGTCTCGTCGTAGCCGGCAGTGATGTTCTGATTGACGCGGACCGGCCGGGACTCGACTTCGGCGAGCGCAAGGATGTCCGAGACAGTCTCCGTGCTGCCACCGAGATACGCGCAGGTGAAGTCGAAGTGCTGAGCCACGCACCATGTGTGATCGGTGGGCCACCACAGATTCGGTGACAGTCCTTCGAGAGTGTCGGTTGCGCGTGAGACCGGTCCCTTCAACAGGAAATAGCCGTAACCGGCGATGTGTGCGGTCGGTGCCGTCGCGCGAATGTCGTCGAGTGCTGTGTTGCCTTCCCAGACGGCGAACCAGCACTCATCCGGTGCCGTCGTGCTTCGAGCGAGTACTTCGATTATGGATTCCAGCTGATCACGCCAGGGTGCAACGGTTTTCGACGATGCATGCTGGGTCGTGCTGGCACGTACGGGATACAGGACACGGGCAAAGGCGTCGAACGCAGTGGGGACCAGCGAGCCCACTGTGATTGTGGCGAGGCCGTCGAGGTTGTAGTCCACCCACTGCGCTTCCGAGACATTCTGCTGCAGATCGTCGTTCGACCATTCCGGGCGATACGTGCTCGATGCCATAGCCCTGACGCTACCGACATCGAGTGCGCCCGCTGACAGGTTGAGCCACCACCCGCCAGGCGAATTGTTCAAGCCAGGATCGTTCAGCTCCGAATGCCGATCATGCGGTTCGGATGGCTCACGTCAGTTCCTACCACCGTGACTGCGTAGATGGTGGGCGCAGCCGTCGACAGTCGTCTCGCCCTGTTCGTAAATCTGTTCGAAAACTTGTCGGTGGGTCGCGGTAGATTTTGTTCATGCTTTCGGGGGACGGCGGATCAGGGGTGGACGGCATCGATGTGGTGCCGCCTGCCCCTGACGTGTCCGATCCCGACTTGTCGGCATTCGTGGAGCGGGTCGAGTCCGCGGTCGCGGAGTTGGCGGGGCAGGCGTCGGTGTCGTGGACGAACGCCGACCGGCGTGCGGTGATCCAACGCATGGAGACGGTGACCCGATCCTTGTCGGCCTACTCGTACACCTGGCTCAACGAGCTGATCGCGCAGCACGGCCTCGACGTGTATCCGGGCTCGGTCCCGTCCTCGGTGGCGTGGATGCTGCGGATCACCCCACGAGCTGCGGGTGCTCGGGTACGACTGGCTGCGGAGTTGGGGGATCGCACCTCGTTCTCCGGTGAAGTTCTGCCGCCGTTGCTGCCGCACACCGCCGAAGCTTTACGGGCCGGGTTGCTCGATGCCAAGCATGTGCAGATGATTCGCGAGTTCTTTCGCCATCTGCCCAAGGACGTCGATCCGCAGACCCGCGATCTCGCCGAAGAGCAGTTGGTGGGTTACGCATCGACCAGACGCCCCGACGACTTCGCGCCGTTGGTGGCGTCACTGGATTCGATCCTCAACCCCGACGGCGATCACGACGACGATGAAGACGAAGACGAGGACGGAAAACCGAAGCTGCGCAAACGTAGGGATGCGTTCTTCTATCTCGGTGAGCAAGGTGCCGACGGTATGTCGGAAGGCAAATTCTGCGTCGACCCCGAACTACGCGCCTACCTCGAAGCCCTGTTCTCGAAAGCCGCGAAGCCTGGCATGTACAACCCCGCCGACGGCAAACCGATCGTCGACGACGACACCGGAAGCGACGAGGACGACCACACCTCCGGCGAGGATGCCCACGCACGACCGCAGCCCGGGACCACGCCCCGCGAAGCAGGGGCGAGTGATGCAAGATCGGGGGACTCCAATTCCGAAACACCACCGCTACCCAAGCGGGAAAACCGGTGGCGACGTGATGCGGGACTCTGGAACGACGGTCCATGCGGTGACGGCCCGTGCGGTGACGGCCCTTGCGGTCACGACGAATGCGGTCACGACGAATGCGGAGGCGGCATCGAATGCGGTTGCGGTACAGGCTCTGACGACGCCTACTCCGACGCCTCTGCTGCCAGGCGTACCGCTGCCGGGCGCGGCGATACCGAGAGCAGTCAGGCACGGGCCGAGGCGGCGGCGTCAACGCGGGAGGCCGCCGCCCAGCGTGACATCCGCACCCAGAACGAACGTCGTCACGACGCCCTGAAACTGGCGCTCCGGCACACACTTGCCTCCGGGACTCTCGGCACACACCGAGGCCTGCCCGTCACCGCGATCGTCACCATGAGCCTGAAAGATCTCGAAGCCGGCTGCGGTTACGCGAAGACCGCCACCGG